>NZ_CP088156.1:6926807-7228615 GCF_021088345.1 Bradyrhizobium ontarionense | reverse complement strand
GAGATAGTCGCGGAAGGTACCGCGCTCATAGGCCCTGTCGCGCACGAAGCGGAACATCGCGAGGAAATGCGGCGGCTTGAGATAGCCCGGCGCGCGCGCGACCTCGCGTGCGAGCGGCTCTTTTGAATCGACACCGTCTGCGGATGGAGGAAAGAACTGGAACGTCGGCGTGAACCGGATCGCGTAGCGCTCGGCGAGTTCCTTCTCGGTGAGCTCCTTGCGATCGAAGTCGATCACCTTGCGCGCGCCGAGCAGATTGAGCTGCAGAACTTCGAAATTGGTGCGGATGTAGTCCGTGATTCCAGGGTCGGCGAAGTTAACAAGGTGGGTCTCGCGGCAATACGGACAGCCGCGCAACTCCCACATGATCGCGAGCCGCTTGCCTTCCGACGCTGCGCTCTCGAGATCCTCGCGCAGGTCCAGGAAGCTGTTGAGAAACCACGGCTGATGGTAGAGCCCGTCGTCACCGAGCACGGCCTCCGCCCGCGCACGCCTCTGCATCGCGCCGAGGGCGGCCGCGGCAGGCAGCAGCGCAACCAGATCGCGTCGCGTCATCATCCAGTTTGAGGTCATGAGCCTGCTCGCGCGCTTTGCCAAGTCCGAGAACTTTCGATACATAATATTCGAATAACAGAATGTGAAAAGGACATTCGATGTTGCGCCGCGCCATCATGCTGTCGCTTCTTCTCCTCTGGTGTTTTGGCCACGGGCCTCGTGCAGAGGCCGGCGACAGCAATGATCTTCCCGCTCTCATGCAGTCGGCCATGGCCGGCCTGCGCACGGCAGCGAGTTATGGACGCACGGGCAACATCGCCCTGGCGCAGATCGAGCTCGATGATGCGAGGCGCGCCTGGACGCAGCTCAGCCGGCTCACGGAGCAGCCAATCGCACCCTACGTTGCCAAGTCCTTCGCAGATCTGCTCGCGACCGGACGCGAGCGCTTGAGCATGGCGGACGACGCGCTCACGGCCGGTGACAGCGCAGGCGCCGCGGCGGACATCGCAACTTTGCGCCGCGCTCTTCACGCACTCAGACGGGAGGCGGGCGTCGTCGAGCTCAGCGATTGCGTGTTCGACCTGTCATCGGCCATGGACGAGTTGCGCAGTGTCGCCACACGGTTTGGAGCTGCCAAGGCAGACACCAGCGAGGTCGTCCAGGCCGGCACCGCGCTGCGCGAGCGGCTGCAGCGCTGCAACGGCCTCGCTCCGCCCGATATTGCGGGCCAGGCCGAATTCCGCCGCCTGATCGACGGCGCCATTGCGAGTGCAGGCGAGATCGGCAGTGCCGCGCGTACGGGCGATGCGGGCCTCGTGCATCGCTACCAGATCGAGCTGCAGTCCTTCGTCAATCTGCTGGACTTCCGCTTCGGCTGATCAGCCGATGGTGGCGAGCGACGGAAAGCGCTCGAAGATCCATTCCGACATCCACGGAATGATCCCTGAGAGGAAGGCCGCACCGGTCAGGACCAGAAAGCCGCCCATGGTCTTCTCAACCAGCGGCAGATGAGGCTTGATCCCCTTGAGCATGGTCATGAACTGCCCGGTGAAGGCAGCGGCGATCAAGAACGGGATGCCCGTTCCGACGGAGTAGGCGGCGAGTAGCAGAGCGCCCTTTCCGACCGTCGCCTCCGCGCCGGCCATCATCAGGACGGCGGCAAGAACCGGCCCCGCGCACGGCGTCCAACCGAAGGCGAAGGCCAGCCCCATCATGAACGCGCCGAGCAGGCCGGCCGGCTTGCTGCCGAGGTCAATCGTCGCGCTCCGGTACAGCAGCGGTATCCGCAACACGCCGAGGAAATGCAGCCCCATCGTGATGATGACGAGGCCGGCAACCATGCCGAGCTGGCTGAGATGACCGGCGATGAACCGTCCGAACACCGAAGCGGTGGCGCCGAGACCGACGAAGACGAGCGAAAAGCCGGCGACAAAACAAAGCGCGGTCAGGATCGTCCGCCGCCGCTGCACGATGCCGGCTTCGGTGATCGTGTCGGCAGCCGAGACGCCGGCCATGTAGCACAGGAACGGCGGGACCAGTGGCAGAATGCACGGCGACAGGAAAGACAGCAGGCCCGCGGCCAACGCAGCGCCCAGCGTGACGTCGAGATCCATCCATCCTCCCAGCCCGCCGGCCGCGCTGCATGCCGCCCGACTGGGCGGAGCGGGCTTCGGAAACGGAGCACTAGTACATATTCGAATTTAATGATAGGTTGGGCGGCAAGTCCAGAAGAGGATGGCGGCATGTCGCGCAGAATCGCAAAATTCGCATGGGCGGCGGTGACCGGCCTGTGTCTCTCGTTGCCGGCCGCCGCCTCCGAGCTCGTGATGTTCGAACGTGCCGGCTGCGGCTGGTGCGCCCGGTTCAATGCCGAGATCGCGCCGATCTATGCCAAGACGGACGAAGGGCGCGACGCTCCCCTGCGGCGGGTCGATCTTGGCAAGCCCCTGCCAGCCGACCTTGCCGGGATCGACCCGGGCGCATTCACCCCGACCTTCGTGATCGTGGACCAGGGGCGCGAAATCGGACGTATCCGCGGCTATCCCGGCGAGGCGTTCTTCTTTGGGCTGCTCGGCCGTATAATGAATGCTACAAACAGGCCGCAGGCCCGTACCTGACAGGAATCGAGGGATCCAGGATCCATGCCATTGCCGAAGCTCAAGGACATCGAAACGTCTGCCGAACTCGAGCAGATGATCGAAAAAGCGCGCGAAGCCAGCGAGATGCTGAAGGCGCTGTCCCACGAGTCCAGGCTGCTGCTGCTCTGCATCCTCGCCGAAGGCGAAAAATCCGTCACCGAGCTCGAGCAGTTCCTCGGCGAGCGCCAGTCCACGGTCTCGCAACAACTCGCCCGTTTGCGGCTCGACCGGCTGGTGACGACCCGGCGCGACGGCAAGACCATCTATTACAGCCTTGCGAGCGACGACGTTCGCAAGATCCTGACGGCGATCTATGACGTCTTCTGCGAGCCGGTCCGCAAGCGCCGGCGCTAGCACCGGAGCCGCGCAAGAGTTCTGGCTTCCTGGCCGGTCCTGACGCAGAGTGCCGGGAAACCAACCAAGGAAGTCGCGGGGGAATGCTCAGTCCGTCTGTCTTGACGTTCGCGTGTGGCCTGCTCGCAGGCGCCGTCCTCGGCGTCGCTGGACGAGCCGGGCGCTTCTGCACGCTCGCGATGCTGGAAGACGCCTTCTTCGGCGCGGACACGCGACGGCTCAAATCATTCGCTCTGGCAGCGGCGGTGGCGCTGGTCGCGACGCAGTCGCTCGCCACGTTCGGCCTCGTCGATCTCTCACGCTCCATCTATCTGACCTCATCCATTCCGCTCGGCGGCGCCATCCTGGGTGGCTTCCTGTTCGGAATCGGAATGGCCCTGGTCGGCACCTGCGGCTTCGGAACCTTGGTCCGCATCGGCGGTGGCGATCTGCGCGCCATCGTCGTCTTCCTGGTGCTCGGCGTCTCGGCCCTGGCCGCGATGCGCGGGCTCACCGGCTTCCTGCGCGTTGCACTGATCGAGCCACTGTCGCTGCGTCTGCCCGAGACGATGACCCAGGGCATGGACGTCCTGCTGTCGGCGGCGCTTGGATCGTATGCGCGGCCGATGGTCGTCTCCATCGCAGCCGTCGCGCTGTCCGCCGGGGCGCTGGCCGACGGGCGCCTCGTGAGATCGCCGCGGCTGCTGCTCTCGGGCCTCGCTGTCGGCCTTGCCGTGGCGTTCGGCTGGTTCGCGACCGGCTGGCTCGGCAATGACGATTTCGATCCGGCGCGCGTGGCATCGCTGACCTTCGTCGCCCCGCTCGGCAACACCGTGCTCTACATCGCCACGCTCTCAGGCAGCCATGCCGACTTCGCGATCGGCTCGGTGGCGGGCGTGATCCTGGGCTCGTTCGTCGCGGCGATGTTCTCGCATGTGTTTCGCTGGGAAGCCTGCGACGACGCGCGCGAGCTGAAACGTCACATGGTCGGCGCCCTGCTGATGGGCACCGGCGGCGTCATGTCTATGGGCTGCACGATCGGCCAGGGCCTCTCGGCATTCTCTGCGCTCGCCGTGTCCGCTCCGATCACAATGCTGGCGATCACATGCGGTGCACGGCTCGGCCTCGAATATACCATGACCGGCGAGTGGCGGCCGGCCGTGCGCAACCTGCTGCGCATGCCGTCGTGACCAAGGACGGCCGCATCACCATCCGCATCTCCGCCCGTTGGATCACGGCGCGGATGGGCAAGTCTGAACTCAACAGCAGAACTCTCTTCCGGGCGGGTTCGGGTCCGGTGCTCTGGGGCCAAGGAGAGTGGCGGCTGTTCTGACGCGAAGTCGTTCGACCTCGACTCAAGCGGACAGTGCTCGGCGGTCTGCGAGCGGAAGATGCGCTCACCGAAGGTCTCTACTGAATATGTGAAGACCTAGCTGGACGAGAGGAAACGCCTTGCAGCCTCAACCGTCGCCAAGAGAGGACGACTGGACCAGCAGCTCGGCCAACCGAACCGAGAGATTGATCGACCGGTTGACGCGATCGCCAAGGATCATGGCGATCCCGCAATTCTCGGACCCAAGTCCACGGCTCTGGATGCCGACCGGAAGCGAGACATTGCCGAATTGCGGAGCGCGCCCCCAGCGCCGCGAGCCATCGCACTCCCACCGGTCCATTCTGAGGCGCTACGAGGAACAATCGGTCCGGCTCGAAAGCTCACGAGGTGTGAGCGAGGGAGACGTGGGGGCCACGGAAGCGATCCCAGACCTCGTTGAGAAAGTCATCCTGTGGGCGGGACGAGACGCGGCCCGCCGGGTCAGCGTAGACATCTCTGAACGTCTCAACTCGCTGAGAGGCGAGGAGACATATGTGAAGGGACTATGGGGAACGATGGTAGCGGGGGAGCGCTACCGCCTTTCCCCACGCCAGCCGAACATACGATTTCTGATCCAACCGTTCGCAGACGGCGCTATGGCGTCTCGTCCCCGCGCGGCCGGCCGCTCTCCCGGCGGTAACGGAGATGGAGTCTGTCCCACACCTCGACCATCGCATGGACCAGCCGGTCCATGAGCGCATCATCGTGATAGGGCGTTGGTGTAAGACGCAGGCGTTCCATTCCTCGCCGAACAGTGGGGTAATTGATCGGCTGGATGTAGATGCCGTGCTCCGACATCAGCAGGTCCGATGCCGCCCTGCACTTCTCGGGATCGCCGACGTGCACCGGCACGATATGGCTCTCGCTCGGCATCACCGGCAGGTCTGCTGCGATCAGGACCGACTTCAAGCGCGCGGCTCGATCCTGATGCCGGACGCGCTCTGCTGTCGAGACTTTCAGATGCCGGATCGCAGCGGTCGCGGCTGCGCAGACCGGCGGCGGCAATGCCGTCGTGAAAATGAAGCCAGGGGCGTAGGAGCGCACCGCATCGATCAGGTTCGCCCCGGCCGCAAGATAGCCGCCGAGACAGCCATAGGCCTTTGCCAGCGTGCCCTCGACAATGTCGATCCTACCCATGACCCCGTCGCGCTCAGCTATGCCGCCGCCGCGCGGGCCATACATCCCGACCGCATGCACCTCGTCGACATAGGTGAGCGCGCCGTAGCGCTCGGCCAGATCGCAAATTCGATGCAACGGCGCGATATCGCCGTCCATCGAGTAGAGGCTCTCGCACACGATCAGCTTGGGCCTTTCGGGATCAGCTGCTCGCAGCAGCCGCTCGAGATGCTCCGTGTCGTTGTGCTGCCAGATCTGCTTCTCCACACCGGCCTTGCGGACGCCCTCGATCATGGAGTTGTGGTTCAACGTGTCGGATAGCAGCAAACATCCAGGCAGCAGCTTGGCGATGGTCGATATCCCCGCTTCGTTGGAAACATAACCCGAAGTAAACACCAGTGCGGCCTCCTTGCCGTGGAGATCGGCCAGCTCTCGCTCGAGCGCGATGAGCGGGTGGTTCGTCCCCGCGATGTTGCGGGTGCCGCCGGCACCGGTGCCCATGCGCGATGCGGCATCGATCATGGCGCCGATGACTTTCGGGTGCTGGCTCATGCCCAGATAATCGTTCGAGCACCAGATCACGACCTCACGCTCGCCCTCCGGCGAATGCCAGATCGCGTGCGGGCAGCGGCCCGCCAGACGTTCAAGATCCGCAAAGACACGATAGCGCCGTTCCTGGCGCAGCCGATCCAATGCCCCGCGGAACATCGCGTCGTATTCGGGAAGAAGGCCGAACGGCCGTGCTTGATAGTTCATGATCGAACGACTCCGGCTGGCTATCGCGGCTGGTTGAACTTGTAGGAGCCCTGGAGGAAGACGCCATAACGCTCCGTCGTATATCTCAGGACCTGATTGAACGAATCGACCGCATTGGTGCTGAGATGCCACCAGCGTCCGCCGATGCCGATGCGGAAGTTGTCCGTCAGCTGGTAGTTCAGAACGGTCTCGGCCTGGAATCCGGATCCTTGTCCTGCGGCGGGGTCGCGCCCGAACGTGAAATAGTGCGTGTCGATCGCATTCTGCGAAGTCCAGACATAAGCGGCCTCCGCCTGCCAGCTCAGCCGGTCCGACAGCCGCGTGTCGAGTGAGACACCGGCCCGTCCGCTGTGCCAGCGATCCTGCTCGGTCACCACCTTCACGCCGGGCCCCAGCGCCGGATTGCAGATCGCCGGGTTGCCGCCAACCTGGGTGCAGCCTCGGGCGTCGACCGTCTCCGCCCAATATTGATAGCCGACGAAGGCGCCGAGCCGGAAGCGCTCGGTTTCCAGGAGATTGAAGCCGACATCGAGATTTGCGTAGTGCAACCCACCGCCGAGGCTGCTGACGGTCTTGGACGATGGATTGACGAACGGGGCGAAGTCCTCGTCGACGAGAGTGCCCGAAGTGATCTTGCCCGTTCCGATGTAGCCCTTCAGAAACATGTTGGTGAAGGGTCCGTCGAGCGCATCGACCCTGAAGAACATCTCGCCAGTGTGCCCGGTCATTCCGCCATAGGCGAGCCGCGAGACCTGCAGCGTCGCGGCCTGGTCGGCGAAATAGCGGTAGCGATTCTGCCCCGAGCTGAACCAGTAGCGCACACCGGTCTCCAGCATGTAGGACGACAGGGGCGATCCGCGCGATTTCAGCGGCATGCCGCCCGCGCCTGCCCCCTGCCCGCCTTCCAACGCCGCAGGCCTGGCCCAGGCGCAGCTGACGATCGAGGCGTTGCACTTGGTAACGCCGTCGGCGTTGAAGTCGCGCCGCAACGTGACCGTCGCGAAAAGATCCTTGGTCGTCGTCTTGATGTTGGCCTGCGTGCTGTCGACGTAGCGGTACCCGACCTCGGCATCCATGCTGATCTCTTTCGACCACAAATAGCTGACCAGCAGCGACGGGAGGATCGTGTACTCCTTTAGGTCGGTCTGCGTCCCGGACCTGTAGCCCATCCGCAGCCGCGGGCTGACGGCGAGATCGGGCGTGATCGGATAGCGCGAGGCAAGATCCAGCACGTAGAACTTCGAATCCGCCAGGCTCGCGTAGCGCAGCGCGCCCATGAACAGATCGCCCGGTTTGACGATGCCGTTCCCGGTCAGCTGAGCCGACAGGTAATATTCGAGACCGCTCGCCGGCGTGCCATCGACGCCTCCGGACGGCAGCGTACCGGTCAGATTGGTCACCGTGGCATCGGCGGCCACCTGCCAGGTCTCGTTCAAAGGCCGCGAATAGCTCACCATGGCCGACTGGAACGTCGGCGTCCGGTCGATCGCGAACTGCCTGATCTCGGCTGCGGTGTTGAACTTCATCATGTCGTAAAGAGTGAGGAACGGCTGCCCCTGCAACGCATTCCAGGTCGAGAGAAACGGAACCTTTCGATAGTCGAACGAGGCGTTGATGACCGACTTGTCGTCGAACGTGTAGGTTCCGGAGAACACCGCCGCATTGAGCGCGCGAAAATGTGTATCGTAGTCGATCAGGCCGAGCAGCGACTTATTGGCATCGAAGTAGCGGAATTCGGCGCCGATGGCCTGGCGATCGACGATGTTGCGATCGTATTGGGTGATGAGGTAGACTGTGGTTTCGAGCCCGCCCAGAATCTTGCCGAAGTCGATGCTTGCGCCATAGAGCGTCTTGCCGTCCTTGAACGGTGCGTCGAAGCGGCTCCAGTTCGGCGAGCCCGCGAGCACGTTCAAGCGCAGACCAGGGCTCTTCTGCCAGCTCAGCACCGCGCCGTCGAAACGGCCCATCACGCCTCCGGTGTTGCGCGATTGCCGTCCGACGCGCAACGTCACGTCGGCCTCCTTCAGCGTGTAATCGACTTGCGCGGTCGATACGCCATACTTGTCGTTCCCCGTATCGAACTGGCGCTCATGGGTGAAAGCCAGCTTGAACTTGGTCCTGATGCGATCGTTGTCAGCCGTGCCGAGGTAGTCGAAATTGGTCAGCAGCGTGTTCTGATGAACCCGGTGGGCATCGGGATCGGCATTCGGGTTCGGCGCCATCGCCCTGTCTTTGACGGCGCTGGTGCTGTCATTGGTGATGAAGGTCGTCGAGAGGCTGCCCGACATCGACCAGCGGGTATCGCCGTTCGGCCCTCCCGCCTTCGTCGACATCGCTCCCCCCATGTCTCCGCCGTCGGAGGCCCCAGGAGACGTGTCACGCGGCCGCGCCGGTGCGCTGCTGGTCGCGGTGAGAAGCGCGGCGAGCCGCTGCCTGACCCGCTCGCCGCCCTCGCCGTTCGGATAGCGGCGCAAATAGTCCTCATATTCGGCCTGAGCTGCAGCGGTCTGGCCGGCCTTCTGGCGGGCGACGCCGAGCAGTTCCTGCGCCTCAGCGCTCGAACCGGTCTCAGGGAGCTTGAGCACCTTCTTCAGAAGATCGATCGCGGCGCTGAAATTGCCTTTCTTGATTGATGCGCGCGCCTCGTCCATCGAGGCCTCGGCAAAACGGATGTCCGCCGCGGACGCCTGCTGCATCGTCCGATTGTCGTTGCGGATCGACACCGCCGCCCCCGGAATCGGGGCCGGCTTCGGCGCACCCGGATCCGCCACGCTCGGCACCAGGGCCTTCACCTTGCACGCCGACACCGGCCCCTTGCGGGCAATGACGATCGTCACCTGCTCGAAGCTGCCGGATTGCACGATCTGGTAGGTGAATTCGCCGCCAAACTGGACGACGAGGATCGGTCCTCTGTTCTGATCGAGTGTCAGATAGACGTCCTGGATGCCGGAGCCCTGGGCATTTTCGACCCGCACACCCTCGCGCCGGACCAGCCGCCGCGCCATGATGGCGTCCCGATCGACCAATTGCAGCGAGACGCTGAGCTGGCTGCCCTGATCGAGCGGGAAATGCCCGGTATAGCGTACGCGAACATGAAAATTGACTTGCAGGAGACTGCAGTTGCCGACCGTCGTGGCATTTGCAGTGGCGACGAACTGATCGATGACCGGCTGCGCCGATGCGATGCCAAAGGCTCCATCGAGCAGGATTGCGAGCAAGCCGAACAGCAGAGTCATCGCCCATCGGGTCGACCTCGCTGCCGCTGCTTGTCTGAAGCGGCCACTCGTCACCAGCCGCCTCCATTGACCCGGTGCTGCCGCTGGCGACGGGTGATGATGGTGGTCTGCGACTTGTCAGCATAGATGTGGCACGCGCCGGTGCAGTCCTTGAGCTCGGCGACGGTGTAGTCCATCGGCGCCGGCTTCACGAGCTTGGCGTGTTGCTGCGGCCGGAAATCACCCGCGTGACAGGCGGCGCAGTCGGGCTTGTAGGCCGCGAACTTGAACACGACGGCTTGCGAGTTGCCGCTATGGCAGGCGGTGCAGGCAATCGCCGCGCTATGGTTCGGATAGCTTGCCGACATATGCCGGTAGTTGACCGACGTCCAGCTGACCGTCCGATGGCAGCTCTCGCAGGGGACATTGGTCACGAAGTGCTTCGGCGACTTTCCGGTGGCGTTGGAGCCGTTGTGGCAGCTGGCGCACGGCGCAGTCAGGCTGCTGTGATCCATCCGTGCGCCCGAGAACGACACCGTGTTCTTGTGACAGCTTTCGCACGGCGCGCTGGTGAGCACGTGACGCGGCGGCTTGCCGCCGGCTGATGATCCGTTGTGGCAGGTTGCACAGGCGGCCATCGTGCCGGCGTGGCTGAAGCGGGCGCCGCTGAACGTCGTCGTGCTCTTGTGGCAGGTCTCGCACGGCGCATTGGTCGCGACGTGCTTCTGCGGCTTGCCGGTCGCGGCCATGCCGTTGTGGCAGCTCGCGCAGGCCGCCATCGTCCCGGTGTGGCTGAAGCGTGCGCCACTGAACGTGGTCGTGCTCTTGTGGCAGGTTTCGCACGGCGCGTTGGTCGCGACGTGCTTCTGCGGCTTGCCGCTCGCAACCATGCCGTTGTGGCAGCTCGCGCAAGCCGCCGCCGTCCCGGTATGGCTGAAGCGTGCGCCACTGAACGTGGTCGTGCTCTTATGGCAGGTCTCGCACGGCGCGTTGGTCGCGACGTGCTTCTGCGGCTTGCCGGTTGCGGCCATGCCGTTGTGGCAGCTCGCGCAGGCCGCCGTCGTCGCGGTATGGCTGAAGCGGGCGCCGCTGAACGTCGTCGTACTCTTGTGGCAGGTCTCGCACGGTGCGCTGGTGGCGACGTGCTTCTGCGGCTTGCCAGGCGCGCTCGTGCCGTTGTGGCAGGAAGTGCAAGGTCCTTGCGCCGTCATGTGATTGAACCTGGAGCCGGCCTCCATCGTGCTCGATCCGGCAAGGCCTGCCCTCGGATTGAGGGTCGGCAGCAGCGACGGGAGCCGACCTGCGTTCTGCGCTTCCGAGGAGTCGGTGCTGGCCGCGCCGGCCTGAGGCAAGAGCTTGCTGCGCGGATCGTTCGGTGCAAGCTGTGCAGACGGGACGGCCGTCATTTGGGATCCGGAGCTCTGCGGCTGCGTCACCGACACCCCGGAGGCTCCGGCTTTCGCTGAGCTGTCGGATTTGGAGGAGCCCGGCGCGACTGCCGAGGCAGCCCCTGCTTCGGGATTGGTTCCGGCAGCGGGCGACGTTCCCGACATATTCGCGAGCGGCTTGCTGCTGAACAGGAGCGCCGAATTGCTTGGTGCAGCTGGCTTGGCAGCAGCACCGGCTGGCGCCTGAGACATAGCGGTGCCTGCGCCCGGCGACTGCGATGCGGCGGCGCTGGGGGCCGTCGCCGCTGTCATCGTCCGATTGGCAGTCGAGGCCGGCGTAACCGCTTTGACGGTCGGAGCCTGTGCGGGAACGACCGACCTCGCTGTAGTCGTGCAACCCGCTGCCGGCTTTTGCGGATCGTCGTCCCAAGTCGAGAAGTTGGCGGCGGCGCGCACGTGGCAGCAGCCGCAATCCTGCGTCTTGGCGCTATGATCCGGCCCCTGCGCACCTTTACGGCCCTGACCGCGATACGAACCGTTATGGCAGCTGTCACACCGCGTGGCATGAACCGCGGCATGGCTCATGGTGTAGGTGGCGAAGCTCGCTGCCGTGTTGCTATGGCAGTTCGAGCACTGGACGCCGGTCACCGGAATATGCGGCGGAGTCGTCAAGCCTTTGGCGCTCGAACCGTTGTGGCAGGTCGAGCAATTGGTGTCCGCGGCCGAGTGCGAAAACGCCGCCCCGCCCCAGCTGGTGAAGCCACCCGAGGCTGCCTTGGCGTGACAGCTGACGCAATCGCTGCCGTTGGTGGCAACATGGCCCGGATAGGACGCCGTGCCCATCGCGCCCTTGGTGCCCTGGCCGGTGTAGCTGCCATTGTGGCAGCTGTCGCAGCGGGCCGTCGCCACCGCGGCGTGGCTCATCGTGTAGGTGGCAAAGCTCGCCGCGGTGTTGCTGTGGCAGTTCGAGCACTGGATGCCGGTCACCGGAATGTGCGGCGGCGTGGTCATGCCCTGCGCCGTCTTGCCGTTGTGGCAGGTGGCGCAGTTGGTGTCGGTGGCGGCATGCTTGAATGCCGCGCCGCCCCAGCTGGTGAAGCCGCCGCTCGCGGCCTTGGCGTGACAGCTGACGCAATCGCTGCCGTTGGTGGCAACATGGCCCGGATAGGACGCCGTGCCCATCGCGCCCTTGGTGCCCTGGCCGGTGTAGCTGCCGTTATGACAGCTGTCGCAGCGCGCCGTCGACACAGCAGTGTGGTTCATCGTGTAGGAGGTGAAGCTCGCCGCGGTGTTGCTGTGGCAGTTCGAGCACTGCAACGTGCCGGTCGGGATATGCGGCGGCGTGGTCATGCCCTGTGCCGTCTTGCCGTTGTGGCAGGTCGCGCAGTTGGTGTCGGTCGCGGCGTGCTTGAATGCCGCACCGCCCCAGCTGGTGAAGCCGCCCGAAGCCGACTTGGCATGACAGCTGACGCAGTCGGCGCCGCCGGTGGCGACGTGGTTCGGGTACGAAGCCGTCCCCAGCGCACCCTTGGTGCCCTGGCCGGTGTAGCTGCCATTGTGGCAGCTGTCGCAGCGGGCCGTCGACACCACGGCGTGACTCATCGTGTAGGTGGTGAAGCTCGCCGCGGTGTTGCTGTGGCAGTTCGAGCATTGCAGCGTGCCGGTCGGGATGTGCGGCGGCGTGGTCATGCCCTGTGCCGTCTTGCCGTTGTGGCAGGTCGCGCAGTTGGTGTCGGTGGCGGCGTGCTTGAATGCCGCGCCGCCCCAGCTGGTGAAGCCGCCACTCGCTGCCTTGGCGTGGCAGCTGATGCAGTCCGCGCCGCCGGTGGCGACGTGGTTCGGATAGGACGCGGTGCCCATCGCGCCCTTGGTGCCCTGGCCGACGTAGGAGCCGTTGTGACAGCTGTCGCAGCGTGCCGTCGACACCGCAGCGTGGCTCATCGTGTAGGTGGCAAAGCTCGCCGCGGTGTTGCTGTGGCAGTTCGAGCACTGCAGCGTCCCGGTCGGGATATGCGGCGGCGTGGTCATGCCCAACGCGGTCTTGCCGTTGTGGCAGGTCGCACAATTGGTGTCGGTCGCGGCGTGCTTGAATGCCGCACCGCCCCAGCTCGCGTAGCCGCCACTCGCTGCAGTGCTGTGGCAGCTGATGCAGTCCTGGCCGTTGGTGGCGACGTGGTTCGGATAGGACGCCGGGCCCATCGCGCCCTTGGTGCCCTGGCCGGCGTAGGAGCCGTTGTGACAGCTATCGCAGCGTGCGGTCGACACTGCGGAGTGGTTCATCGTGTAGGTGGCAAAGCTCGCCGCGGTGTTGCTGTGGCAGTTCGAGCACTGCAACGTGCCGGTCGGGATATGCGGCGGCGTGGTCATGCCCTGCGCGGTCTTGCCGTTGTGGCAGGTCGCACAGTTGGTGTCGGTCGCGGCATGCTTGAAGGCCGCGCCACCCCAGCTCGCGTAGCCGCCGCTCGCCGCCTTCGCGTGACAACTGACGCAGTCGGCCCCGCCGGTGGCAACGTGGTTCGGGTAGGACGCGGTGCCCATGGCACCCTTGGTGCCCTGGCCGGTGTAGCTGCCATTGTGGCAGCTGTCGCAGCGGGCCGTCGCCACCGCGGCGTGGCTCATCGTGTAGGTGGTGAAGCTCGCCGCGGTGTTCGTGTGGCAATTCGAGCACTGCAGCGTCCCGGTCGGGATATGCGGCGGCGTGGTCATGCCCTGCGCGATCTTGCCGTTGTGGCAGGTCGCGCAATTGGTGTCGGTGGCGGCATGCTTGAAGGCCGCGCCGCCCCAGCTGGTGAAGCCGCCCGAGGCCGCCTTGGCGTGACAGCTGACGCAGTCCGCGCCGCCGGTGGCAACGTGGTTCGGATACGACGCGGTGCCCATGGCACCCTTGGTGCCCTGGCCGATGTAGCTGCCGTTGTGACAACTGTCGCAACGCGCCGTCGACACGGCAGCATGGTTCATCGTGTAGGTGGTGAAGCTCGCCGCGGTGTTGCTGTGGCAGTTCGAGCACTGTAACGTGCCGGTCGGAATGTGCGGCGGCGTGGTCATGCCCTGCGCGGTCTTGCCGTTGTGGCAGGTCGCACAGTTGGTGTCAGTTGCGGCATGCTTGAAGGCCGCGCCGCCCCAGCTCGCGTAGCCGCCACTCGCTGCAGTGCCGTGGCAGCTGACGCAGTCCGACCCGCCCGTGGCAACATGGTTCGGATACGACGCTGTGCCCAGCGCGCCCTTGGTGCCCTGGCCGGTGTAGCTGCCGTTGTGGCAGCTGTCGCAGCGCGCGGTCGACACCGCGGCGTGGTTCATCGTGTAGGTGGCGAAGCTCGCCGCGGTGTTGCTGTGGCAGTTCGAGCACTGCAGCGTCCCGGTCGGGATATGCGGCGGCGTGGTCATGCCCAACGCGGTCTTGCCGTTATGGCAGGTGGCGCAGTTGGTGTCGGTGGCGGCATGCTTGAAGGCCGCGCCACCCCAGCTGGTGAAGCCGCCCGAGGCCGCCTTGGCGTGACAACTGACGCAGTCCGCCCCGCCGGTGGCGACGTGGTTCGGATACGACGCGGTGCCCATCGCCCCCTTGGTGCCCTGCCCCGTGTAGGAACCGTTGTGGCAGCTGTCGCAGCGCGCCGTTGCCACCGCGGCGTGGCTCATCGTGTAGGTGGTGAAGCTCGCCGCGGTGTTGCTGTGGCAGTTCGAGCACTGCAGCGTCCCGGTCGGGATATGCGGCGGCGTGGTCATGCCCTGCGCGGTCTTGCCGTTGTGGCAGGTCGCACAGTTGGTGTCGGTCGCGGCATGCTTGAATGCCGCGCCACCCCAGCTGGTGTAGCCACCGCTCGCTGCAGTGCTGTGGCAGCTGATGCAGTCCTGGCCGTTGGTGGCGACGTGGTTCGGATAGGACGCCGTGCCCATCGCACCCTTGGTGCCTTGGCCGGTGTAGCTGCCGTTATGACAGCTGTCGCAGCGCGCCGTCGCCACTGCAGTGTGGTTCATCGTGTAGGTGGTGAAGCTCGCCGCGGTGTTGCTGTGGCAATTCGAGCACTGCAGCGTCCCGGTCGGGATATGCGGCGGCGTGGTCATGCCCTGCGCGGTCTTGCCGTTATGGCAGGTGGCGCAGTTGGTGTCGGTGGCGGCATGCTTGAATGCCGCGCCGCCCCAGCTGGTGAAGCCACCCGAGGCCGCCTTGGCATGACAGCTGACGCAATCGCTGCCGTTGGTGGCGACGTGGTTCGGATAGGACGCCGTGCCCAGCGCGCCCTTGGTGCCTTGGCCGGTGAAGCTGCCGTTGTGGCAGCTGTCGCAGCGCGCCGTCGACACTGCAGTGTGGTTCATCGTGTAGGTGGTGAAGCTCGCCGCGGTGTTGCTGTGGCAGTTCGAGCACTGCAACGTGCCGGTCGGGATATGCGGCGGCGTGGTCATGCCCTGCGCGGTCTTGCCGTTATGGCAGGTGGCGCAGTTGGTGTCGGTGGCGGCATGCTTGAATGCCGCGCCGCCCCAGCTGGTGAAGCCGCCGCTCGCGGCCTTGGCATGACAGCTGACGCAGTCCACGCCGCCGGTGGCAACGTGGTTCGGATACGACGCGGTACCCATGGCACCCTTGGTGCCTTGGCCGGTGAAGCTGCCGTTATGACAGCTGTCGCAGCGCGCCGTCGCCACTGCGGCGTGGTTCATCGTGTAGGTGGCAAAACTCGCCGCGGTGTTCGTGTGGCAGTTCGAGCATTGCAGCGTGCCGGTCGGGATGTGCGGCGGCGTGGTCATGCCCTGCGCCGTCTTACCGTTGTGGCAGGTCGCACAGTTGGTGTCGGTGGCGGCATGCTTGAATGCCGCGCCGCCCCAGCTGGTGAAGCCGCCACTCGCTGCCTTGGCATGACAGCTGACGCAGTCGGCGCCGCCGGTCGCGACATGGTTCGGGTAGGACGCGGTGCCCATGGCACCCTTGGTGCCCTGGCCGATGTAGCTGCCGTTGTGACAACTGTCGCAACGCGCCGTCGACACGGCAGCATGGTTCATCGTGTAGGTGGTGAAGCTCGCCGCGGTGTTGCTGTGGCAGTTCGAGCATTGCAGCGTGCCGGTCGGGATGTGCGGCGGCGTGGTCATGCCCTGCGCGGTCTTGCCGTTGTGGCAGGTAGCACAATTGGTGTCGGTCGCGGCGTGCTTGAATGCCGCACCGCCCCAGCTGGTGAAGCCACCCGAAGCCGCCTTGGCATGACAGCTGACGCAGTCGGCGCCGCCGGTGGCGACGTGGTTCGGGTACGAAGCCGTCCCCAACGCACCCTTGGTTCCCTGGCCGGCGTAGGAGCCGTTGTGACAGCTGTCGCAGCGTGCCGCCGACACCGCGGCGTGGTTCATCGTGTACGTGGTGAAGCTCGCCGCGGTGTTCGTGTGACAGTTCGAGCACTGCAGCGTCCCGGTCGGGACATGCGGCGGTGTCGTCATCCCCATCGCGGTCTTGCCGTTGTGGCAGGTCGCACAATTGGTGTCGGTCGCGGCGTGCTTGAATGCCGCCCCACCCCAGCTGGTGAAGCCGCCACTCGCCGCCTTGGCATGACAGCTGACGCAGTCCGCCCCGCCGGTGGCAACGTGGTTCGGATACGACGCCGTGCCCAGCGCGCCCTTGGTGCCCTGGCCGGCGTAGGAGCCGTTGTGACAGCTGTCGCAGCGTGCCGCCGACACCGCGGCGTGGTTCATCGTGTACGTGGTGAAGCTCGCCGCGGTGTTCGTGTGACAGTTCGAGCACTGCAGCGTCCCGGTCGGGACATGCGGCGGTGTCGTCATCCCCATCGCGGTCTTGCCGTTGTGGCAGGTCGCACAATTGGTGTCGGTCGCGGCGTGCTTGAATGCCGCCCCACCCCAGCTGGTGAAGCCGCCACTCGCCGCCTTGGCATGACAGCTGACGCAGTCCGCCCCGCCGGTGGCAACGTGGTTCGGATACGACGCCGTGCCCAGCGCGCCCTTGGTGCCCTGGCCGGTGTAGCTGCCATTGTGGCAGCTGTCGCAGCGCGCCGTTGCCACCGCGGCGTGGCTCATCGTGTAGGTGGCAAAACTCGCCGCGGTGTTCGTGTGGCAATTCGAGCACTGCAGCGTCCCGGTCGGAATGTGCGGTGGCGTCGTCATGCCTTGCGCCGTCTTGCCGTTGTGGCAGGTCGCGCAGTTGATGTCGGTGGCGGCATGCTTGAAGGCCGCGCCACCCCAGCTGGTGAAGCCGCCACTCGCGGCCTTGGCATGGCAGCTGATGCAGTCGGCGCCGCCGGTGGCGACGTGATTCGGGTAGGACGCCGCGCCCATGGCACCCTTGGTGCCCTGGCCGGTGTAGGAGCCGTTGTGACAGCTGTCGCAGCGGCTCGCGCTGACCGCGGCGTGGCTCATGGTGTAGACGTCGAACGCCGCGGCCGTGTTGCTGTGGCAGTTCGAGCACTGGATGCCGGTCACCGGGATGTGCGGTGGCGTGGTCATGCCCAACGCGGTCTTGCCGTTGTGGCAGGTGGCGCAATTGGTGTCGGTCGCGGCGTGCTTGAAGCCGGCCCCGCCCCAGCTCTTGAAGCCGCCGGAAGCTGCGGTGGCATGGCAGGTGATGCAGTCCTGGCCGTTGGTGGCGACGTGGTTCGGGTACGATTTGGTGCCGACGGCGCCGGCGTTGCCCTGGTCGGTGTAGCTGCCGTTGTGACAGCTGTCGCAGCGGCTCGCGCTCACCGCGGCGTGGCTCATGGTGTAGACGTCGAACGCCGCTGCCGTGTTGCTGTGGCAGTTCGAGCACTGGACGCCGGTCACCGGAATGTGCGGCGGCGTGGTCATGCCCAGCGCGGTCTTGCCGTTGTGGCAGGTCGCGCAATTGGTGTCGGTCGCCGCGTGCTTGAAGCCGGCCCCACCCCAGCTCTTGAAGCCGCCGGAAGCTGCGGTGGCATGGCAGGTGATGCAGTCCTGGCCGTTGGTGGCGACGTGGTTCGGGTACGATTTGGTGCCGACGGCGCCGGCGTTGCCCTGGTCGGTGTAGCTGCCGTTGTGACAGCTGTCGCAGCGGCTCGCGCTCACCGCGGCGTGGCTCATGGTGTAGACGTCGAACGCCGCGGCCGTGTTGCTGTGGCAGTTCGAGCACTGGATGCCGGTCACCGGGATGTGCGGCGGCGTGGTCATGCCCAACGCGGTCTTGCCGTTGTGGCAGGTCGCACAGTTGGTGTCGGTGGCGGCGTGCTTGAACGCCGCCCCGCCGAAGCTGGCCGTGCTGGTATGACAGGACTCGCACGGCAGATTGGTCTGGATGTGCGCGCTGGACTTGCCGCGCGCGGTCGTACCGTTATGGCAGTTGGCGCAGCCGGCGACGATGCCGGCGTGATCCATCTTCATTCCGACACGAAAGCTGGCCGTCGTCCTGTGGCACGCATCGCACGGCGCCATTGTCGTGATGTGACTTTTCGGCTTGCCGAGCGCCATCACGCCGTTGTGGCAGGTCGCACATGGCGCCTTCGCCTGGCTGTGATCGATGACCCGAATGTCTTTCCACGACGAGGTCTGGTGGCAGCTTTCGCATCGCCTTGTCGTCTTCGGGTGGTTGACCGACATGCCCGCCGTCTGCGCGCCATTGTGGCAACTGGCGCACTGCGTTTGCGTGCCTTTGAACCGTCCGCTGACGTGGCAGGACGAGCACTCCACCCCGATATGGCTTCCGGTGAGTGGAAACCCGGTCGAGACATGATCGAATGAGCTCTGCGCAGCAGCGTGTCCTGCCATCGCCAGCGCAAGCAGCATACCAGCGAGCAGCCACCACACCATGCGGTGCGATGCTCGCGCCAACAGCCCCAGCTTGCTGTAGCAGCCGCTCAACCCGAACTCCGATCTTCACTCTCGACTCGAATGCCATCTGGACATGCACCGGAGGCCGGCCGACTCCAGGCCAGCCGAATCCTTCGGGCGCCCCGCTGCATGCGGTCGCCCCTGACAAACCCAAGAAGCTCTTGCAGATTTTCCCTACGGTTCGGCGGCGTCTGTTCCCCAGCCGCCGAACACTCGGAACGCCCCTTACTCCTTCAATCGACCGCCATGTTGATCCGGGCGACGACAACGTCATCAACCAGATCACGCAGCGTACGCCACGCATACAACAGGGCTTCCAGAGACGCGCAAAGCTGGCCCAAAACTGGGCCAAGCTGAACTCAAGCTGAATGGGCGGCGGCGAATTTGAAGGCGGTGGTCCCTGCGCTCTCGCAAACGCATCGCTCGAGCGAATAGTTCGCAACGCGAATGGAGAGTCGTTGCTAGCTCATCTCAGCGCAACTAAGCCCCGAGATAGCTGATGCACGTCGAAGCGACCCGTGGAATCAGTTCCTGATCTGAACGTTGCGCCATCCCGTTGCGACATGGCAGCGCTCGCACGTCTGGCCGAACGTGCCGTTGTGCACGTCCGAACTGCGATGACAGCTGAAGCAATCCATCGGCAACTTCAGATCCGGCGGCGACTTGGCCTTGTGGCAGGCCTCGCACGTGATCTTCTGGTGGACTCCGACCAGTGGGAACCGGGTCTGCCGCGCGTGGTCGAAGCGCCACAGCCGCCACCCGTTCGGATTATGGCAACTGGCGCACTGTGCCCCGAGCCTTCCCTGATGGAAATCCTTGTGACAGCTCTCACAGGCCATCGGCGTGTTCTTGTAGGTCGGCGAGCGGTGGCACTCCTCGCACGGCACCGACTTGTGCAGGCCTATCAACGGGAAGCGCGTAATCTCATGATCGAAGGAGAGCTTCTTCCGCCAGCCCGCATCGCTGTGGCACGTCTCGCAACGTTCGCCCAGCTTGCCCTGATGAGGATCCTGCTTGCGGTGACAGGACACGCACGACGTCGCGAGCTTGTCCCGATAGAGGTCACCGGTATGGCAACCCTCGCATTTCACCTTGGCATGGGCATTTCGCAACGGGAAGCGCGTCTTGTCGTGATTGAAGCGGACCGTCTTCCATTTTTCCTGATCGTGGCACGCCTCGCACTTGTCGCCGAAGCGGCCGGCATGGACGTCCTGAAGACGGTGGCATGAGCCGCAAGAGGTCTGCAGGTCCTTATATTGCTGGCCGGAATGGCACGTTCCACAAGCAACCGACTTATGGGCACCAACGAGGGGAAACCGGGTCTTCGTGTGATCGAACTCCTTGGTCGCACGCCATTTCACAGTCGTGTGGCAATTCTCGCAGCGCTCACCGAGCCGGCCGCGATGAGGATCGAGCGCCTTGTGGCACTCGAAGCAGGTCGATGGCGCGTTGCGGAACTTCACCTTCGCGACGTGACATCCCGCACAAGGCACGTTCCTGTGTGCATCGACCAGCCTGTAGTTCGTAACGTCGTGGTTGAACGTTTCCTTGTCGAGCTGGACGATGTCGGTTCCACGCCCTTTGTGGTCAGTGTGACACTGCCTGCATTCCTGGGTCAGCGCCGCCTGATCGCGTCCATGCAGGCGCTCACGCTGCCTGCGGTCGACGGCAATCTCCTTGTGGCAATCGAGGCAGAGGCCCGACTGCGCCTTCCGCGTGAAGGCCTCATGGCACTTTCCGCATTCGCTCTCGAGCTTGGCATGCTTCTCGACCAGCGGGCCCGGCATCACCAGTTTTTCCAGCACCGTCTGCGCTCGAAGCCCGGCCGACAGCGTCGCAACCCCGATCATGACGGCGACAACTGCCGCAAGGCGCCACCTCATCGCGAAACTCCGTCAGTAATGGTGGACAGCCCAGACATGAACGAGACCCGCGAGCAGCATGAGAAAAAACAGCGGCAAATGCAGAACGTGCCAGAGCGAAAACAGCCGTTCGAAGAACGTCATCTCGGCGGCCTTCCGCACCGCCGCGGCATACCGCCGCACGGTTTCATCGATTCGCTTCTCGCGGCGCCGCCGCTCGGACCACGACCATCGCGCACGTTTACCCTCGGCGCGAATGAGTCGGCGCGCTTCCGCAGTCACGTTGACACGCAGCCGCCTCGTGCGCGCTGCGATGATCGCCCCGGTCCGGAGGCTACCCAACGCAGTTCGCGGCACCCTGTTGTCGAGCCCCTTGCTGAACGCGGTCAACTCTCGCGATACGAACGAAGCTGCCTGTATCTCCTGACCGAGTTCCATCCTCATCGCCTCGGCTTCCGCAAGCAGCTCCTTGACACGGGCCTTTCCGCCATGGAGACCCATGTGGATCTTGCTGTAGATGTACCGGCCGATCACTCCGCTGATCGCAACGATCAGCATTGCGAAGAACGCTACATTGCTGTTGAGCGCACCCAGTTTGAAATTGGCATGGAACAGGATGAGCACGGGGCCAATGACGCCCAGCAGCATGTGAGTCCTGAACCAGAACGGCACCGAGCCAATCCCGCGCAGCGACTTGAAGCGCTTGCGCATCGAGTAGGTCAGCAACGATAGCATCGCGATGCTGCCGTATATTCCGAGCCAGTATCCGGTACCGGATCCCGGCGTGACATATTCCTCTTCCCTCTGCAGCCATCCGACGCCGATGACCCCGACAACGAGGATCGTCATGACAATCGGAATGGTCCCTCGCAGAGGATTTCCGCTCACGCGAGCGACCGGTACTCTACTCATGTCATCGACGCTTCCTGTGAAACCCCAAAGCCGGATGGGCGAATGTCCGGCTTGCCTGCGGATTTCCGGATCTCAGTCGAGAGATTGCTTCCTGATAACCACTTGCAACGAAGTCTTACGTGCTCCGACAGCGATGTCATGAGTGCGAGATCAGTACGAGCCATATTTCCGCCGACGGTATCTGTTCAACGAATGAACTAATCGTTGTCCGCAGGTCTACAGATCATTCTGGAATTTCTATGTCGGCATCTGTTGAGAGGAGTTTGCATCTGGCACCACAACTCATCCTTCCAGGCGGCTTGCGTAGCCGGAAACTGCTCTCGCCTACCGCCAGTTCGTAAGAGAGAAGAGAGAGGCGACATGGCGCTCGATCTGCTGATTGTCTACGCGGCTCCAATGCTTGGCGTCTGGGCCACCTACATGGCCGTGCGCAAGCGAAAGGAAATAAAGAGCGTCGCGAAGCTTTCGGCGGCCAAGGACGCCGGCCTGCTCGAGCCGGCATCGCTCCACCCCATCATCGATCCTGCCTTGTGCATCGGTTGCGGCTCATGCGTCAGGGCGTGTCCCGAGGGCGACATTCTCGGCCTCATCGGCGGCAAGGCCTCGCTTGTCGAACCCTCGCACTGCATAGGACACGGCGCCTGCAAGGCGGTCTGCCCCGTGAACGCCATCACGCTCGTATTCGGCACCGAGACGCGCGGCATCGACATTCCGAACGTGGACGAGGCCTTTCAGACCAACGTGCCCGGCATCTTCATCGCGGGGGAGCTCGGCGGGATGGGCCTGGTCCGTAACGCCATCGAGCAGGGGCGCCAGGCGATCGACTCCGTCCGCAGGATCAAGAATGTCGGCAAGTCGGACATGCTCGACGTCGTGATCATCGGCTGCGGCCCGGCTGGGCTCGCAGCCAGCCTTGCTTGCCTGCAGCATCGGTTGCGCTTCGTCACCCTCGAACAGGACTCTCTCGGCGGCACAGTCGCGCACTTCCCCCGCGGCAAGCTGGTGATGACTGCCCCTTTCACGCTTCCGCTCGCGGGAAAGTTCAACTTCAGAGAGCTCAGCAAGGAACAGCTGATCGCCTTCTTCATGAGTATCGTCCGCAAGGCTCGTCTCAAGGTGAACGTCGGCGAACGCGTCGAAGCGGTCGCCCGAGTCGGAGACAGCTTTGACGTCAGGACGAACCGCGGCAGTTACAGAACGCATGCCGTGCTCCTGGCGATCGGCCGCCGCGGAACACCGCGCAAGCTGGAGGTTCCCGGCGAAGAGCAGACCAAGGTCGTCTATCGACTGATCGACCCCGAACAATATCGCGGCCAGCACGTGCTCGTCGTCGGCGGCGGCGACGCCGCACTGGAAGCCGCGTGCTCCATCGCCGACGAGCCTGGAACGACGGTGACCCTTTCCCATCGCAGCGAATCATTCGGTCGCGCCAAACTGAAGAACCGCCAACGGACGGAGGCAACCGCCCGATCGGGACGGCTCCGCGTCATCTACAATTCGTCAGTCAAACGGATCGGCCATGACGACGTCGACATCGATGCTGACGGTGACACGAGCACGATGCGAAACGATGCCGTCATCGTTTGCGTCGGCGGCATTCTGCCGACCGCCTTCCTGAAGAGCATGGGTATCGAGGTCGAGACGAAATATGGCACGGCATAGATCCTCTCATGTGATCATCCCCTTGGTCTGTCTCGCGAGCTGGACGGCACCGTTGATTGCCCTGGCCGGCGACGCATCGGTGCCGCGCGGCAACCCGGCGGGCTCGAACTCCGAAATGTCCGGCGCGAGCCAGGCCGCCGATACCGCAATCCGGGCCGGACGTCCCGATGACGCACTGAAGCTGCTCGAGCGCGCGGCAAATGCGGGCGATCCAGAGGCGCAGTACCGGCTTGCATCACTCTACCGCGCCGGTCTCGGCACCAGATCGGATGACGCTCTCGCCTTCAAATGGATGGAGGCGAGTGCAACAAAAGGACACGTCAAAGCACAGTACAATGTCGCAGCGATGTATCTTGCGGGACGCGGAACGCCGGCCGATCCCGACCGGGCGCGGGATTGGCTGCGCAAATCGGCCGCGGCCGGTTATCAGCCCGCCGAGCAGCTGCTGGCCGACATCGCCAACCGGATTTCGCGCCCCCGTGCCAGAGAGCTGGAGCGCGACTCTGCGCGCAAGCCCCTGCCGCCTCCCAACGCGCAGGCGGCCACGCGAAACGGCCATCCGGCCATCATCGACGCGGCGCTGCGCGGTCAGCTCGATCCGATGCGCCAGCTGATCGCAGCGAAGGCCGACGTCAACGCCGTCAATGAGGACGGCGATACGCCTCTGGCGATTGCCGCAGCCGCCGGGCATCTTCGGCTCGTCGAGCTGCTGCTTGCCGCGGGAGCCACCCCGAACACCGGCAACCGGCGCGGCGATACGCCGTTGATGCTGGCAGCGGATAAGGATCACGGAGACGTTGTCAGATTGCTGCTGACGAAGGCCGCCGATCCATCCGCAGCGCGGGGGGATGGCTCGACCGCACTGCTGATAGCCGTCGGCCGTTGCAACGGCGCCGCCATTGCCGCGCTTCTCGACGGTGCCTCCGGCAATCTACCAGCGTCGGCCGACGGCCGGACCCCGCTCATGATCGCGGCATCATCGTGCGCCAATGGCGTGCTCGATCGGCCACTCATTCAGAAGTCTGACCTCAACGCCGCCGATGGCCAAGGCCGCACGGCACTCTGGTACGCCGCCAACAACGGCAATACGCGGGCGCTCGAGCAACTGATCCGCGCAGGGGCCGACGTCAACGGCGCTGACGCCGACGGAAAGACGCCGTTGCTGAGTGCAATCGAAGGCCGCAGCTCTCCGGCTTCGCTGCTCTTGCTGGACCATGGGGCCGATCCGACACGCGCGACCAGAAGCAGAAATACCGCCCTTATCCTCGCCGCGCGCGCTGGGCTTGCCGATGTCGTCGGCGAACTTCTCAGACGCAAGGCCGATCCGAACGTGCGCAACGGCCAAGGCATGAGCGCGTTGATGATGGCGGCTCATGAGGGACACATCGGTATTGCGCAGAGCCTTGTTGCCGCCGGCGCTGAGAAGCAACTGACGAACAAGCGGCACGAACGTGCCACGGACATCGCCACCGCCAGCGGTCACGGCGATATCGCCAAGCTTCTGGAATAGCAGACGATCTCGTTTCGACCTTCCCGTCCATCGCGCGACCGACGTCGCGTTCGCCGTTCGCAGGCGCGCCGCAGGCGATTCGAGCGGCTGTTTCTCGTCCGACATAACGCGTTGAACCGCGAAGACGTGTTCATCACGCTCTCACGACAGCTACCGCTAGTGAGCTGCAATTACACTACGATGCGCGTCGATGGATCATCACCATTCTGTACGAATGATGCCTCATTCGGCGCATTGATTGTCGACGCATCACAGACACTTGATAGTTATGTGCAGGAATAAATACTGCAGTCGGAGAGCCAACATGACGGCGGAGGCCGGATCCTTTGCGCTAATTCTCGCGCTTCTCGTGTCGCTGGTGCAGTCGATCGTTCCGTTCGCAGCGCTGCGTCGCCAATCCGCAATGATCGCCGGCTTCGTTCGTCACGCCGCCCTCACTCAGTTTCTCTTTGTCGCGATCGCGTTCGCATGCCTGACGTCGCTGTTCGTCCACTCGGACTTTTCAGTCCAGGTCGTCGCAGCGAATTCGCACACGCTGAAGCCGCTGCTCTACAAGGTCTCCGGAGTCTGGGGGAACCACGAGGGATCCATGCTGTTGTGGGTCCTGATCCTCTCCGTGTTCGGCGCGGCAGTTGCATTGTTCGGCGCGAACCTTCCCGAGCGGCTGCAGAGCAACGTTCTCGGCGTGCACGGCATGATCGGTCTCGGCTTTCTGGCGTTCATTGTCTCAACCTCGAATCCGTTCGCGCGGCTCGCCGATGCTCCCCTTGAAGGCAACGGGCTGAATCCGATTTTGCAGGATCCCGGCCTCGCCTTTCATCCGCCGTTTCTGTACCTGGGTTACGTCGGCTTCTCGATGGCGTTCTCGTTCTCGGTTGCCGCGCTGATCGAGGGAAAGGTCGATGCCAGCTGGGCCCGCTGGGTTCGACCGTGGGTGCTCGCGGCCTGGTGCTTTCTCACGATTGGCATCACGCTCGGTAGCGCATGGGCCTACTACACGCTCGGTTGGGGCGGCTGGTGGTTCTGGGACCCCGTCGAGAACGCCTCCTTCATGCCATGGCTTGCGGGGACTGCGCTCCTGCATTCCGCCCTGGTGGTCGAGCGTCGGAACGCCCTCCAAAGCTGGACGATCCTCCTGGGGATCGTGACCTTCTCATTGAGCCTGATCGGAACGTTCCTGGTGAGGTCCGGGGTGCTCACTAGCGTTCATGCCTTCGCACAGGATCCATCGCGTGGCGCATTCATCCTGGCGCTGATCCTGGTGGCAACCGGCGGCGCCTTGACACTGTATGCGATCCGGGCGCCAGGCCTGAAGCACGGTGCACTGTTTGCAGCGGTCAGCCGCGAGAGCGGCCTCGTCCTCAACAATGTGCTGCTCACGGCAGCCGTGGCCACGGTGTTTCTCGGCACGTTCTACCCGCTCCTCGTCGACATGCTGGGGAACGACAAGATCTCCGTCGGCCCTCCCTACTACAACATGACGTTCGTCCCCATCATGGTCCCTGTGCTGCTCGCCATGGTGATCGGCCCGGTTCTGAAATGGAAGCGAGATCTCCTCGTTGCGGCGCTGCAACGGCTCCGCCTGGTCGGGGGGCTTGCAGCACTCGTCACCGTCGCAATGCTCATCGCGACGTTCGGACGCCATGTCCTGGTCGCGTTCTTCTTCGGCATCGCCGTCTGGCTCGTCGTCGGCTCTCTGATGATACTGGTTCATCGCGTGCGCCTCGGCACGACGACTCCCTTGGCGACCTCGCTCAACCTCGCGCGCACCACGCCACTCGCGGTCTACGGCCTCGTGCTGGCCCATGCGGGAATGGGCGTCACCGTCGCAGGCATTACCGGGATGACCGCGTGGGCCAGCGAGAAGGTGCAGATGCTGCGGCCGGGCCAGAGCCTGCAGCTCGCAGGCTATGACATCAAGCTGCGTTCGATCGGAAAATTTCCAGGTCCCAACTACGAAGCCGAGCGTGGCACCTTCGACATCACGCGGAACGGCAAGCCGTTCACGCAGCTTTCCAGCGAGCGCCGCTTCTATCCCGTCAGACAGCAGCTGACCACCGCCGCCGGTATTCGTACCAACCTGATCTGGAACGTCTACGTGACGCTCGGCGATCCCGACGACAAGGGCGCCTGGGCGGTGCGCTGCTACTATCATCCTCTGGTGCCGCTGGTCTGGATCGGCGCGCTGCTGATGGCTTGCGGCGGCTTCATCTCGCTTGCCGACCGGAGATTGCGCGTCGGCGCACCGCGGCGGGCGATGCCAGCTGTACCGATTGCCGTTCCTGCTGAATAGGACGAGATATGCCGCGCCTCCCTTATCTCATACCGCTCGTCACTTTCGCCGCGCTGGCCGCTGGACTTGCTTTCAGTCTGACCAACGATCCACGGCGAATGCCGTCGACCCTGATCGACAAGCCGACGCCGCGCTTCCAGCTCGCATCGCTGGACGGCAAGGGTGCCGGTCTTGCCAATACCGATCTGCAGGGCGACGTCTTGCTGCTCAATGTGTTCGCATCCTGGTGTCCCGGATGCCGCGTCGAGCACCCGATGCTGCTCAAGCTTGCGGAGAGCTCCGCCATCCCGATCTACGGACTGAACTGGAAGGACGATCGGAGCGACGGTAAACGCTGGCTTGCCAAGCATGGCAGTCCCTATGCCCGTGTCGGCTCCGATGAGTCCGGCCGGGTCGGCATCGATCTCGGCGTGACCGGCGTTCCCGAGACCTTCGTGATCGACCGGGCCGGCCGGATCCGCTTCCGCTATCCCGGCCCGCTGACCGAAGACGTGTGGCGTGACGATTTCGAACCTCTCCTGAAGGCACTCAGGAGCGAGTCATGAGCTGCCGGCGGATCAAGAGAGTAGCCGAAGCGCTGCTCGTCAGCTCGCTCATGCTGACGGCGACCCTGTCGCCGTCCCGTGCGGTGCTTCCGGACGAAATGCTGCGGGATGAGGGGCTGGAGACCCGTGCGCGCGCGCTGAGCCAGGAGTTGCGCTGCGTCGTCTGTCAGAATCAAAGCATCGACGACTCGAACGCTCCATTGGCGCATGATCTGAGGGTGCTGCTGCGAGATCGCCTGCAGGCTGGCGACAGCGATCGGCAGGCAGTGGACTTCCTCGTCGCACGCTATGGCAACTTCGTTCTGCTCAAGCCTCCCCTGCAGTGGAATACGATCCCGCTCTGGATCGGCCCGCTGCTGGCGCTGCTGGCGGCCATCGTCGCCTTTGGCCGCTACGTGCGCCGGGCGGCAGCCAATGCGACAGCGCTCGATGCGGAGCACGTCGCTCCGCTCAGCGCCGACGAACTCAAAGCCATCGAGGCGATCCTCGATCGACGGAGCCTTTCATGATGCTGTGGCTGATCCTGACGGCGATGATTTCCGTGGCCGCCGTGCTTATATCGACGCCCTTCATACGCAGATTCGAGCGGAGACAGTTGGCTTCGGCTCAGGGACTTGCCGTCCACCACGACCAGCTTCGCGAGATCGAGAACGACACCGCGCGGGGCCTGATCGACAAGTCGGATGGCGAGAACGCGGCCAGCGAGATCAAGCGGCGCATTCTCGCCGCAGCCGCCGCAGAACAACCGCCCGCGCCCTCCCTCACGAGCTCCGAACGAAAATTTGCGCTCACCGTCGTGACGGGGACGGTGGTGTTCGGCTCCGTCGTTCTGTACGCGGTCATCGGAAATCCGGATGTCCCCGCAGCCGGGCCGGGCCAGACAGCCAGTAGCACGTCGGCCAGATCGGTTGGCGAGGCGCGATCCGACGCCGGCACGCAGGCCATTGCGTCATTGGAGCAGATGGCCAGCCAGGACAGTCGGGACCGACCGCAGCAGGGCAGCGGGCTGCCGCCGGTCGAAGAGATGATCCAACGTGTGCAGACCAGACTGGAGCGGAATCCCAAGGATCCGGACGGATGGCGGCTGCTGGGCTGGTCCTTGTTCAACATCGAGCGATTTGCCGAGGCTACGCAGGCCTATGCGCGCGCCATGGAGCTGCGGCCGGGCTCGGCGGAATATCGGAGCGCAAGGGGCGAAGCGCTGGTGCGGGCCGCAGACGGCACCGTCACGCCTGACGCCCGCGCGGATTTTGACGAGGCACTCAGGCTGGATCCCAAAGACGCGCGCGCCCGCTTCTTCATCGGCGTCGTGAAAGAACAGGAGGGAGACAAACGGGGGGCGATGACCGACTGGACGGCCATCGTCTCGGAGGCCGATCCGAATGAGCCATGGCTGCCCGATCTCAAGCAGCGGCTTGGCGCGCTCCGTCGCGAGCTCGGAGAGAATGACGGCGCGCCATCGTCTACTCTGCCGAACCTGTCCGCCGAGCGCATGCAGGAACTCCTGCGCTCCGGCAAGACGGCCGCGACCGAGCCCGCGGAGCCGCGCGGCCCCCGCGCCGAAGACGTCCGCAAAGCGGAAAGTATGTCCGCACAGGACCGCAACCTCATGATCCGGGGCATGGTGGATAGCCTTGCGAGCCGGCTCGAACAATCACCGCGCGATGCGGAGGGCTGGATCAAGCTGATCCGCTCGCGGGTCGTGCTGGGCGAGGTCGAGGCAGCGAAACAGTCCCTGCAACGTGCATTGTCGGTCTTCGCCGAGGATGCCCCTGAGCGCACGCGCATAGCTGACGCCGCCAAGCAGCTCGGGATCAACCCATAGCGTTCGAGGCCGATCGGCGTCTCCGCATCGTCGGAACAATTCCGTTCGGCAACCGGAGTAACGGCCATGCGCATTCTGCTCATAGAGGACGAGCCCGTTTACGCGGCGCGCATCAGGGAAAGCCTGGCCGACGCCGGCTTCGAGGCGGATCTAGCCACCGACGGCAAGCAGGGTTGGATGCTGGGCAACAGCCAGCCCTATGATGCCGCGGTCCTCGATCTTGGCCTGCCGTGCCTTTCGGGCCTCGATGTGCTGCAACGCTGGCGTCATACGGGACACACGCTGCCGGTGCTGATCCTGTCCGCCCGCAGCGGCTGGGCCGAGCGCGTCAACGGACTCAACGCAGGCGCGGACGACTATCTCGAAAAGCCCTTCAAGGCGCAGGAGTTGGTCGCGCGGGTCAGATCGCTGCTCCGGCGGGTTGCCAACAGACCGGACGCCGTGCTCCGGCTCCGGCAGATCGAGTTCAACGCGGCGGCCGGCCTGGTCAAGAAGGATGGCGAGATCGTCGACCTGACCGCAAGCGAGTTGCGTGTCCTCGAGCTCCTCATGCGCCGCGCCGATCATATCGTGTCGCAGACCGAGCTGCTGGACCACATCTATCCGGGCAGCGACCATCGCGATTCCAATACCGTCGAAGTCTACATTGCCCGGCTCAGGAGAAAGCTGGGGCGCGATTGCATTCGCACCATCAGAGGCATGGGATATCGCTTCGGATAGAACAATGTTCAGCCGCAACTTCCGGGCCCGCATGATCGCGATCGCCGCGATCTGGATTTCGATCGTCTTGTTCGCCAGCGGGCTCGGGCTTTCGATCATCATTCGCCGTGTCGTCGAGGCCCACTTCGATCATGACCTGCTGGATCACGCTCGCGAGCTCGTCGACCTCGTTGAGCTCGACGCAGCGCAGCGGCCATTCATCGCCCGCAATCTGAGCGATCCGCGATTCTCCCCTGCCCGATCCGGAATGTATTGGCAGGTCGTTCTGCAGAACGGCGAAAGCGCGCGTTCGCCTTCGCTGGACGATGATCTTTTTCTTTCACTCACGCCCGACCAGACTCGCGACGGCTCCGCGAGCCCCTCCACGGTGCTTACAAATGTAGAGGGACCGACCGGGCCGATGCGCATGATCCGAAACATCAGCGAGCCGTCCCGTCTCGGACAAACCGTCGAGGTCCGCATCGGTGCCGACGAGCGACTGATCAGCGACGAGATGCAGCACCTCAATCTGACGCTGATGGCGATGCTCGGTATCTTGGCCCTTGCCATGGTCGGCACCGCCTATGCTCAGGTCGTCTACGGTCTGCGGCCGCTGCAACGCATGAGTCGCGCCATCGTGGACGTGCGCAGCGGCAAGACCACACGCCTGCCGGAGGACCTGCCGGAGGAGATCATGCCGCTGGTAACCGAGTTGAACGGAATGATCACGGCCAATCTCACAATGGTCGATCGCGCGCGCGTGCTCGCTGGAAATTTTGCGCATGCGCTGAAGACGCCCCTGGCCATCCTCGACGAGGAAGCAACGCGGCTGGGAGCATCCGGCCAGGAGAGCCACGCTCGGATTCTCTTCGAGCAATGCGCGCGAATGGCGCTGCTGATCGACTATCAGACAGCACGCGCGAAGGCGTCCGCAATAGCGAATGCAGGCGCGTGTTCGGTCGTGGCAGACGTATTGAGGAGCGTCATCAATACCTATTCGCGATTTGGCCCAGGGCATGACCGGCGGTTCGAAGTCGAAGGGGCGGCGGACGTCGTCGTCGCCTGCGATACAAACGATTTGACCGAGCTGATTGGCAACCTTCTCGACAACGCGGCAAAATGGGCGCGCGACCGCGTCGTGATATCGATCGAAGACCTCGAGAGCACCGTCTTGATCACGGTGGAGGACGATGGGCCCGGCATTCCAATCGAGCATCGAACGCGCGTGTTCGATGTCGGCACGAGACTTGACGAAGCAAAGCCGGGCACTGGACTGGGTCTCGCAATTGCCCGCGACCTGACCAGCCTCTATGACGGCCGACTGTGGATCGATGACTCGAGAATTGGGGGCGCTGCCCTGAAGCTTGCGCTCCGAAAAAAGAGCGCTCCGAATTGCAGCACGGCTTCGATCGCGGCGGGCACAGCAGACATACACGGCGCCGTGGCCCCGAAAGGCGCGGACGAGATAGATCGGAATCGCGGCGGCTGTGAGCAACTTGGCGAATAAGGTGCAGATGATGAAGGATCCGGACACAGGCGGATCCGAAAAACGATTAGCGGACGGCGGAGGTAGCACACCCTGCCATCGTCAGGGCCGACCTTTTCGCGGCAGCCCAGAGGCGCAAGACCGAGCGCGGCCGCACGCATCCGAGCCATCAGCGCCGTTCCCGCAGAACGCTGTCGGGCCTCCAGCGATGCGGCGGACGAGATGAGTTCCAGTGGCGTTAGCGTAGAAATCCCTGGAGGTCTCAACTCGCTGAGAGGCGGGGAGGCATATCCGAACCAGTGAAGGGAGTATGGGGAAAGATGGTAGCGGGGGAGGGACTCGAACCCCCGACCCCAGGATTATGATTCCCGTGCTCTAACCAGCTGAGCTACCCCGCCACGGTGTCCGGCCAAGGTCCAGGGGTCAAACGACCGCAAACGGCTGGGCGAACGGGCCGCATATAAAGAGGCGGTCCGGCCCGTGTCAAGCAAACCTGGCGCCCACTCCGAGGCTTTGAATGGCTGCGGCTAGACTTCGATTCGACGTGTGGCAGAGTTGCGGTGACGCTGATCGTCGCGCTCGCCCAAGCACCGGCCGAGAGCAGGCAGATCCGCTCCGCACTGGCGGCAGGGCGGGCGCTGCGCTCCGTCAGCCGCGCCGGGGAACATTGCAATGATCACTTCGGCTGCTGATCACTTCGGCTGCACGCTCCGATCGCCGCCGGGGCTGCCAGGCGGCGGGATCACCGGCGTCGTGCCGCCTTCGGGCGTCGGCGCGTGCATCCCGGGATCGACGCCACTCGGAGGACACAGCACGCCGTTGGTCTTGGCGAGCTTGTCGCCGAGCGGCTCGCCGGCGCGGCCGGTGGTGATTCCATCGGGCGTCGGCGTTGCCAGCGCAGTCGGCGCACACGCCGCTGTCTGGTTCGGGGCCGGCGCGGTGGCCTGCGGCGGCGTGGCCGGACCAGGCGGCGCCTGGGCATGAGCGGCAGCAGAGGCTGAGGCCAGCAGGGCCGCGAGGAACAAGGATTGCCTGATGCTCATGACGGAGCAACGCGAAGCCCGTCCGGGCGTTCCCACGCCGGCCGCGGCAGATCAGCCCCGTGCTGCCGCCGCGTCTCAAGCCTTGCGATAACGGATCAGCGAAAAATGCCCGAGCGGCGGCATCGGCCGGCGTTCGGCAAGCGTGATGCCGCCGTGCTTCGCGGCCCAGTTCACGAGCCGCGCCCAGGGGAACTCCGGTCGCCAGCCGAGCCGGCGCGCAATCGGCGCAAAGGCGAGCTCGAACAGGCGGCGCGGTCCGCTTTCGGCGCCGATGTGATTGACCAGGATCAGCTCGCCGCCGGGCTTCAGCACGCGGACGAAATCATCGAGCGTCGCTTCCGGGTCAGGCACCGCGGTGATGACGTATTGCGCGACCACGGCGTTGAAGAAATTGTCGGGGAAGGCGAGATGCTTCGCGTCCATCACGGCCAGCGTCTCGACGTTGAAGAGCTTCAGCTCGCGCACGCGGGCCTGCGCCCGGCGCAGCATCGGCTCGGAAATATCGACGCCGCAGATCTTCGTCGTGCGGGCATAGTCCGACAGCGACAGACCGGTGCCGACGCCGACGTCGAGAATGCGGCCGCCGATGCGATCAGCTTCCGCGATGGTCGATTGACGCCCCTGATCGAAGACCTTGCCGAACACCAGGTCGTAGACCGGCGCCCAGCGCTCGTAGGCCTTTTCGACCCCTGCGCGGTCGATGTCCCCCATGCCCCTGCCCTGAATGATGGATGCTGATCAGCCGCGGACCGGCTCGGCCAGGCGCTGCGGCCTGACGATGCCACCTGCGGTGCTGCTGTCGGTGGCCGCGCTCTGGATGAAGCCGCCGCCGAGAACCCGCGCACGGCCCGAGGCCGCGTCGTAGAACACGCAGGCCTGGCCGGGCGAGACGCCCTCCTCGCCCGCAACGAGTTCGACGTCGTAGTGGCCATCAGCGCCGCGCAGCCAGGCCGGCTGTGGCGGACGGGTCGAACGGACCCGGACGAACAGTTCGAGACCGTCGCGCACGGCAGCATCGAGCGCGCCGTCGCCGATCCAGTTGACCTCGCGCAGCGTCATCCGATGCGTGCGCAACGCCTCGCGCGGGCCGACCACGACGCGGCGGCTCGCAACATCGAGCCTGACCACATAGAGCGGCGCGCCGGCGGCGATGCCAAGCCCCTTGCGCTGCCCGATCGTGTAGTTGGCGATGCCGTGATGGGCGCCGAGCACCCGGCCCCCGAGATCGACGATGTCGCCCGGCTCCATCGCGTTCGGACGCAGCTTGCCGATGATATCGGTGTAGCGGCCGGTCGGCACGAAGCAGATGTCCTGGCTGTCGTGCTTGTCGGCGACCTCGAGGCCGAAGCGGCGCGCGAGCTCGCGCACCTCAGGCTTGGTCATGTCGCCGAGCGGAAAGCGTAAGTAGTCGAGCTGCTCGCGCGTGGTCGCGAACAGGAAATAGCTCTGGTCGCGATCGGCATCGGCCGCGCAGACGAGCGCGCGCGATCCATCCGCGAGCCGGCGCGAGGCGACGTAATGGCCGGTGGCCAGCACCGAGGCGCCGAGCTCACGCGCGGTTTTGAGCAGATCGCCGAACTTGATCGCCCGGTTACACTCGATGCAGGGAACCGGCGTCTCGCCCGACGCGTAGCTCGCGGCGAAATTGTCGATCACCGATTCGCGGAACCGATCTTCGTAGTCCAGCACGTAGTGCGGAATGCCCAGGCGCTCGGCGACATTGCGCGCGTCATGGATGTCCTGGCCGGCGCAGCAGGCGCCCTTGCGGTGGACCGCCGCGCCATGGTCGTAGAGCTGCAGCGTGATGCCGACGACGTCGTATCCCTCGGACTTCAACAGCGCGGCCGTCACCGAGGAGTCCACGCCGCCGGACATGGCGACGACGACCCTGGTGTCTTCAGGACGGCCTTCGAGATCGAGACTGTTGAGCATGGTCAGGTCACTGCGATCGCAGCGTCAGGCGACAGGTTCCCAGCGCGGGAACGCCTCGCATGCGCCGTCTTTGCGGATGGCTTGCCTCCAGCGATCTCCGGACAAGCTCGCCTGGTCGGAAACGGCGCGAGAGGCACGTGTCACTAATATAGGTGCACATCCTGCGAAGCAATCGCGCTGGCCGCAGAGGACGGCGGCAAATCTTGCCGGGCGGGCAGAAATGACGGGGGTGCCGCGCGGGTTGCACTTGCCAAGTCAACCCATAAACCATTGATAATACTATGAATATCTAATTTCTCTCCCTTGGCCCGCTCCTTGCTGCATAGGCTCGTAGAGTTCATCGCGAGAGGTTCCAAGGTGTTCAGCGTCACGTCAGACATCCAGGCCGGGGCGGCCCTCAAGACCGCAGCGCCGAAGCAGTCACGCCAGGACACCTCCCAGCTGTCCGACAGCTTCTCGGCGCTGGTCGATGCCGCGACGCCGCCGGATTCGTCGACATCTTCCCCGCCCACCTCGCCCTCGCCAGCGCCACGCGCCAGCAGCGCCGGATCAAGCCCGAGCCGCGAACCTCCACGCAGCGCGGATTCCGACCGAACGAACCAGTCCAGGTCCCAGGACAAGGCTGACGGCAGCACCCGAACCGATCGCAGTGACAAGCCGACCGCCGATACGACATCGGACGCGACCACCGACAAATCCGCCAAGACCGGCACCGATACGACGGGAGCCGCAAACGGCAAGTCCGCCGATAAGAAAGACGGCGACCAGGGCGGCGTGGAAACAACCGCCACACCGGCGGCTGCCGACCAGACGGCGGCAACCCCGGTCCCAGTGGCTGCCGCGATTCAGCCCGGAATCCTCCTGGCCGATGCCCCCACGAGCGTCACCGCGCCGGAAGGTAACGGCTCTGCCACCGCGCCGGCCGCGGCCGTGCCAACTGGAATCTCCGGCCCTGGCATGAACGGCGCGACCGATGCCACTGCAGCATTGACGCTCGCGGCAGCCAAGTCCGCTGGCGCCGCGAAGGGGCCGGGCGAAGCTGCCCCGGCGGCGGTCGCCTCCGACGCGGCCACCACGGCCTCCGGCGACACGGTCGTCACGGCAGATGCGACCTTCGCGACCGCGCTCGATGCCGCCACTCCGGGCAATGGCAAGGCGGCCGGCAAACCGGGCAGCCAGGCCAAGACGGGTCTGGTCGCCGGCGAAGCGGCCAAGACCCCGGAACAGAGCAACATCACGACGCAAGGCGTCCACCAACCGAGCCAGGGCGCCGGCACCGCGCAACAGCCCGCCGTCGCTGCCAAGCCGGACGGTGGCTCCGTCGACGGGCCGACCAAGGACAGCGGCAATGCGCCGGCACCGGTCGCGCATGAGCACGGCGTCGCGCAAGCCAACAGCCAGACCAACGTTCCGGCGCCAGATCCAACGGCCCAGGCCGGGGCTGGCCTGCAGCCGCAGCTGTCGACCCCAACCTCTTCGACAACCCAGATCACCTCCGCCAATCTGACCGCGACGACGGCTACGGGCGCAGCCGTTCCGCTGCACGGGCTCGCGGTCGAAATCGCGGCCTCCGCGCTCAACGGCAAGAGCCGCTTCGAGATCAGGCTCGATCCGGCCGAGCTCGGCCGCATCGATGTCCGCATCGACGTCGACCGCAACGGCCAGGTGACCTCCCATCTGCGGGTCGAGAAGCCCGAAACGCTCTCGATGCTGCAGCAGACCGTGCCGCAGCTGCAGCAGGCGCTGCAGGACGCCGGTCTCAAGACCAGCGACAGCGGGCTGCAATTCTCGCTCCGCGACCAGACCTCGTCCGGCCAGAACGGCGGCGACAATCAACAAAACGGTAACGCACAACGCCTGATCGTGACCGAGGACGAAACCGTCCCGGCCCAGCTCGCCGGACGGTCCTACGGACGCATGCTCGGCGCGCAAGGCGGCGTCGACATCCGGGTTTAACAGGAGGCTTCCATGGCAATCGGCGACGCAATCACGGCAAGCCCGGCAGTCTCGGGCACGACCAATTCGAACTCTTCATCGGGCAACAACAGCCTGGGCTCGAACACGGGCTCGACCATCGCGGGCAACTTCCAGACCTTCCTGACGCTGCTGACGACGCAGCTGCAGAACCAGAACCCGCTTGATCCGCTGGACACCAACCAGTTCACCCAGCAGCTCGTGCAGTTCGCCGGCGTCGAGCAACAGCTCAAGACCAACGACCAGCTGGCTTCGCTGCTCACGATGCAGCAGTCGGTACAGGCGACCCAGGCGCTGGCCTTCGTCGGCAAGACCGCGGTCGTCGCCGGCGACACGACCAGCCTGACCAGTGGAAAGGCAAGCTGGGGCCTCAACATCCCCAAGAACTGCAATCTGACGGTCAACATCATCAACAAGGCCGGGCAGACCGTCTTCACCGGCAAATATACGGCCAACGCCGGTGACAACCAGACCTACGGCTGGAATGGCCAGGGCAATGACGGCACCCAATGGCCGGATGGACAGTACAAGATCACGACGGTGGCGACCGACGCCGTCAACGGCAGTCCTGTTGCGATCAAGACCCAGATCCAGGGCGCGGTGTCCTCGGTCGACCTGACCCAGCAGCCGCCATTGCTGACGGTCGGCGGCCAGACCTACACGGTCAACCAGATCCAGCGGATCGTCGGCTAGCTCTCACGTGCCGCTACCGGCTCTTGAGACAGCAGATGCGCTTGCAGCTGAGCGTGAGCATCAAGCTCAGCTGCGGCGGCGACACGTCGGCGTAAGCTGCGGAAACTCTTAACCAATCATTTACCACGATCACGCTCCCGGGGCCTCGCGGCACCCGGAGCGGCGGCGTTTGCGCCGAGCCCCGAATTCGCGCCCTTTGCTTAGGCAAATTTTAAGCGAGGCGGCGTAGGGTCTTACCGTGAGTTCAGTGGTTAAGAGTTTGTGAGTACGCCATGACAGAACCCCATCGCCCGAGGGTGAAATACGTCATCGGGCCTGACGGCAGCCCGCTCACCATCGCGGATTTGCCTGCACCAGGCACCAAGAGGTGGGTCATTCGCCGCAAGGCCGAAGTCGTCGCTGCGGTTCGCGGCGGATTGCTGTCCCTCGAAGAAGCGTGCAGCCGCTACACCCTGACCGTCGACGAATTCCTGTCGTGGCAGTTCTCGATCGACCAGCACGGTCTCGCCGGCCTGCGCACCACCCGAATCCAGCAATATCGTCAATAAAGCGTTTCCGAGACGACGGGATTTTCTTGAAAATCGGCTTGGCCCCGCCAAGCCGATTTTTTGCATGTCCAGACTTTGTTAGGACGTCTTAACCATCGTTAACCATATCGAAACCTTCCCATAGGCAATAATTGCCCAGTGGTCCGATTCAGATTCCGTGAACCTCTCCCGAGAGGTCGGGGCGCGGCAGTCGGGATAGAGCGACCACCTGGAATGCAGGTGTCGGCTGAAGGTTCGGATTGAATTTCGCGTTCTCTGCAATCGGCCGTAAAGGTCCGCGAAGCTCAAATCACCTTCCAGCAGCCACCTGTCGAATGCCGAACTGTGGGGCAGTTGCTTGCAAGGTCTCTTGGACTTCCTGAAGGGTTTGGGTGCCGCGCGGCTCACTGCCATGATCGCGGTCACGGCAGCTTTGATCGGCTTCTTCGGCTTCGTCATCATGCGCGTAACGGCGCCGCAGATGACGACGCTGTTCACCGACCTCGGCCTGGACGACTCCTCCAGCATCATCAAGGATCTGGAGCGCCAGGGTATTCCCTTCGAGATGCGCAATGAAGGCAGCGTGATCCTGGTCCCGAAGGACAAGGTCACCCGGCTGCGCATGAAGCTCGCCGAGGGCGGCCTGCCCAAGGGCGGCGGCGTCGGCTACGAGATCTTCGACAAGTCGGACGCGCTGGGGACCACGAGCTTCGTCCAGAACATCAATCATCTGCGGGCGCTCGAGGGCGAACTCGCCCGCACCATCCGCGCCATCGACCGTGTCCAGGCCGCGCGCGTCCATCTCGTGCTGCCCGAACGGCCGTTGTTCTCGCGCGAGACCCCGGAGCCGTCGGCCTCGATCGTCGTGCGCGTGCGCGGCGCGCTCGAGCCGGCGCAGATCCGCGCCATCCGCCATCTGGTCGCCTCCGCCGTCAACGGCCTGAAGCCGCAGCGGGTCTCGATCGTCGACGAGGCCGGCCAGCTGCTTGCGGACGGAACGGTTTCCGATATCGACCAGGCGGTCGGCGACGAGCGCCGCACCGCCTTCGAGAAGCGGATGCGCAAGCAGGTCGAGGACATCGTTTCCTCCGTGGTCGGCCAGGGCCGCGCCCGGGTCCAGCTCTCGGCCGACTTCGACTTCAACCGCATCACCCAGACCTCCGACCGGTTCGATCCGGAAGGACGCGTACTGCGCTCGAGCCAGACCCGCGAAGAGCAGTCGGCCACCAACGAGACCAACGGACAGGTCACGGTCAACAACGAGCTGCCGGGCAACCAGCAGAACGCCCCGCCGCAGCCCCCGCGCGACCAGAGCAAGAAGACCGAAGAGACCAACAATTACGAGATCTCCCGGACCACCAAGACGGAAGTCACCGAAGCCGGGAAGGTCAACCGCATCTCGGTCGCGGTGCTGGTCGATGGCGCCTATTCCAAGAACGAGAAGGGCGAACTGGTCTACCAGGAGCGCAGCAAGGACGAGCTCGACCGCATCGCCACGCTGGTCCGCTCAGCGATCGGCTTCGACCAGAAGCGCGGCGACCAGGTCGAGGTGGTCAACCTGAAATTCGCCGACGCGCCGGCCGTGCCGCAGATCAACGAGCCCACCGGCTTCCTCGGCATGCTCCACTTCACCAAGGATGACGTGATGTACGTCATCGAGCTCGCCGTCATGATGCTGCTCGGCATCGTGGTCGTGTTCATGGTGGTACGGCCGCTGGTGAAGAAGATCATCGCCTCCGACGAGGTCGCCGCGGCCCTGAGGGCCTCCGTCCCTGCGCTCACCGACGAAACCGCGCAGGCACAGGCCGTCCATGCCCAGCAGACCGCCACCCTGATCGACGTCGCCCAGGTCCAGGGCCAGGTCCACGCCCAGTCCGTCCACCGCGTGGGCGAGCTGGCCGATCGCAACCCGGGTGAAGCCGCCGCAATCATCCGTCAGTGGCTCGCCGAGCCACAGCAGTAATGAACCGCTTCCCTTTGAGCCGCCGTAACTGAATCGAACGCAGATCGCCATGTCGCTCCCGCAGACGCAGAACGCAAACTCCAACGACATCTCCACGGTCATCGCGACGCTTGCGAGCCGCCAGGCGCAACGCGAGAAGACCCAGCCCCTGAGCGGCCCGAAACGAGCGGCCGTGATGATGCTGGCCCTCGGCGAGCAGTATGGCGGCAAGATCTGGCAGCAGCTCGACGACGACGAGGTGCGCGAATTGTCGCTCGCCATGTCGACGCTCGGAACGATCGAAGCCGACGTGGTCGAGGACCTGATGCTCGAATTCGTCTCGCGCATGTCGGCCTCCGGCGCGCTGATGGGCAATTTCGACGCCACCGAGCGGCTGCTGCAGCAATACCTGCCGTCGGAACGCGTCAGCGGCATCATGGACGAGATCAGGGGCCCCGCGGGCCGCAACATGTGGGAGAAGCTCTCCAACGTCCAGGAAGAGGTGCTCGCGAACTATCTCAAGAACGAATATCCGCAGACCATCGCGGTCGTGCTGTCCAAGCTGAAGCCGGAGCATGCGGCGCGCGTCCTCGCGATCCTGCCCGAGGACATGGCGCTCGACGTCATCGGCCGCATGCTGCGCATGGAGGCGGTGCAGAAGGAGGTCATCGAGCGCGTCGAGCAGACGCTGCGCACGGAGTTCATGTCGAACCTGTCGCAGACTCGGCGCCGTGACGCCCACGAGGTCATGGCCGAAATCTTCAACAATTTCGACCGCCAGACCGAGACCCGCTTCATCACCTCGCTGGAGGAGGAGAACCGCGAAGCGGCCGAGCGCATCAAGGCGCTGATGTTCACCTTCGACGACCTGATCAAGCTCGACTCGGCCTCGGCCCAGACGCTGCTGCGCAACGTCGACAAGGACAAGCTCGGCGTGGCGCTCAAGAGCGCCAACGAGGAGGTGCGCAACTTCTTCTTCGGCAACATGTCGTCCCGCGCGGCCAAGATGCTGCAGGACGACATGGCCGCCATGGGGCCGGTGCGCCTGAGGGATGTCGATGAGGCCCAGGCCCTGCTCGTCAACCTCGCCAAGGACCTCGCCGCCAAGGGCGAGATCATGCTCAGCAAGAACCGCGCCGACGACGAACTGGTGTATTGATGGCTCAACCCGCGAAGTTCCTGTTCGATACCGACTTCTCCGCGCCCGAGAAGAAGACGCGGGAACGCGCGGCCAGCGCCGCGGAGATCGCGCAGAGCGTCGCAGCCGCCGAAGCGGTCGCCTACCGCAACGGCTACGAGGCCGCGCAGCGCGAAGCCAAGGTCGAAGCCGACCGCCGCGTCGCGGCCGCGCTGGAGCAGATCAACATCCAGCTGCAGGGCATCTCCGCCCGCTTTTGCGGCATCGAGGCGCGGATGGAGACCGAGGCGGTGGATGTCGCGATCGCCGTCGCCCGCAAGCTGTGCTCGGCGCTGGTCGCCGCCGAGCCGCTCGGCGAGATCACCGGCCTCGTGCACGACTGTTTCGCGCATCTGGTGGCCACTCCGCATCTCGTTCTGCGCATCAACGATTCCCTGTACGAGCTCGCGCGCGAGAAGATCGAGAAGCTCGCCAAGCAGAGCGGCTTCGAGGGGCGCCTCGTGATCCTGGCGGAGCCCGAGATCGCGACCGGCGACTGCCGCATCGAATGGGCTGATGGCGGCGTCGTGCTGGAGCGCGCCGCGATCGAGACCAAGATCAACGAACTGGTCGGACGCTACATGGCGTCCAGAAAGAACTAGGCCACCGATGTGGCCGACGGAGTTCAAGTTATGAGCGACAACGATTCTCAGATCCCGCTGCCCGATCTCAACGCCACCGACGCGCCGCCGCTCGGTGACGTCGGCTACAACGAGGACGATCATGCCGCGCGCATTGCCGCCGATCTGGAGGCCGTCTTCGACGTGCCGGTTCAGGTCTCGGCCGTGCTCGGCCGCTCCAAGATGGATGTCGGCGAGCTGCTGAAGCTCGGGCCCGGAACGGTGCTCGAGCTCGACCGCAAGGTCGGCGAGGCCATCGACATCTACGTCAACAACCGTCTCGTGGCACGCGGCGAGGTGGTGCTGGTCGAAGACAAACTCGGCGTGACGATGACGGAAATCATCAAGTCCGACCGCAACTGACATGAATGACCCACGCGCGCCCTTCGGTAGCGGCGCGACCGAATAGGAGACGAACATGCGGCTTCTCATCGTCGGAACGCTGAAGGGTCAGCTGACCGCAGCCACCAAGATCGCCATGGACAACGGGGCGACCGTCACCCATGCCGAGGACAACGAGCAGGCGATGCGGGTGCTGCGCGGCGGCAAGGGCGCCGACCTCCTGCTGGTCGACGTCGGCCTCGACATCCGCGACCTCGTGATGCGGCTGGACGCCGAGCACATCCATGTTCCGATCGTGGCCTGCGGCATCACCAGCGACGCCCGCGCCGCGGTCGCCGCCATCCATGCCGGCGCCAAGGAATACATCCCGCTGCCGCCGGATCCCGAACTGATCGCGGCCGTTCTCGCCGCGGTGGCTAACGACGCCCGCGACCTCGTCTATCGCGACGAGGCCATGGCGAAGGTGATCAAGCTCGCGCAGCAGATCGCCGGCTCCGACGCTTCGGTGATGATCACGGGCGAGTCCGGCACCGGCAAGGAGGTGCTGGCGCGCTACGTCCACAGCCGCTCGGCGCGTGCGAAGCGACCCTTCATCTCGATCAATTGCGCCGCAATCCCCGAGCACCTCCTGGAATCAGAGCTGTTCGGTCATGAGAAGGGCGCCTTCACGGGTGCGATCGCCCGCCGCGTCGGCAAGTTCGAGGAGGCCAATGGCGGCACGCTGCTGCTCGACGAAATCTCGGAAATGGACGTGAGGCTGCAGTCCAAGCTGCTGCGCGCCATCCAGGAGCGCGTGATCGACCGCGTCGGCGGCACGCGGCCCGTCCCGGTCGACATCCGGATCATCGCGACCTCGAACCGCAACCTGGCCGACGCGGTGCGCGAGGGCACGTTCCGCGAGGACCTCCTGTTCCGGCTCAATGTCGTGAACCTGAAGATTCCGCCCTTGCGCGAACGCCCGGCCGACATTCTTGAGCTCGCCCAGCATTTCGCGCGCAAATATTCGGAGGCCAACGCGGTGCCGCTGCGCCCGATCTCCACCGAGGCCAAGCGCATCCTCACCACCAACCGCTGGCAGGGCAACGTCCGCGAGCTGGAGAACACGATGCATCGCGCGGTGCTGATGGCGCAGGGCGACGAGATCGGTGCCGACGCGATCATCACGCCGGACGGCGCCCGCCTCGACATCGGCAAGACCCCGCCCGCAGTAGCGCATGCAACCATGGCGGCTGAACAGGTGACGCGCGCGCTGGTCGGCCGCACCGTCGCCGACGTCGAGCGCGACCTGATCCTCGAGACCCTGAAGCATTGTCTCGGCAACCGGACGCACGCCGCCAACATCCTGGGGATTTCGATCCGGACGCTGCGCAACAAGCTCAATGAATATGCCGATGGCGGCGTGCCGATCACGCCCCCCGGCGCCGGCGACACCCCGCGCATGCCGAGTCCGGTGTGACGTTCGGTGCAGCCGCCCGTCTTCTCATCGGCGGCGCGCTCATCCTGAGCGTGCCGCTCGCCGTTTCCGAAGCAAGGGCCGACACGCGAGCCGCGCTGTGGGGCTGCTGGGAGCAGACGTCTCATGCACCGCTGGTGATGCCGTCGTCGGGCGAGGAATGGGGCTCGCGAACCTGGTGCTTCGCCCGCAAGGGAAAGCTGATCTCGCGAACGGTCGCGTGTGGCAGCAGCGGCTGCGACGGGTGGGACAACGAACGCAGCTATCGGTGGCGGCCGCCCACCCTTTCATTTTCCGAGCTCGAGACGTCGCCGGACGGCAAGGCACAGTCCAGGATCTGGCACCGGTGCCGGGTGCAGTTTCTGACGGAAGACTGGATGCAGCTGCAGAATTGTGATCAGTCGCCCGATCCGTGGGTCCGAGAACAGCCGAAGGCCGGCTCCAGGCCTGCCGCGATCTACGAATAGTTCGGCGCTTCGGGATTGCGAAAGATGTGGATGGGATCGCCCGGCGTGAACTCGCGCTGCGTGAGAAGCGCATAGGCATACAGCGCGAGATAGAGAACCGCCGCCGTGCCGACCACGTAGAGTGCCCAGGTTCCGATCCGTTTCATCAGCTCCGCCGTAAACAACGCCGAGAAGGCCACGGCGCTTTTACGGTGTCCGGCTCCGAGACACCACCCGGCACCCGGCGGACGAATGTCCGCGGTCAGCCCTTCGGCGTGAGCCTCGGATCAGGAACGCTCAATGCAGCAAGCCGGGCCATGTCGTCGGCACGGTCGACCGGCACATAGCTGCCATGCCAATAGGCCAGGGCAGCAGCCTGCGGTGACACTTCGACGTTGAGCACCCGGCCGATCACGATGCCGTGGGAATGCCGCTCGATGATCTCCTCGACCTCGCAGTCCAGCGTGGCGAGCGCCCCGACCAGCAGCGGCACGCCGGTAACGTGCCGGCGCCAATCGGCGCCCGCGAACCGCTCGGCGCCGCGCAGGCCACCCTTGCCTGCAAACCGTTCGGCGACATCGAGCTGATCGGCGGCCAGCAGGCTGGCCCCGAACACCAGCTCCCGCTGCAGGATCGGCCAGGACGAAGCGTTGCGATTGAGGCTGACGATCACGGAGGGCGGGTCGACCGAGAGCGAGGATAGCGAGCTCACGGTCATGCCGGTCATCTCATCGCCTCGCCCGACGGTGATGACGCTGACGCCGCCGACCAGTTGGCGCATCGCAGAGCGGAAATCGGGCTGGAGCGCCGTGGCATCGGGCATGAGACGGATGATGGAGTTCATTGCGTTAATATCCCTCCTAACCCGTCATGCCCGGTCCAAGCAACTGGTGCAGGATCGAACCTTCGAGTGCCGCCAGATCGGCTGAGCCGCGCTCGCGCGGGCGCGCCAGACCGACCGTGATATCCTCGGCGATCCGGCCATCTTCGATGACCAGAACGCGGTCGGCCAGGGCGACGGCTTCCGCCACGTCATGGGTGACCAGGATTGCGGTGAAGGTTTGATCGGCCCAGACCCGCTCCAGCAGGCGCTGCATCGCGATTCGCGTAAGCGCATCGAGCGCCCCGAGCGGCTCGTCGAAGGCCAGCAGGCGCGGCCCGCTCACCAGCGCACGCGCCAGCGCGACGCGCTGCTTCTGGCCGCCGGACAGCACGGCCGGCCATTGGTCGCGCTTCTCGGCGAGACCCACTTCCTCCAGCGCCCGCCTGGCACGCTCATGCGCGCCGGCAGCCTTGCGCTCGCGGCCGAGCCCGACCTCGACATTGGCCAGCACCCGGGCCCATGGCAGCAGCCGCGGCTCCTGGAACATCACCCGGATATCCTCGGGCCGCGCCGCCGCTTCGCCGAAGCTGATCGTGCCGGAGGTCGGCTTGTCGAGGCCCGCGATCAGGCGCAGCAGCGTGCTCTTGCCGCAGCCGCTCTGGCCGACGATCGCGACGAACTGACCGGCCGGGATCTCCAGATCGATGCCGCGCAGCACCTCGTTGTCACCGAACGACTTGTGGAGGTCGTGGATCACGAGCGGCAGGCCGCGCACCTCGGGTCTTGCCGGCTGCGGCGGCACGCCTGGCTTCCTCGCATGACGGAATGCCTCAGCATGCCCGATGATTTCGGCGCTGTCGATCACGTCGACGTCGGACAGGGGGACTCGGAGAGCTTGCTGCATTTGGCAGACCTCAATGTTTGCTGAAGGCCGGATGCCAGGACAGCGTCAGCCGCTCGAGCGCCCGCGAGGCGCTGTCGGCGACCTTGCCCAGCAGGGCGTAGATCAGGATGGAGAGGACGACGACGTCGATCTGCATGAACTCGCGCGCCTGCATCGCCATGTAGCCGAGGCCGGAGGACGCCGCGATCGTCTCGGCGACAATCAGGGTGAGCCACATGATGCCGAGCGCGAAGCGCAGGCCGACGAAGATCGAGGGCAGCGCACCGGGGAAGATCACGCGCCGAAACAGCTCGCTGTCGGTCATGCCATAGACGCGGCCCATTTCAATGAGTTGCGGATCGACGGTGCGAATCCCGTGCAGCGTGTTGAGATAGACCGGGAAGAACACGCCGAGCGCCACCAGGAACAGCTTGGCGCTCTCGTCAATGCCAAACCAGAGGATGACCAGCGGGATCAGGGCCAGATGCGGCACATTGCGGATCATCTGCAGCGTCGTGTCGGTGAGCTTCGCCGACAGCTCGGACAAGCCGTTCGCCAGACCAAAGGCGAAGCCGATGCCGCCGCCGATCAGGAAGCCGATCGAGGCGCGCCAGAAGCTGACCCAGATGTTGCGGCCGAGCTCACCGGACCACAACAGTTTCCAGCCGGCGCGCGCCACGTCGCTCGGCGCCGGCAGCACACGCGGCGACACCAGGCCAACGACCGAGGCCACCTGCCAGATCAGGATGATCGCGAGCGGCACCAGCCAGGGCAGAAATCCGTCCGCGCGCGGCACGGCCAGCTTGCGGACCTTGGGAAGGCTTTCGATCAGGCTCATGATTGCGACGCTCTCTGCAACGGACGATGCTCGTTGGCGATGGTCTCGCCGAACGGGCCCGTATTGGCCCGGAGCTTGGTCACGTTGCCGGCCTGATCCGACACGCCCAAGCCGAGCTTCGGGAACACCAGCTCGGCGAAGCGATAGGCTTCCTCAAGATGCGGATAGCCGGACAGGATGAAGGTGTCGATGCCGATGTCCTGATATTCCCGGATCCTGGCTGCGACGGTGTCGGGATCGCCGACCAGCGCCGTACCGGCACCGCCACGCACCAGGCCGACACCAGCCCACAAATTCGGGCTGATCTCGAGCTTGTCGCGGCGGCCGCCATGCAGCTGCGACATGCGCTGCTGGCCGACCGAATCCATCCGCGCGAAGATCTTCTGCGCCGAGGCGATGGTGTCGTCGGTGACGTGCTTGATGAGGTCGTCGGCGGCCGCCCAGGCCTCGTCATTGGTCTCGCGCACGATCACGTGCAGGCGGATGCCGAACGACAGCTTGCGGCCGCGACTGTCGGCTACGGCCTTCACCTTGGCGATCTTGGCGGCGACATCGGCCGGCGGCTCGCCCCAGGTGAGATACTTCTCCACCGTGTCGACGGCAACGTCGATGCCGGCGTCCGACGAGCCGCCGAAGAACAGCGGCGGACGCGGCGACTGCACCGGCGGAAACAGCAGGCGGCCATCCTCGACCCGGATGTGCTTGCCGGCGAAGTTGACGGCCTCGCCTTCGAGCAGCGCATTGTAGACGGTGAGGAACTCGCGGGTGACCTCGTAACGCTCCTCGTGCGACAGGAAGATGCCGTCGCCCTTGTTCTCGACCGGATCGCCGCCGGTCACGACGTTGACCAGCAGGCGCCCGTTGGTGACGCGGTCCAGCGTCGCCGTCATGCGCGCCGCGACCGCCGGCGATTGCAGGCCGGGGCGCACCGCGACCAGATAGCGCAGCTTCTCGGTAAATGGCGCCACGGCCGAGGCGACGATCCAGGAATCCTCGCAGCTGCGCCCGGTCGGGATCAGCACGCCATAATAACCGAGCTGATCGGCCGCCTGCGCGACCTGGCGCAGATAGTTGAAATTGACCTCGCGAGCACCCTGCGAGGTGCCGAGATAGCGGCCGTCGCCATGGGTCGGCAGGAACCACAGCACGTTGGGTTTCGACGAAGCGTCACTCATATCGTTGTCTTTCGGATTGAGGTCACGTTCCGGCGTCAGGTGGACGGCGTCCACTTCCAGACGATGTCGGCGACGTTGACGGGTTTCGGAATGAGCCCGACGCGGGCAAAGCGATCGGCGACCGCCTGCTGGCTCTTGATGATCTCGTCGTCGATCGGCACGACGCTGTAGACCGAGCGATCGACGAAGCGCTTGACGGCTTCGAGGCCGACGCCGGTGGCCTCGGCCTGCGCCTTCGCCACCTCCTCGTGATGGCTGTTGGCCCACACGCCCTCGGCGGCGAACGCCGCATTCAGCCTGGCGACCACGGCCGGATACTTCTCCACGAAGTCTGAGCCGACGATGTAGAACGAGTTCGGCTTGTGCACGTCCTTGTCCCACGCGACCACCCGCGCATTCTCCTTGAGCTCGGCGAGCGCGAGATACGGGTCCCAGATCGACCAGGCGTCGACCGAGCCCTTGACGAAGGCGGCGGTCGCGTCGGCCGGCGCGAGCGGCGCCGGCGTGATGTCGCTCCAGGACAGCCCGGCCTTCTCCAGCGCGGCAACCAGGAGATTGTGCGCGCTCGAGCCCTTGCCGAAGGCGATGCGCTTGCCCTTGAGATCGGCCAGAGTCTTGATCGGCGAATCCTTCGGCACGATGATCGCCTGGCTGTTGCCGTTCTGCTTGACGGCGGCAGCGTAACGGATCTTGGCGCTGGCGGCCTGCGCGAAGATCGGCGGGGCGTCGCCGACATAGCCGAAATCGACGCTGCCGACATTGATGGCTTCCAGCAGCGGCGGGCCGAACTGGAAGTCGACCCAGACGATGTCGATGCCAACGGGCTTGAACGTGTCCTCGATGGTGCGGCGCGCCTTCACGGCCGGAAAGAAGCCGCCCTTCTGGGTGCCGATCCGGATCTCCTTCGGCTTGTCCTCGGCGCGCAGCGGCGCCGACCAGGCTACCACCGCAGCTGAGCCCAACGACAGTTTCAGAAAATCACGACGCTTCATTGCCTTCTCCGACCAAAGCCCGCGCATCCACGTTGATGCGGTGCACAGGCAATGATGGTGGCGGGTGAAACCGGTGTCGAGCACCCCGGAAAAATAGCGATGCCGGTCCTATTTCGTCGTGCCGCGAGGGGACGTTCGTATCGAAAGGCCGACGCAAAGCAGCGAGAATTTCTCGCAAGCGACAACGCGATCACGTGTCTTCACGGCCCATCAACCACGATCGCAGCCGGCCGCTCGCTCGTCCGACGCCGGCCATCCCCATGGTTCCATGGTTGATCCAGGTCAAGGCTTTCGCAAGGCATCTTGCTTAACCTGAAGGCAGGCGCGGCCCGGATGCCGCACACATTCCCCCCCGTACACAAAGCTGAGAATTCTCTCATGTCGCTCGTTGGCAGCGATGCGAATGCGCGCGCGCGTCGCAGACGCATGGAAGTTTTTGCCTTCCTGTTCCTCACCGCCGTGCTGATGCCGGCGCTCGCGGTCGCCACCGTCGGCTCCTACGGGCTCACGGTGTGGGTCTACCAGATGATGGTCGGGCCGCCCGGCCCGCCGTCAGCGCACTGATCGGAAGGACGAATCGCATGCTCACCCCCCGCACCTCCGTCGACCGGCGCGCGCTCATCACCGGCCGCGTGCTGACCTCCGATCCCGTCGTCGCACCGCCCTCCGGCGAGATCGCCAGCATCATCGTGCAGACCCGCCCCGAGCAGCTCGACCGCGTCGCAGCCGACATCCTCGCGCTGTCCGGCTGCGAGATCCACGGCCGCGACGAGCGCGGCAAGCTGATCGTCGTCGTCGATGCGCCCGATGCCGGCACGCTCGGCGCGACCATGAACAGGATCGGGCTGCTGCCCCACGTGCACTCCGCCTGCCTCGTCTTCCACGCCATCGACGCCGGCTAGCCTCACGAGATGACCATGACCGACATGAAGATCGACCGCCGCCAGATGCTGAAGCTGGAAGCCGCCGCGATTGCCGCGGTCGCCGCCGGCATGCCCACGCCCGGCCTCGCCGCCAATCTCGTCACCGAGCGCGAGGCGAGCGAGCTGAAATGGGACAAGGCCGCCTGCCGCTTCTGCGGCACCGGCTGCAGCGTGATGGTCGCGACCAAGGACAACCGCGTCGTCGCCACCCATGGCGACATCAAGTCCGAGGTCAATCGCGGGCTCAACTGCGTCAAGGGCTATTTCCTGTCCAAGATCATGTACGGCCACGACCGCCTGACGCATCCGATGCTGCGCAAGACCAATGGCAAGTACGACAAGAACGGCGAGTTCACGCCGATCTCGTGGGACGAGGCCTTCGACATCATGGCGTCGAAGTTCAAGGACGCGATGAAGAAGCGCGGGCCCTCAGGCGTCGGCATGTTCGGCTCGGGGCAGTGGACGGTCTGGGAAGGCTACGCGGCGTTGAAGCTGTTCAAGGCCGGCTTCCGCACCAACAACATCGACCCCAATGCGCGGCACTGCATGGCCTCCGCCGTCGCCGGCATGATGCGCACCTTCGGCATCGACGAGCCCGCCGGCTGCTATGACGACATCGAGGCCACCGACGCGTTCGTGCTGTGGGGCTCCAACATGGCGGAGATGCACCCGATCCTGTGGAGCCGCGTCACCGACCGCCGCCTGTCTGCGCCGCACGTCCAAGTCGCCGTGCTGTCGACGTTCGAGCACCGCTCGTTCGACCTCGCCGACATCGGCATGATCTTCAAGCCGCAGACCGATCTCTACCTCCTCAACGCGATCGCCAACCACATCATCAAGACCGGCCGCGTCAACAAGGACTTCGTCGCCGCCCATGCCGTGTTCAAGCGCGGCCAGACCGACATCGGCTACGGCCTGCGGCCCGAGCATCCGCTGGAGAAGAAGGCGACCGGGCGCACCAAGGCCAATGACGCCACCGACATCTCGTTCGACGAATACGCCAAGTTCGTCTCGGACTACACGCTGGAGATGGCCGCCGAAATGTCCGGCGTGCCGCTCAACCGGCTGGAGGCGCTGGCCGATCTCTATGCCGATCCGAAGACCAAGGTGGTCTCGTTCTGGACCATGGGTTTCAACCAGCACACCCGCGGCGTCTGGTGCAACAACCTCATCTACAACATCCATCTGCTGACGGGAAAGATCGCCGAGGCCGGCAACAGCCCGTTCTCGCTCACCGGCCAGCCCTCGGCCTGCGGCACCGCGCGCGAGGTCGGCACCTTCTCGCACCGCCTGCCGGCCGACATGGTCGTCACCAACAAGGAGCACCGCACCAAGGCCGAGCACATCTGGCAGTTGCCGGAAGGCACGATCCCCGACAAGCCGGGCTATCACGCCGTGCTGCAGAGCCGGATGCTGAAGGACGGCCTGCTCAACGCCTATTGGGTGCAGGTCAACAACAACCTCCAGGCCGGCCCCAACGCCAACGAGGAAACCTATCCGGGCTTCCGCAATCCCGACAATTTCATCGTCGTCTCCGACGCCTATCCGTCGGTCACCGCGCTCGCCGCCGACCTGATCCTGCCGACCGCGATGTGGGTGGAGAAGGAAGGCGCCTATGGCAATGCCGAGCGCCGCACCCAGTTCTGGCATCAGCTGGTCTCCGCGCCCGGCGAGGCGCGCTCCGACCTGTGGCAGCTGATGGAGTTCTCCAAGCGCTTCAAGATCGAGGAGGTCTGGCCCGAGGAGCTGATTGCCAAGAAGCCGGACGTGCGCGGCAAGACGCTGTTCGACGTGCTCTACAAGAACGGCCAGGTCGACAAGTTTCCGCTCGACCAGATCGAGCCGGGCTATGCCAACGACGAATCCAAGGCGTTCGGCTTCTACGTCCACAAGGGCCTGTTCGAGGAATACGCTTCGTTCGGCCGCGGCCATGGCCATGACCTGGCGCCGTTCGAGGCCTATCACAAGGAGCGCGGCCTGCGCTGGCCCGTGGTCGACGGCAAGGAGACGCGCTGGCGCTTCCGCGAGGGCTCCGACCCCTACGTGAAGGCCGGTACCGGTGTGCAGTTCTACGGCTTCGCCGACGGCAAGGCGCGGATTTTCGCCCTGCCCTACGAGCCGCCGGCGGAATCGCCCGACAAGGACTATCCGTTCTGGCTGTCGACCGGGCGCGTGGTCGAGCACTGGCACTCCGGCACGATGACGCGCCGCGTGCCCGAGCTCTACAAGGCCTTCCCCGAGGCCGTCTGCTTCATGCATCCCGATGATGCCGAGGCCGCCAGCCTGAGGCGCGGCGACGAGGTCAAGGTCGCCTCCCGGCGCGGCTTCATCCGGGCCCGCGTCGAGACCCGCGGCCGCGACAAGCCGCCGCGCGGCCTCGTGTTCGTGCCGTGGTTCGACGAGTCGAAGCTGATCAACAAGGTGACCCTCGACGCCACCGATCCGATCTCGCTGCAGACCGACTACAAGAAATGCGCCGTGCGCATCGAGCGGGTGTGACAACCATGATCAGGAAACTTGCGATGATGCTGGTCGCGGCCAGCGTTGCAGCCGGATCGAGCGCACTGCTCGCCCAGAGCGTCTCTTCCTCGCTGCGCGGCCCGGCGCCGCTCAATGACGAGGGCCCGGCGCCGCCGATACAGCCGATGAAGAACACCGCCGAGAGGGAGGTGCGCAACTATCCGGAGCAGCCACCGGTGATTCCGCATTCCATCGACGGCTATCAGGTCGACATGCAGGGCAACAAGTGCCTGTCCTGCCACGCCCGCGCGCGCACCGCGGAGTCGAAAGCGCCGATGCTGTCGATCACCCACTTCATGGACCGCGACGGCCAGTTCCTCGCCTCGGTGTCGCCGCGCCGCTTCTTCTGCACGCAGTGCCACGTGCCGCAAAGCACAGCCACGCCGCCGGTCAGCAACGACTTCGTCGACATCGATACGATGCTGTCCCGTGCCAAGCCCGGTGGCCCGCGATGAGCAGCGCCGACACCCCGGACGGGACGCAAGCTCCCGTACCCGAGAAGCGGCTCGGACTCGTCCGCCGCATCTGGCAGTTCGTGCTCGACCTGATCGACGTGCTGCTCAAGCCCAGCTCGGTGTTCGGGCTCGGCGTGCTGGTGCTGGCCGGCTTTCTGGCCGGCGTCATCTTCTGGGGCGGCTTCAATACCGCGCTCGAGCTGACCAACACCGAGAAGTTCTGCACGAGCTGTCACGAGATGCGCGACAACGTGTTCGCCGAGCTGAAGTCGACCATCCACTTCTCCAACCGCTCCGGCGTGCGCGCGAGCTGCCCGGATTGCCACGTGCCGCATAACTGGACCGACAAGATCGCGCGCAAGATGCAGGCTTCCAAGGAGGTCTGGGGCCATCTGTTCGGCTCGATCGACACCCGCGAGAAGTTCACCGACCACAGGCTGGAGCTGGCGCTGCACGAATGGGCCCGCTTCAAGGCCAATGACTCGCTGGAATGCCGCAACTGCCACAGCGCCCAGTCGATGGACATCACCCGGCAGTCGCCGCGCGCGGTGGAAGCGCACCAGCGCTTCCTGTTCACCGGCGAGAAGACCTGTATCGACTGTCACAAGGGCATCGCGCATCATCTGCCCGACATGCGCGGCGTCCCAGGCTGGCAGTAGGCTCTTTCTGAAGAAGAACGAGGGCTCGCCGCAGGTCCGCTGCGCCCCCTCCCCCGCTTGCGGGGGAGGTTCTCAACCCATCAGCATCGAGAGCTTGATCTCGCCGAAACAGCCCTTAGGTTCACGGAATGTCCCCGAGTCGCCCGCGGCTCCATCCCGTCGAGCCATGACCACCTTCTCCCCCCACCAGGATTCCGCACTCCAAGCCGTCGCCGACTGGCTCAAGGCCAAGCCGGGCAAGAACGCCACGCCGCAGGTGTTCCGGCTGTTCGGCTATGCCGGAACCGGCAAGACCACGCTCGCCCGCCACATCGCCGAGGGCGTCGACGGCGAGGTCAAGTTCGCCGCCTTCACCGGCAAGGCGGCGCTGGTCATGCGCAACAAGGGCTGCGACGAGGCCTCGACCATCCACTCGCTGATCTACCGCGCGCGCGAGAGCGGCGAGGAGCAGCCGAGCTTCGAATTATGGGACGACGCGCCGGCCTCCAAGGCGAAGCTGATCATCATCGACGAATGCTCGATGGTCGACGCCGATCTCGGCCGCGACCTGCTCTCGTTCGACTGCCCGCTGCTGGTGCTCGGCGACCCCGCCCAGCTGCCGCCGGTCCAGGGCGGCGGCTTCTTCACCGAGAGCGAGCCGGACGTGATGCTGACCGAGGTACATCGCCAAGCGAAGGACGATCCGATCGTGCGGATGTCGATGGACGTGCGCGAGGGCAACACGCTCGACATCGGCCGCTACGGCGAGAGCGAGGTGGTGGAGCGCCATGAGCTCGATCCGGCCCGGGTCATGAACGCCGACCAGGTCCTGGTCGGCCGCAACAACACCCGCCGCGCCTACAATATGCGTTTCCGGCAGCGCCTGGACATCGAAGAGCCGTTCCCCGTGGCCGGCGACAAGCTGGTGTGCCTGCGCAACAACCGCAAGAAGGGCCTGTTCAATGGCGGGCTATGGCGAGTCAAATCGCGCGCCGCCTCGAAGTCCAAGATCATCACCATGCGGCTCGCGCCCGACGAGGACCTGGGCCGCAAGGTGACCAAGGTCTCGGTGCGCGGCGAGTGCTTCGCCGGGGGCATCGAGGACATCCCGTGGGAGCAGCGCAAGCCCTATGACGAGTTCGACTATGGCTATGTGCTGACCGTGCACAAGTCGCAGGGCTCGCAATGGGACGATGTCGTGCTGTTCGACGAGAGCTTCGCCTTCCAGGAGAGCCGCGCGCGCTGGCTCTACACCGGCATCACCCGCGCCGCGAAGCGGCTGTCCATCGTGGTGTAACCACCGCTTTACCGCTCGATGCAATTTTGCTTGCCGCTCTGGCGCCATTCCTGCGGCCCTTTGATCCACGTCAACCTGACGCAGCGTCCTTGGCGGATAAAAAACGATTCACATCTCTGTTAGACCCACGGCAGGCAGCGGGTATCGCATGGCAAGCTCCAAGAAAGCGAAGGGCAAGGACTCCAATGGCCGGCGCACCAAGCGCGCGGCCGCTATAGCCCCCGTCGCGCGAAAGCAATCCGCAGCCAAGCTCGATCCGATCGCGCAGTCGCTGATCGACGAATCGATGCAGGCCGCGCAGATCACCGGGCTGTCGGCGTTCGAGACCGTGCTGAACGGACCGCCGGCCCTCGACGCCAACTCTGCGCCGATCAAGGCGATGCTGGACGGTGCCGCGCCCGACGATGCCAAGCTGATGAAGGCGCTGATCGAGGGCAAGGCCAAGCCCGACAAGCGCCACACCTCCGACGAGCTCGCCGACAACTGGCGCCAGGGCGGCTACCCCTACAAATTCCGCATGTACCGCAAGGACTATGAGGAGCAGAAATTCGTCCTGCAGACCGAGCTCTTGAAGCTGCAGAACTGGATGAAGGATGCGCGGCAGCGCCTGGTGCTGCTGTTCGAGGGCCGCGACGCCGCCGGCAAGGGCGGCGCCATCAAGCGCTTCATGGAGCATCTCAATCCGCGCGGCGCCCGCGTCGTGGCCTTGGACAAGCCGAGCGACGTCGAGCGCGGCCAGTGGTATTTCCAGCGCTATGTCGAGCACCTGCCCACGGCCGGCGAGATCGTGCTGTTCGACCGCTCCTGGTACAACCGCGCTGGCGTCGAGCGCGTCATGGGCTTCTGCTCGCAGGCGGAGTACGACGAGTTCCTGCGTCAGGTGCCGGAGTTCGAGCGCAACCTCGTGCGCAGCGGCATGCACCTCATCAAGTTCTGGTTCTCGGTCAGCCGCGACGAGCAGCGCCGCCGCTTCAAGGAGCGCGAGGCGCATCCGCTGAAGCAGTGGAAGCTGTCGCCGATCGACACTGCCTCGCTCGACAAATGGGACGACTACACCCGCGCCAAGGAGGCGATGTTCTTCTCCACCGACACCGCCGACTGCCCGTGGACCGTGATCAAGTCCGACGACAAGAAGCGCGCGCGGCTGAACGCGATGCGCTGCGTACTGCACTCCATGCCCTATGCCGGCAAGGACGTCTCGCGCATCGGTCATGTCGATGACCTCATCGTCGGCCGCGCCAGCGTGATCCACGAGCGCGAGGAGCACGCGAACTGAGAGCGCCGCGCTCAGCGCCGATGACGCCGATGCGGCCTCACGGAGTCGGCCGGCGGCATCGCTGCATTTGCATTCGGAAAGGCCTGCGTGCCATGGCGGGCCAGCTCCGCCTGCGCCGCCGGCGTCAGCGCGCCGCCATTGAGCACGTCGCGTTCGGGATGCATGGCCTCATAGGCCGCCGGCTCGGAGAATTGCGCCGATGCCGCGGTGGCCGCCAGCGTCGACATCAGCAGAGCTGCCCCCAGGCTCCTGAATGCGATCATGATTGGTCCTCCCTGCTCCGCACGTAATTCGTGCAAGCGATGATGTAGGCAGGCGAAAGCGGCCCCCCAATCACGACTGCGCGAGCCGACGGCCGTTCGTGATCGCGTCCGTGTCTCAGACGTAACGCTGCAGCCGCTGTCCGGGCAGCAGATCATATGGCGGCTTCCAACCGGGCAGCGCGGCGATACGCTGCAGCCACGCCGCGACCGGCGGGAAACGCGCGGCGAGATCATAGCCGCTCTCCTCCACCGGAAAGCTCAAATATCCGCACAGCGAGAGGTCGGCGACCGTCGGCCTGTCGCCAATGATGAAGGGGCGCTGCGCCACTTCGCCCGCCAGGATCGACAGGAAGTCGTCGATCCGTGCGCGCAGAAATCCCTGCACCTTCTCGTCCGGCTGCGGGGTGAAGGCGCGGCGATAGCGATAGGTCGCCATGAAGCCGGACATTTTCTGGTTGTCCCAGAACAGCCAGCGCAGGATCTCGAAGCGCTCACGCGCGTCAGCGCCGCCGAACCTGCCGTAGCGCGCGGCCAGCTCGAGCAGGATCGGCCCGGTCTGGGTCAACCGCACGCCGTCCTCCTCCAGCACCGGAATCTCGCCCATCGGATTGACGTTCGCGCGCCACGCGGCAGTGCGGGTGATGCCGCCGCCGAAATCGGTCCATACCGACTCGAAACTCTGCCCACACAGGGTCAGCATCAGGGCCAGCTTGTAGCTGTTGCCGGATTCGGGGAAGTAGTGCAGGCGGTAGCGCGGCATGGTCGTCTCGCGTGATCGGGCGCTCTCATGTTAGGCGGCCGGGAATTGCGGCACCATTCAGTTTTCGCCTCCGAGGCTTCAGCGCAGCGCAAGCCGTAGCCTGCGCGTCATGTGGCGAAGCGCGCGGCCTCCGAAAACAGCCAATCGCGAAACACGGCAAAGTCGCGGGCCTTCCCGTCGGCGGAGCTCCGGCGCACGAGATGAAACTGCCGCGGCAGGCGCACGCGCTCGGCGAACAACGGCACGAGCCGGCCGGCGTCGATGAACGGCCGCACCACCGGATCGAGCCCGAGCGCGATACCCATACCGGCGCTCGCGGCCTCGTAGACGACCTGGAGATTGTCGAAAACGAGGCAGTCCGTCGGCGCGGCGTCGATGCCGGAGGCGGCGAACCACTCCTGCCAGAATTCGATCTGGTGGTCGGTGCAGATCAGCCTGGCGTTGACGAGGTCGCGCGGATGCCGCGGGATGCCGCGCCGATCACGCAATTGCGGGCTCAGCACCGGCACCGCATCCACCGCCAGCAGCGGTTCGCTGGTGACCCCCGGCCACGGTCCCCGCCCCAGCCGGATCGCGCAGTCGAGCTCGGACCGCGCATGGAGATCCTCGATCTCGGCCGATGTCTGCAATACGATCTGCACCGTCCTGTGCTGCGCCTGGAAACGTGGCAGTCGCGGGATCAGCCAGTTCGCCGCGAAGGTCGGCATCACGCTGACGGTGAGCCCGGCATCGTCCTCCTGCCTGCGCAGCGCCTCTGTCGCCTGGGTCATGCTTCGCCAGGCCGGATCGAGCGCGGCAAAATAGCTATCGCCTGCCGCAGTGAGCACGAGCCCGCGCGGCTGTCGCTCGAACAGCCGCACGCCGAACGTAGCTTCGAGCTGCTGAATGCGACGGCTCAGTGCCGGCACGCTCAAATTCATGGCCACAGCCGCCTGCGCGAGGCTGCCGGCGCGGGCCACGGCCACGAAGGCTTCGATGTCTCGGAGGGGAAGGCGTCGCATGCCGGGTAGTGTATGGTAATGACGCGCTGGGGTCGAGACGCCGGCTGTGCGACGGCCCGTCGTGCCAATTGGTCGTCCGGATGCAGGCCATGTCCCGGCTGTAACCTGGGGCGACTGCCGCCCGCTTTCCTGTTGCGGGCGGTGAATGCTCGTCACTCCAGCGCCAACCGCGTCGCGTGAACAAGCCGCTTGTTCACGCGCTGGATCTCAAGAAGACCCCCATACGCAGCCCCCCTCAAGAAGCGCGCGGCTGAACGCGATGCGCTGCGTGCTGCATTCCCTGCCCTATGCCGGCAAGGCCGTCTCGCACATCGGCCGTGTCGACGACCTCATCGTCGGCCGTGCCAGCGTCATCCACGAGCGCGAGGAGCACACGAGCTGAGGCCCGTCACGTAGAGTGGGCAAAGGCGCAGCCGAGCTCTCTCCTCACGCGAGATCATAGCGGCGCCGTGCCCGCCATCCTGATGATGAGCTTGCCGATCGACGGTGGGCACGCTGCCGCCTTGCGGCGGCTGCTTTGCCCACCCTGCAGACTGGCACGAAACGCCGACCGTCTGGCGCGCGATCCCAATCCGATGCGTCATCGCCGCTGCGGCACCCGATCATACGGGCTTCGCTGAACCGACGGCGGAGACACCGGCGCGGCGCCATAGGCTCGCATCAGTCCCATGCGCCCTGCCGGCGTCAACTCGCCGCCGTTCAGCACGTCGCGGTTGGGATACATGGCCTGAAATGCCGCAGGCTCCTGCTGGCCCCAGAACCAGCCCTGGGACGAGCCCTGGGCTGAGGCAGGCGCAGCCGCGGTCGCCGACAGCAGCAGTGCTGCCGTCAAGGTTTTCCAAGATGTCATAATTGCTCTCCGATCTCTGCGGTGCGGAGATCGCGTGTTTGTTGGAGGGTGCTCTCGTGGGAGATCATTCCCCTCAGAGGCGCGATCGCCTCATCGCTCGTGGGTGTGAGACAGGAAAAATCCCGTCGAAATTCCACGGACTGCCATCACGACCGCGCGACCTGGACGCAACCATTCGATACAGGACAAAGCGTGGGCTGTCTGAACGTCCGCGGTTGCCCGGAATGGCGCCTCGTTCGACGCGACAGGCGCGGCAGAGATCACCCGGGAGAAGCTTCAGATGTGTGAACTGCCTCATCTTTTGAGCGATTACCAAGTGATAATAATCCACTGGTTGAATCACCTGAGTCTTCCGATGGAGGTCAATTTGAGACAAAAGCTCATTGCATTGGCTGCGCTGGCATTGCTGCCAAGCGGGCTCGCCCAGGCTCAGCAGGCGGACGCGCCTGCCGGCCCCACCGTCAACGGCCGGCAGTTCACGCCGCCCTATTACGTCTTCAGCCCGGACATTCCGGCCGACGTCGTGACCCAGAATGTCGGCGCCATCGGCCTGCAGGTCTATGTCGACAACATGGCCTGGGACTCGTTCGTCGCGCTGAACTGGCCGGCGCCGAACCCGATCGTCGAGCGCGGCGTCCCCGACCGCGAGAACGTGATCGGCGGCTTCACCTACATGACCGAGGGCGGCAAGAAGACCATGCCGACCGGCCCGGTGGTGTGGGAGACCTACAAGGATTCCGACGACATCTATCTCGATCCACCGGTCAAGCCCGCGCCATTCGATGCCGCCGAGCGGATCCCGCCGCAATGCCTGATCCAGGCCAGGGAGAATCCGGCCGCGGCACGCCGCACGCTGGTGCGCACGGCGAAGATCAGCGACGTGCTGATCGGCGGCGACAAGGAGGCCGACGGCAACCGTCTCGTCGATCAGAACGGGCAGAACGTCTGGTACGAGGTCAAGCTCAACCGCGTCTATTACGACTACGTCGTCACCAACAAGTTCTACGACAGCCGTAATCAGAGCGGCGCCAGAATCGCCTTTCCGGCGTCCTCCAACACCACGGACCGTTCCGCCACGGTGAAGGTCAAGGCGGCGTGGAAGGTGATGGGCGGACCGGGCAGCCGCCAGCCCGACGACGCCACCCGCTTCTACACCACAGACGCGCTGGTGTTCGATCCCGCGACCAAGCGCTGCGAGGCGAGGAAGCTCGGGCTCGTCGGCCTTCATGTCGTGATCAAGACCGACCAGCTGCCGCAATGGCTGTGGGCGACGTTCGAGCAGGTCGACAATGCGCCGACCCAGGGGCAGACGATCCCGACCGGCGCCAAGTACAATTTCTTCAACCCGAGCTGCACCGACTGCAAGGTCAACCAGCCGCCGGCAAAAGGATCGAACACCCCGACCCAGGTCATGCGCGTGATCCCGCTCAACGACAACGCGGCCCAGAAGACGGCGATCTATCAGGCGGCGCTGAAGACGCTGCGGCTCGACAACGTCTGGCAGTACTACCGGCTGGTCGACGCGCAATGGGCCGGCAAGGGGGTGCCGATCGGCACGCCGAGCCAGCCGGCCTTCCTCGCCAACACCACGCTCGAGACCTACATGCAGAGCGCGCAGCAACCGAACGGCTGCATCAACTGCCACGGCAAGTTCGCGGGCACCAAGGACCTGGACTTCCAGCTGTTCGACGCCTATCCGCGCAAGTCGAAACAGCTGCTCGACCTGTTCCGCGTGCCAGGCGCAACGGCCATGAAGCCCTAGCGGGTCATTCGACTGATCAACACCGTGGCGGAGATGCGTTACGACACCCTCGGTCGCCATCTCCCCCCTCATCCTGAGGAGCCCACCCCTTGGCGGGCGTCTCGAAGGATGAGGCCTCGCAATGGCCTCTTGGTTCGAGACGGCGCTTCGCGCCTCCTCACCAAGAGGAGAGGCAGCGCAGCGCGGCATGATCACCATCTCCTGCGAACGGGCGCTACCAACCTGCTATGCTCATGGAGTCCGGACATACTCGATGCGCACGCATCGGGAATGGCGGTTTACTGCCGACAGTCATGTCCCCCTTCGTTGCCCAGGGCGATCGCATTTGCATAGATGCGGCAATCGCTGCGCGGACGCGTGCTAATTAGTTATTCTGTCATGCCCGGGCTCGTCCCGGGCATCCACGTCGTTCCGAGGGCGCCGGGCGACGTGGATGGCCGGGACAAGCCCGGCCATGACGAAATGGAAGCAGACGCGGGCGATACGTAGAGCGCGATATGCGATAGTCCTGCTTCGTTGCCCGTCGCGTTATTTTGTCGCAACCCGACAGGCCTTGCACCGTCGGGCAAATCACTGGCACCTTTCCGCACATCCCGGCCCACCTGGAGGGGCGCTTCGCGATCGTCACGAACGTGGGGCCGGTGATGCGATGGACGCGACGTGTTGCAGCGGGCAAATGCCTGCGGACGAACGGCATGGCGCGGACGTGAAATCGTGTGGTCCTGGCCTCCCGACGCTGAGGCCAAGCCGGCGGTGATGATGATCCGCCGACGACGGGGGCAAGACAGCCGGTCCCCGGGGAGAGCCCGTATAAGCGTTAAAACCGTCGCGCAGGGAAGGCCGGACGATCCGGCTGATCCTGTGGTTCTGCCGCGTGCTTTTTGTTGCACGCGGACCATGGGTGTCAGTCGACGCCCGGCCTTCCCTGCGCCCTCCACCATTCGAGAGGGCTCGCATCCAGCATCACTCGGGCATGCCAGGCCGCGAGAACGAACGATCATGTCTTCAATCGGCGGCGCACCGGCAGGACGGCGCACCACGGCCCGTTCACGCAGTCGTGTGGCGGTCCCTGTAACGCCTGCAGACCGTCGACGTATCTTGCGACAGAGGCCGGACGGGGCCACTGTTCCGGCCGGCGAGACGAGACAAGTCACCCCCAGCGAGGATCCGAAGATGCGCCTCACCCGCTCCATTCTGCTCAAGACGGCCGTGATCGGCGCCATGGCGGCCGGAATCGTGGCCTGGCAGCCGCTGCACGCTGCCGAGGAGGCGGTGGTGATCCCGCCCCCGGCCCAGGATCAGCCGGCATCCGACGGGCTCGAAACCGCTGTCGTGGCCGGCGGCTGCTTCTGGGGCGTCCAGGGCGTCTATCAGCACACGGCCGGCGTGGTCAGTGCGGTGTCCGGCTATGCCGGCGGCACCAAGGCGACGGCCGACTACCGCACGGTGTCGAGCGGCAGCACGGGCCACGCGGAATCGGTCCAGGTCAAGTACGACCCGAAGAAGATCTCCTATGGCAAGATCCTGCAGATCTTCTTTTCGGTCGTGCACGATCCGACCCAGCTGAATCGCCAGGGCCCGGACAGCGGTCCGCAGTATCGCTCGGCGATCTTCACGACGTCGGAGGCACAGAAGAAGGTGGCCGAGGCCTATGTCACCCAGCTCGACAAGGCCAAGGTGTTCGGCAAGCCGATCGTGACCAAGATCGGCAAGCTCGAGGCGTTCTACCCGGCCGAGGCCTACCATCAGGACTACCTGACGCTGCACCCGAGCCAGCCCTATATTGCCTACAACGACCTGCCGAAGATCGAGAACCTGAAGAAGATCTTCGCGGAGACCTACATCGAGAAGCCGACGCTGGTCAGTGACGCCAAGGCGACGAACTGAGTCGACGACTGCGTCCGCTGACAGCGATACGAAGCGGCCATACGTAGCCGCCGGAGGAGCGAGGAATGAGCGACACCAAGACGAGCGACAAGATCGTCAAGAGCGAGACGGAGTGGCGCAAGGAGCTGACGCCGATGCAATATGCCGTGCTGCGCGAGAAGGCGACCGAGCGGCCCTTCACAGGCGAGTACGAGCATGACCACAGGGCCGGCACCTATGTCTGCGCGGGGTGTGGGCAGACGCTGTTCGAGTCGGATGCCAAGTTCGATTCAGGTTGCGGCTGGCCGAGCTTCACCCAGCCGTCGGCCGAGAGCCATGTCGACGAGGAGACCGATGTCAGCCACGGCATGGTCCGCACCGAGGTGCTGTGCTCGAAATGCTCGGGCCATCTCGGCCACGTGTTTCCGGACGGTCCCGGGCCGACGGGCCTGCGCTACTGCATCAATTCGGCGGCGCTGAAGCTCAAGCCGCGGTGATTCTGGTGCGGCGAATGCCGCCGGTGCCCGGCCCCGTCTTTTGGCGGTACCGGGACGCCGGCGGGCCGGCGCCGGAAGCCACAAGGGGTCCAAAAACCGCCGCTGCAGGCGAGATTTTCGCTTTGCTGTTCTGTCTCTCCTGCATTCACAAGTTGCAGATCGATTAAGTTGTTGAAAAACAGGGATATTTCATTCGACCGTTAAGTGGGCCGGATTTACGATGTGAGCCGGCAGGATTCGCATTTCTGCCAAATCAGCCTATATTAGGGGCCGTAACTGACATGCAGGGCCGGGCCGCCTGGAGCGGCAACGACCGCCCTCCACCCCGCAATCGCTGGCGTCATTGCCAAGCTGGATCGTTCGAAAGCTCGCGTCAGCGCTCTTAGCCGATAAGAAGAGGTCTCAGACCATGCGTCCACTGCGTCCGTTCAACTTCAACACCTCTGCCGAACTGTTTCCCGCCGCCATTCGCAAGAAGAAGCGCGCGGGCTTTGCCTATCGGCGGTTCGGCACCGCGGCGGAAGCGGTGCGCTTCGCCATGGAGGAGTTGCCGTCGGATTCGCTGAATGGCGCCTACCTGCAGGTCGAGGAGGCTCGGTTCGACCAGAACGGCATCCGCACCCTGTACGAGAGCGAGGCGTTTCCGCTGCCGCGCCGCGCGGCCGACAAGGCGCCCGACGCCGATGCCGCCTGACGGCGGCCCGACCATCAGACGACACCCTGCCCCGCCTCGTGCGGGGCAGTTTTTTTATGGGGCTCTCGTTTTATCCGGTTTCCGCCCTTCACCGCGGCTGGGCGTCGAGCCACCGCCGCAGGATCTTCGCGTTGCGCATGTTGGCGCGGAACAGGACGTCGAAGGCGTCGCCGGCGACCGGCACCATGCCGATCACGCCTTCGACCGCGACGTTGCCGAGCATGCGCGTGATGACATGCCAGGGCGCCCCCAGCGCGCGGGCCTCGCGCACCAGCCACAGCGACAGCGCGGTCGCGATGAGGTCGCCGACCACAGGGATCAGGCCGATGATCCCGTCGATGCCGTAGCGGATGTTGGTGCCGGGCAGGACGAAGGCGACGTCGAGCAGCTTGGCCACCGCCTCCAGCCGCGCGATGCGCTGCTCACGGGTCAGGTTGCCGAACGGATTGGCGGTCTGGAAGTCGAAGCGGATCCCGCCGGAGCCGTGGAAGGCGCCGTTGAACGATCCACGAAAGGACCCCTGGAACGGGCCTTGCTGCGGAATCTCGCGCCCGTCCTGGTCGATGACGGGACCGCGCGCCTCGTTGGCGTTGAAATCCGCCTGCGAGGCGCGTCCGGACGCACGGCGGGGCGAGATGGACATCTGGTCTTGCATACCCATGACATGGCAACGCACAGGCCCGGGCACAAGTTGCGTCGAACCGCCGCCGGGCCTCCGCTATTTCCCCCTCGCGCCCGTCGGCGTCAACCCGAAGCGGCGCCTGAAACAGCGGTTGAAATAGGACAGGTCGTTGAATCCGCAGGCAAAGGCGATATCGCTGATGCGGCGCCCTCCCCCGGCCAGCAGGTCCATGGCCTTGCGTAGGCGCAGCTCGTTCAGCCGGGCCGAGAAGCCGGCACCGGCCTCGTGGAGCAGGTCGTTGACGTAGCGCTCGGACAGGCCGGCCGCGGCGGCGAGCTTCTGCGCCGAAAAATCCGGCTCACTGAAGCGCGTGTTCAGAATCGCGAGCACCGCGGTCAGGCGAACGCTGCGCAAGCCACCGCGTCGGGCCTTCAGCATCAGGTCGCCGCGGGCACCGAGGCCGAGCGCGGCCAAGTCGAGGAGATGCTGCGCGATCGCAGGGCCCGCTTCGTCGGCAGCGGAAGGGCGGGCCAGCAACAACTCGCCGTAGTCCATGGCGAGCGAGAGCGCCCCTCCGGGCTCCAATTCCCGGCCGACCAGGTCGTCGACATCGGGCACCATCGATCGCAGCGTCACCATCGGCAGATGCACGTTGACGAAGCGCTTGTGACTCGACCCATCGGCGCTGAAGAACGGCTCATCGAGCTTGAGCAGCACCATCGCGCCGGGCCGCAGCGAGAATTCGCGTCCGCGATGAACGACCGTCGCTTCGCTGCTGCCGGCGTTGCGCGCCAGGCAATAGCGGTCGTCGTTGGTCGCAAGCACCTGGCGCCGTTCACGCCGCACCCGGGTGAAGGTGCCGTCGCAACGGCCCAGCAACGTGGTGCCGATGTGGATGGCGTTCATTGCGGCGCGAAAGGGCACGTCGTCGGCCGGATCGAGCTCGCCGGTGTTGGAAAAGTGCTCGAACAATTCCGCAAAGCACAAGTAGCGCTGCCTGTCGGCGAGCCCTTTCGGCAGCATGTCGGTCGACAGCATTTTCCTGACGATGGTCATCGACATCGGACCCGAGGCAAATGAAATTCGAAGCAACACAACCAATGTGGCAGCGGCAGGATGAACCGCCGCTGAAATCCCCACGGGCCATCAAGAGGAGGTCGAGAGCGCCGACCAGTCCAAATCGCAAGCCCGTTCGTGCCGGTTAGTCCAAGACAGGGGCAATTGGTTCAACTACCGATGCGGCCGGACGCATCCCGAATTGTCGGTGCGGACCCCAAGCTTCCAAGTCGACAGCCATGAGCGCAAGGAGAGAATGAAATGAACATGTCTTCCGCTGCCCGCAAGCTCGGCCTCGGCGCCGCCCTCACGGTCGGCATCGGGATCGGCTACGCGCTTGGTGCGCAGCCGCACATGACTGCAACCGTCACGATGCTGCAGTCTGCGCGCGCCGAACTCGCTCAGGCGACCCCGAACAAGGGCGGGCATCGTGAGCGCGCATTGGAGTTGATCGATCAGGCGATCGGCGAGGTGCGTGCCGGCATCGCATTCGCGGCAGGTGGCTAATTTGGCTCACAGCTACGCGGCGACTTCTCTCATCCAACGGAGATCAACGATGCGAACCATCATCACCAGTACGATCCTCTTGGGAATTCTGACCGTCAGTGCATCCGCGATGCCGCTGGCTGCGATCAAGACCGGACCGCAGGCCGCTGTCATCCAGGTGGCCGGCGGATGCGGCCCGGGTTGGCATCGGGGCCCCTATGGCGGGTGCCGGCGCAACTTCGCCAATCCGGCAGCGCACGCCTGCCCGCGCGGCTTCCACATCGGCCCGGGCGGCCGCTGCCGCGGGAACGGCAGATAGGGCGGCGCGCGCGGCGCAGCCGGCGGCTCAGTTCGCAGTCGCCGGTTGCGGCTCCTGGACGAATTTATGAACCAGCCAGGAGGACACCGTGGCCGGAATGAAGCCGACGAGGCCGTAGAGGATCCACTGCATGACACCATAGTCGGAGCCATGCGAGGCATAGTTGAAGGCGGCGAGCAGGAAGGCGATGCCGCCGACCAGGAGCATCCGCAGCGTCGGCGGGATGCGCCTGACGTGAAACAGGATGTCGTCGATCGCGCACATCATCAGCGCCGGCAGGAAGCCGAACAGATAGCTGTACTGCAGCGAAGTGACGAAGACCTTGAACAGCTTGGCCACTTCGCCCGGATTGGTGTCGGTCCAGTAGCCGGACAAGTAGGTCGTGACGAGGAGCAGCGCGAAGCCGCCCAACGCCGGGCCCACGGCAACGAAGATCAGATAACGCTTCATGCCAAACCTCCTGCCGCGCCGATCGGCCAACGCTGCTGGTCAATCCCCCCACAGCGCGAATGCGTCGTTGAAGGCGCGCTCGCCGGGCGCGCCCTTCTCGATCGCGATGATCGCCCGCCGCTGATTGGTATAGACCAGGGGCACATCGAACCAGGAGCGCTCCTTCAGGAGCTGCACGTTGCGGGTCCGGTCGGCATCGACATTGGACAGGCCGACCAGGAAGAAGCCGTCGGTGACCTTGACCGCGAGGCCGGCCAGCGGCGTGCCGCGCGCCTGCTCGTTGGACTTCATCAGGATGCCCGGGACGTTGCCGACACCGCCGCCCGAGAAATCCTGGGGCAGGATGAACGTCAGCTCGGCCGTATGGCTCGCCGGCAGCGAGGTGTCGGTGTTGCGACGGAACGACATCGTCATCTTGAACTTGCGATCAGGAATCTCGATGTCGGCGCGCACGGCGATGTCGGCCTTCTGCGTCCCCGTCGCCTTGATCTGCTCGGTGCGCCAGACCACCGAGCCGATATATTGCTTGCCCTTGGGATCGCCGGGATCCTCGTCATAGAGCACGACGCGCTGCGCGACCGGCGCGATCTGATCCGAGGACGGCGACTGACCAACCCGGTCGGTGATCTTCGGCTTGCTGAGCGGCGCACCAGTGTCCTTCGGTGCTTCGACGGTCGAAGTCGATCTGAACAGGCCGGTGACGGCACCGACCAGCGGCCGGCCCCACAGGATACCGGCACCGATCAGGATCAGCACGATACCGGCGGCGATGGCGGCCTTGAACGGGAAGGTCGAGCCGCTACGCTCCGGCTTCTTCTTGGCCTCACGCTCCCGATCCGCACCGCCCCGCTGGCGGGTCGAGGTGGCGGGCAGCGCGTAGCGCTCAGCCTCCTGGACGGATTCGTCATAGGAATAGGGCGCCTCGGGCAACGGCGGAGGATCATCATCGTCCGGCTCGAGCCGGTCGAGATCGGTGGCCGGAACATTGGCGTAGGTCTTGCGCGCGGCCCGGTTGGCCTGCGCTGCGGCCTTGCCGAGATCGTCGACGTCGGCCGTGATGTCGCGGAACCCGCGCATCGCCGGCGACGACGCCGCGTTGCCGTTATCCTGCCCGCGACGTGGGGCAGCCGGACGCTCGCGCGCCGGCGGCGCGGAGGCATCCTGCGGCGAGGGAGCCTGCGGCGGCTGAGGCCGCGGCGGCACGGCAGGCGCTCCGGCGGCGGGAGGCGGCTCGGACCGCTGAGGACGATTTGGCCGCGCTTCTGCCGGCTCGCTTCCGAGCGCCGGACGCTCGTTGCGCGCGGGCGCAGGCGGTGGCGCCGCGGGCCGCGGCCGAGGTGCCGCCGGGGCTGCACCCTGGTCCGGCGTGGCGCCTGGCTGAGCCGCTGGCGCCGCCGGCGCCTCAGGATTGCGCGCGCCGGCTCGCCGCAGGGCGTCGCCAGGACGCGCATTGCCGCTGGCTGCGCGTTGCGCCTCACGGGCGCGCTGGGCTGCCTCGGCCTCGACCTTGCGGACGGCTTCCTCGAGCGACAGCCGCTCGCGGGTGATCTCGGATTCGCTCAGCGGCGGCTGAACGCTGCGGAGTTGAGCGATCAGCGCCGCCCGAGCCCGCTCATAAAGCGCGCGCCGGCTCTCGCCGGGAGCGTTGGGGTCCAATCCGGCAATGGCACGGGCTATCAGCGGGTAGTAGTCGGCCATATCAACTCAATTCGCGCGCTCAGCTGTCGGGTCCCGTCACGCCTCGAAGGGATTCTGGACCAGAATAGTATCCTCGCGTTCGGGGCTGGTGGAAAGCAGCGCAATCGGGCAACCCACCAGTTCCTCGATGCGCCGGACGTATTTGATGGCCTGCGCCGGCAGATCGGCCCAGGAGCGCGCATTGGCGGTCGGCTGTTTCCAGCCTTCGATCGTCTCGTAGATCGGTACGACCCGGGCCTGCGCCCCCTCACCTGCCGGGAAATGATCGATCTCCTTACCGTCCAGCCGATAGCCGGTACACACCTCGATCGTGTCGAAACCATCGAGAATGTCCAGCTTGGTCAGCGCAAGACCGTTGATGCCGCAGGTTCGCACCGCCTGCCGGACCAGGACCGCATCGAACCAGCCGCAACGACGCGGCCGGCCCGTGTTCGTTCCGAACTCGCGACCACGCTCGCCGATCTTGCGGCCGATGTCGTTGTCCTGCTCCGTCGGAAACGGCCCCTGCCCGACCCGGGTCGTATAGGCCTTGCACAGGCCGAGCACGTAGCCGATCGCCCCCGGCCCGAGGCCGGATCCCGTCGCGGCCTGCGCCGCCACGGTGTTTGACGAAGTCACGTAAGGGTAGGTGCCGTGGTCGACATCGAGCAGGGCGCCCTGGGCGCCCTCGAACAGCATCCGCTTGCCTTCGCGGCGCTTGATGTCGAGCAGCCGCCAGACCGTTTCCGCATAGGGCAGCAGCTGCGGCGCAAAGGCCGTCAGCTCACGCAGGATCTCCTGGCCGTCGATCTGCTCCAGCCCAAGGCCCCGGCGCAGCGCGTTGTGATGGGCGAGCAGGCGGTCGATCTTGTGGGGTAGCGTATCGAGATCGGCGAGATCCATCAGCCGAATCGCGCGACGGCCGACCTTGTCCTCATAGGCCGGGCCGATGCCGCGGCGGGTGGTGCCGATCGCGGTCGCGGCATTCGCCGATTCCCGCAGCGCGTCGAGCTCACGATGCAGCGGCAGGATCAGGGTGACGTTCTCGGCCACGCGCAGATTGTCCGGATTGATGGCGACGCCTTGTGCCTGCAGCTTGCCAACCTCGTCGAGAAAAGCCTGGGGATCGAACACGACGCCGTTGCCGATCACCGACAGCTTGCCCGAGCGCAACACGCCGGAGGGCAGCAGCGCGAGCTTGTAGGTCGCACCGTTGATGACGAGGGTATGGCCAGCATTATGGCCGCCCTGGAAGCGCACGACGATGTCGGCCTGCTCCGACAGCCAATCGACGATCTTGCCCTTCCCCTCGTCGCCCCATTGGGCGCCGACGACGACCACGTTAGCCATTCGCAGCTCTTTCCTCTGCCAAGATCCAAAACAGCACGATCGGCTCGAACGATATCGCTTCCGATGAGGGGCCCGCCTAGCCAACCATGCGCCCAGCCCAAATCGCGGCCGGGACCGCTCGCTTGCGAGGCGCCCCACCGGATAAAGGAAGCTGCCGGGCTAGGCAAGCAAGAACGGGCCGTCGGAGCACACAAGAGCGCCACCAAGCCTTTGATAAGCCCCAAAATTTCATGCCGCCCCGGCAGCGGATCGGACTACCCCGGCGATCCGCTTCTGACGGCGCATCGACCGGGGCAGCCCCAGTGAGCACGAAACGGCGGCGAATCTACGATCGAAGCCGTATCCCTCGGCGGCAGAGCCCTCGTATCGGGACGGTCTCAGGCCTGAATGCGGCCGTCGACAACCTCGATGATGCGGTCACAGCGCCGGGCCAAATCGAGGTTGTGGGTGACCAGGAGGAAGCTCGTGCCGATGTCCCGGTTGACCTGTCGCATCAGGTCGAAAACGGCATCAGCGGACTTGGTGTCGAGGTTGCCGGTCGGCTCGTCGGCCAGCACCAGGTCCGGGCTCATTGCCAGCGCGCGCGCCACCGCGACGCGCTGCTGCTGGCCGCCCGACATGTTGGTCGCGAGATTGTCGGCGAATTTTGCCAGACCCACCTGGTCCAGGAGCCTGGACGCCCGCGCTTCGATCTCCCCGCTCGGAAAGCCGCGATCCACCAGCAGCGGCATCATCACGTTCTCCCTGGCGGTGAAGGCGGAGATCAGGAGGTGATACTGGAAGATGAATCCGATCGTGTGGCCGCGCAAATGGGTGAGCTCGGTGTCGTCCAGCGAAGCCGTATCGCGGCCCCTGATCGTCAGGCGGCCGGAGGTTGGCCGATCCAGGAGGCCGACGATGTTGAGCAAGGTGCTCTTGCCGGAGCCGGACGGGCCGATCAGCGCAACGAACTCGCCGCGGTCGACCTTGAGGTCGATATCGTGCAGCACCTCGGTCTCGGTCGGCATCCCGACATTGTAGGCCTTGCAGACCTTCTCCAGACGCAGGATTTCCTCAGCCACGGATCGCCACCACGGGATCGAGCTTGGCCGCGCGCAAAGCAGGCGCTGTGGCGGCGAGCAGTCCCGTGACCGTCGCGAGCAGCGCCGTGTAGACGAACAGTTGCCGCTCCAGGATCAAGGGAAACAACTCCGAACCATCAGCCTGCCGCTGCACCGCGTGCCAATAAATCAGCGCGCCCGCGCCCATCGCAGCGCCGAACAGCGAGCCGATGAAGCCGAGCAGCCCGCCCTGCAGCAGGAACACGCGCAGGATCTGGCCGCGCGAGGTGCCCATCGCACGCAGGATGCCGATCTCCTTGGAGCGCTGAATCACCGAGACGATCAGCACGGCGGCGATGCCGAACGCAACTGAGAGCGCGACGAACACGCGGATCAGCGTGTTGGAAGTCTCCTGCGCCCGCACCGCGGTGAAGAACTGCGCATTGGTCTTGATCCAGCTGTCGGCCTTGACGACATTGGCGGCCTGGATGCGCTGCGCAATATTCTCCGCGGCGTAGATGTCCCGCACGGTGATGTCGATCGTGGTGACGCCGCCGACCATGCCGAGCAGCGACTGCGCCGTGCGTAGCGCGACATAGGCGGCGCGCTGATTGACGCCCTTGCTGCCGAGGTCGACCAGCGCGGTCACGGTCAGCACGCGGTTGGCGCCGGAGGCCGCCTGGACGTTGAGCTTGTCGCCGACGACGGCACCGAGATCCCTGGCGAGCTCGGTACCGATGACGATGTCCTCGCTGGTCAGCCGCGGCTCGCCGGCCACGATGTAGTCCGGCACTTTCACGATCTTGAAGTAGCTCTCGGGCTCGATTCCGGACAGTGTCACGGCCCGGCTGGCATCGCCGCGAATGGCGAGGACGGAGCCCGAGATCGTCGGCGACACCGCCGTCACCTCGGACATCGCCAGCATCTGATCGCGGATCTTCGGCCACTGGTCGATCGAGATCACGCGCTGGCTCGGACGCTGCACGATGGCATCCTCGATCACGCCGCGGCCGCTGCGCAGCGGCCGCGCGACCTGATCCGGCGTGAGCAGCTGGATCTGCGGCTGCGAGGTCAGCACGCGCTTGATGAAGTTCGCCTCGAGACCCGCCAGCATCGCCGACATGAAGACGATGACACCGACACCGATCGCGATGCCGCCGATGATGAACAATGTCTGCAGCCGTCCGTCGCGCAGGAAGCGCACCGCGGCGATCCATTCGAACGGCAGCCAGCGGTTCACGGCAGCACCGGACGGAAGCGCTGGCCGGTGACCAGACCGGAATTGGCAGGCACCGCGACGTCACCTGCGCTCAGACCATCGACGATCTCGATATGGCTGTTGCCGCGGATTCCGACGTGCACCGGCCGTCTGACGGCACGGCCCTCCTTGGCGCCGAGCACCCAGGGCTGTCCCGCGGTGAGATCGTGAACCGAGCGCACCGGCAGCTCGAGCGCATCCTTGCGCGATGCGACCTCGATGTCGACCGACACCGTCATGTCCTGGCGCAGATAGTCCGGCGGCTCCTTGACGGTGAGCTTGACCTGCACGGAGGCGCGGGAAATATCGACGCCGGGATTGATGTAGCTGACGACGGCGGGGAAACGTCTGTCCGGATAGGCGTCGGCCGAGGCCAGCGCGGTCTGGCCGAGCGCGAGCTTGCCGAGATTGCGCTCGTCGATCTGCAGCACCAGTTGAACTGCGCCGGCAGGCGCCAGCACCAGCAGCGCCTTACCAGGCTGTGCCACGGTGCCACGCTCGACATTGCGCGTGATCAGCACGCCGTCACGCGGTGCTGCGATCGTCGCGTAGCCAAGCCGCGATTGCGCGGTGTCGAGATTGGCGCGCGCCTGGTTCAATTGCGTCTCGGCCATGACGTAGTCGCTGCCGCCCGGGCTCGCGGTGAAGACCTGGAATTCGGCCGCACGTTTCTGGGCCAGAGCGACGTCGAGCGTCTTCTGCGCCTCGTCGAGCGCAGCCCGCGTCGCGTAGCCATTGTTGGTGAGTTGCGACGTGCGGTCGTAGGTCTGCTGCGCGTTCAACAGCGTCGCCTGGGCCTGGCTCAGCGCTTCCTTCGCCGACGGCAAGGTCAGCTCGGCGAGCTGGCGCATCCGCGCCTCGGCCTGCGCCACCTGCCCTTGTGCCTGCACCACGGCCGCCTTCGGTTCCCGCGCTTCCAGCGAGACCAGCGGCTGGCCCTTGATGACCCGCTCACCTTCCTGCACCAGGACCTCTTCGACCGTGCCGGTGATCTGGCTGCCGATCTCGACGCGATAGGGTGTCTCGACATGGCCGCTGGCGACCACCGTCTCGACCAGATCGCCGCGCTGGACCAGGTCGACCACGATCGCCGGGCCGAGCATGATACGGACACTCTGCCAGCCGCCAAGGCCCAACAGCACGACGATCGCGAGGGCGAACCAGCGATGCGCCCATAGTGCTGACCAGACGGCCGGAACGACGGTTGATTTGGTGCGGGATGATAGAGCTGCGACTTGATCGGCCATGGTTGTCAACGCAAAACCCGTCAATACGGATGCGCCCGCTGGCGAGCGGGATCCGTTCCTCGTGCTGGTGATGGCGCAGCCCTCAGCCCGCAGCGCATTCCGCGCAACCTAGGTGATCCCGGCATCAGGATATTGCGCTAGGTCAACCGGCGCGCGATGCTTCATGCAAATCAGTCATGTTGGCCACGAGCATTCATCCACAAACATGAACGGGCGCGCGTGAATACTGATCCGATCCCGACTGAGCACCGGTTCTGGCGGCATTCGCCCCCGCAGGCGGCCGAGACCCTCGCCTGCGGCCTGAACGGCCTCGCCGAAGCCGAAGCGGCCGAGCGGCTCGAGCGCTATGGACCGAACAGCGATGCGCCGTCGCATGTGGTGAGTCCGCTGCGCGCCATATTGCGGCGACTGCTGGAGCCGCTGTCGCTGATCCTGCTGGTGGCCGGCGTCATCTCGATGGTGACCGGTGACGTGATCGGCGGCGCGATCATCGTCCTCATCCTGACGCTGTCGATCGGATTGGACACGGTTCAGGAGGGGCACGCGGTCAAGGCGGCCGAGGAGCTCCGTCGTTCCGTCGCCTTGAAGGCTGAGGTCAAGCGCGACGGCACCTATCGCGAGATCGACGTCGAGACGGTCGTCCCCGGCGACATCCTGCGCGTCCGCGCTGGCGACATCGTCCCCGCCGACGCGCTGATCATCGAATGCACCGCCTTCACGGCGGGCGAGGCCGCGCTCACGGGAGAGCCCTACCCCGTGACCAAGCAGGCGAACATGCCTGCGGAGGCGGACGACAGCTCGAACGCCGTGTTCCGCGGCTCGGTGGCGCAGACCGGCGAGGCGGTCGCGCTCGTGGTCAACACCGGCCCGCGCACGATGTTCGGTGCGGCCGCGTCCGCTCTCACCGAGGCGCAGGGCCGCACGCCGTTCGAGCGCGATCTGCACGAATTCGGGCTCGTCATCGCGCGGCTCACTCTGGCGCTCGTCGTCGTCGTGCTCACGGTTCGCGTCGTGTTCGGCCGCCCCGTGATGGACTCGCTGCTGTTCTCCGTCGCGCTTGCGGTCGGACTGACGCCCGAACTGCTGCCCATGATCACGACCGTGACCCTGTCGCGCGGTGCGCTGCGCATGGCCAAGCGCAAGGTGATCGTGAAGCGGCTTGCCGCCATTCACGATCTCGGCGCGATGTCCGTGCTGTGCACCGACAAGACGGGCACCCTGACCTCCGCAGAAATCACCCTTGCCCGCAGCATCGCGCCTGACGGCAACGACAACCCGCGCGCTGCCGAGCTCGGCGCCATCGCCGCTGCGCTCGGCGGCGACCGCGGCTCGCTCGATACCGCCCTGATCGCAGGGGCCGATCACGCCTCTGACGGATGGATCTTGGGCGGACAGCAGACCTTCGACTTCTCGCGGCGTCTCGGCTCCGTGCTCGCGATCCGCGGGCAAGATCAGATCCTGATCGTGAAAGGTGCGCCCGAGACGGTGATCGCGCTCTGTACGCGGCAACGGTGCGGCACGGCGATCGAGCCGATCGACGAGGATGGACGCGCTGCCATGCGCGAGCGTGTGCGCGTGTTGGCACAGGATGGGCTGCGCACGGTCGCGATCGCGTCGCGGCCGTGGAGCGGTGCGCCGCGTGAGATCGAGAGCAGCGACGAGCAGGAGCTGATCCTCGAAGGGCTCTGCGCGTTCGCCGACCCGCCCAAGCCGACCGCGGCGTCGGCCATCGCGCAACTGGCTCGCGCCGGCATCACGCTGAAGATCCTCTCCGGTGACGACCCGGTCGTGGTCAAGCGGCTGGCCGGATTGGTCGGGCTGAAGGCCGACCGTGTGCTGTCGGGCAGCGACATCGCCGAGCTCAGCGACGACGCGCTCGCGGTTCAGGTGCGCTCGACCGACGCCTTCGGCCGGCTCGCCCCCGATCAGAAATCGCGCATCGTCAAGGCGCTGCAGGCCTCGGGCGAGGTGGTCGGCTTCCTCGGTGACGGCATCAATGATGCGCCGGCGCTGAAGGCCGCCGACATCGGTCTGTCGGTCGAAGGCGCCACCGGCGTCGCGCAATCAGCCGCCGACATCATCCTGCTCGCGGCCGATCTCGAAGTCGTCGCCAACGGCGTCGAAGAAGGCCGGCGCACCTTCGCCAACATTCTGAAATACGTGCGGATGGGCGCGAGCTCGAATTTCGGCAACATGCTGTCGATGGCCATCGCCTCGATGGCACTGCCGTTCCTGCCGATGCTGCCGACGCAGATCCTGCTCAACAACCTGCTCTACGATCTCTCGGAGCTCGGCATTCCGTTCGACCGCGTGAGTCCGCAGGCCACCGCGCGCCCCCAGCGCTGGGACATGAAGCAGCTGCTGCGCTTCGCCGCGATCATGGGACCGCTGTCGTCGCTGTTCGATTTCCTGACCTTCGGCGCCCTCTTGTATCTGTTCCACGCGACTCCCGAGGAGTTCCGTACCGCCTGGTTTCTCGAATCCATGGCGACCCAGATCCTCGTCATCTTCATCATTCGAACCAACCTGCGGCCATGGAGCAATCGGGCCGATCCCATGCTGACGGCTTCGTCCCTGACCGCGCTCGTGGTCGCCGTGGTGGTGCCATTCACGCCGGCCGGCGCGTGGTTCGGTTTCGTCACGCCGCCATTCGCCGTGCTGGCAACGATCGCCGGCCTGGTCGTTGCGTATCTGGTCTGTGCGGAGGCCCTCAAATCCCTTGCGGTGCGGCCGAGGCCCCGGAGCCTGCAGCGGGGGCCCCGACCTCATCTGGGCTCACCATGACCGTCGTCGTCTGCATAGTCGCGATGCATCTGCCCTCTTGATGGGCAGCTGCAATTGGTGTCTGTCGGGTGCGCCGGGGAGGAACAGCGGCCTGGAACCACCGGGCCCAATGCCGCGGCGCATCGAACCGGGTCCAACACCGCCGCATGTCTGCCGCCGATTCCCCCGCGTCCACAGCGCCCGCGCGCGCATGGATTGCCAATCAGCCCTATGTGCTGTTGAGCATCACGGCGCTGTGCTGGGCCGGAAATGCCATCGTCGGACGGTTCGCCGCCGGCCACATTCCGCCGGTGACGTTGTCGTTCCTGCGCTGGTCGCTCGCCTTCCTGATCATCCTGCCGCTGGCCTGGAAACAGCTCCGCCAGGACTGGCCGGCGATCCGGTCGCGGCTCGGCATCATGATCGTGCTCTCCGTGACCGGCATCGGCGCCTTCAACACGCTGCAATACTGGTCGCTGGAATACACGCAGGCGCTCAATACGCTGCTGCTGCAGTCCGCGGGCCCGCTGATCGTGGCGGTGTGGTCGATGCTGCTGCTTCGTGTGCACCTGACCTTGGCGCAGGCCATCGGCATCGTGCTGTCGCTCGCCGGCGTGCTGCTGATCCTGACGCGCGGCGACCCGACCGCGCTCGCCAGCATCACCTTCAACAAAGGCGACCTGATCTTCCTGCTCGCGATGGCGATCTTCGGCTTCTACTCGGTACTGTCCTTCAGGCGCCCGCAGATCCACGGCCTGTCAATGGTCGCCTTCACCTTCGGCTGCGGCGCGACCAGCCTCATTCCGCTCCTGATCTGGGAGCTCCAGGCACGTCCGGTGATGGCGTTCCACGCCAGGAACCTGATGTCACTGCTCTACGTCGCGATCTTTCCTTCGACCATCGCCTATCTCTGCTTCAATCGCGGCGTGCTCTTGATCGGCGCCAATCGCGCGGCCCCGTTTTTCCACGTCGTTCCGGTGTTCGGCTCGATCATGGCCTTCGTCTTCCTCGGCGAGCAGCCTCAGATCTTTCACGTGTTCGGCTTTGCGCTGGTGCTGGCCGGCGTGTTCATCGCCTCGCGCAGGCAGGCGACCTGAAGTCATCCCGCGCGCCCGCTGGCAAGTTGCGGCTTCGTGCATGGCACCAATCCGCTCCGCGCGCTTGCGAGGCGGTCGGATTCGGCCCAGATTGACGGGTCTCTTTGAGCACCCTTGGCCGCCTTGCCTGCCCCACATCGTCAGCCGCTGTCCTGGCTCAACAATCAGCCCTATCTGCTGCTCACGCTGGCCTCGCTGTTCTGGGCCGGCAATATCGTGCTGGCGCGCTACGTCGCCGGTCACGTGCCGCCGCTGACGCTGTCCTGCATCCGCTGGATCGGAACCTTCCTGATGCTGTGGCCGTTCGCGAAGGGCCACCTGATGCGGGACTGGCGAACGCTGTTCGCGCATTGGCCACTCATGCTGCTGCTTGCGCTGACCGGCTTCGCGATCAATAACGCGCTGTCCTATTGGGCGATGCAATACACCCAGGCGCTGAATGGGCTGCTGATCCAGTCCTCGACGCCGCTGTTCGTGGCGCTGTGGTCTCTGCTGTTGTTCGGCATGCGGCTGACCAAGGCCCAGTTCGCAGGAATCGCGATGTCCCTGATCGGCGTGCTGGTGATCCTGCTGCGCGGCGATCTCGGCGCGCTCGCCGCCATCCAGTTCAACCGCGGCGACCTGATGTTCGCTGGCGCGCTGCTGGTGTTCGGGCTCTATTCCGCCGCGATGACACGCCGGCCGGCGGTACACCAGTTGTCGCTGATCTCGTGGTGCACAGCGGCCGGCGCGGTGCTGCTGCTGCCGTTCGCCGTCTGGGAATATTCGTCGGGCTTCGTACTCAAGCTGGACCTGCTGTCGGTCGCGACGCTCGGCTACGTCGTCGTGTTCGCCTCGACGCTGGCCTATCTGTTCTTCAATCGCGGCATCAGCCTGATCGGGCCGAATCGCGCGGCGCCGTTCCTGCATCTGGTGCCGCTGTTCGGCTCCGTCCTGGCGATCGTGCTGCTGGGCGAGGAGCTACGCCTGTTTCACCTCGCGGGTTATACGCTGGTCATCGCCGGCGTCATCGTGGCGTCCCGCGTTGCCGCTCCGGTAACCTCGATCCGCTGATGCGCCGAAGGCCGGTCCGTTGCGGCAAGACGCCTCATGAAGATCGGGGAGCATCATCAGGCTGTCATCGAACCGTCAGCGGCGCGTCAGGCCTCCTCTTCAGAACGGCCCATGATCAAGGTCTCTGGAGGCTTCCCATGCATCGATATCTGCTTTCCACCGTTGCCGCCCTCGTTCTGAGCGCCGGCGCCGCGCTGGCTCAGGGCGAAGGTGAATTCCCCGCGACGCTCGCGGGCCACGCGGTCATGCCCGCCGAATCGTTCGTCGACGCCCCGTCCGACGCGCCGACCGATCTCAAGACCTCCGGCAAGTATACGACCGGCAAGCGTATCGACGCGATCGGGACCGTCATGGGCAAGTCCTATGAACGCCCCACCGGGGTGTCGTTGCCGTTCAAAGGACAACCGTTGCAGGGCCACTCCGGCATCAAGAAGATGGCCGACGGCACGTTCTGGGTGCTCACCGACAACGGCATGGGCTCGCGCTACAACTCGCCGGACTCCATGCTGTATCTGAACCACTACAAGATCGACTGGACCGGCGGCAAGGTCGAACGGCTCGAGACCATCTTCCTCCACGATCTCGACAGGAAAGTCCCGTTCCGTATCGTCCATGAGGACACCGCCAAGCGCTATCTGACCGGCGCCGATTTCGACACCGAGGGCTTTCAGATCATCGGCGACAATCTCTGGATCGGCGATGAATTCGGCCCCTACATCATCAAGGCGGACAAGAGCGGCAAGGTGCTGAGCGTGTTCGAGACGATTGCGGACGGCAAGCCGGTCCGCTCGCCCGACCATTGGGCGGTGCAATCACCGGGGGCGCCCGGCGCGACCTACACCAACGTCAATCTGCGCCGCTCGAAGGGCTTCGAGGGCTTCGCCTCGTCCGTCGACGGCAAGTTCATCTACGGCCTGCTCGAAGGCCCGCTGTGGGACGCCGACAAGAAGGAGTGGGACAAGGTCGACGGCAAGGAAGCCTCGCGCATCCTCGAATTCGACGTCGCCGCCGAGAAGTTCACCGGCCGCTACTGGCAGTACGTGTTCGAGCAGAACGGCAATGCGATCGGCGACTTCAACATGATCGACCCGAGCCAAGGCCTGATCATCGAGCGCGACAATGGCGAGGGCACCAGCGACAAGGCCTGTCCGCAAGGCGTCCGCGGCGAGAACTGCTTTCCTGACGTCGCCAAGTTCAAGCGCGTCTACAAGATCGAATTGTCCGACGCCAATGTCGGCAAGCCGGTCCGCAAGATCGCCTATATCGACCTGATGAAGATCAAGGATCCGGACAAGAAGGCGCGCAAGCCGCTCAACGACGGCGTGCTCACCTTCCCGTTCTTCACGATCGAGAACGTCGATCGTGTCGACGACACGCACATCATCGTCGGCAATGACAACAACCTGCCGTTCTCGTCCAGCCGCGATCCCAACAAGGCTGATGACAACGAGTTCGTGCTGCTGGAAGTCGGCGACTTCCTCAAGGCGAAGTAGCGGCTGCGCGATCGAGGGGTTGACGACCTGGGTGCCGTTCTTTTGAGGAGGCTATCGCCTCCCGCGACGACAGCGCCCGGGTTCGATCAAGCGACCCGCACCTTGGCCATGAAGCCGTCAACCGCCTGCTGCAGCAGGCCGGACTGGCTGTCGAGCTCGCGCGCACTCGACAGCACCTCGGACGCAGCCACGCCGGTCGCTTCCGCCGCCCTGGTCACGCCGCCGATATGCGTGCTGATCTCGTTCGAGCCGGCAGCAACCGACTGGATGTTGCGGGCGATTTCGCGCGTTGCGTCGCCCTGCTGTGCAATCGAGGTCGAGATCGAGTTGGTGATCTCGCTCATTTGCGCGATGGTCTGGGTAATGCCGCTGATCGCTGCGACCGCATCCTGGGTCGACGTCTGCATCGCCGCGACCTGGGCCGAGATCTCCTCCGTCGCCTTCGCGGTCTGGTTGGCAAGCGCCTTGACCTCGGAGGCGACGACCGCAAAGCCCTTGCCGGATTCGCCGGCGCGGGCGGCCTCGATCGTGGCGTTCAGCGCCAGCAGATTGGTCTGCGCCGCGATCGAGTGGATCAGCTTCACGACCTCGCCGATCTTCTCGGCGCCGGTCGACAGCACCTGCACGGTGGCGTTGGTGCGCTCGGCGTCGTTGACCGCCTTGCTCGCGATCTCGCTGGAGCGGGCGACCTGACGGGAGATCTCATTGACCGAGCTGGACAGCTCCTCGGCGGCGGCGGCGACCGTGCCGACATTGTCGTTCGCGCTCTGGGTCGCGGCGCCGACGGTCGAGGCGCGCGAGCTGGCATCGGTCGCGGTCGACGTCATCGACTGGGCAGTGTGCTGCATGCCCTCGGCGGCCGACGCCACCGAGCGGACGATGCCGTTGACGCTGCGCTCGAAATCGGCGGCCAGGTTCTGCATGGCGGCGCGCCGCTCGGCGGCCGTGCGCTGCTGGGTCGCGGCCTCGGCCTGCTCGAGCTCGCGCATCCGCAGCGCGTTGTCCTTGAAGATCTGGACGGTCGCGGCCATCCCGCCGATCTCGTCGCCGCGGCCGACCCCGGGAATTTCACCATCGAGCTGGCCATCGGCGATCTCGCGCATGCGGATGCCGAGACGATCGAGCGGCACGCTGATGCTGCGGCTGATCAGCCAGGTCATCCCGCCGGCAATGACGGCGATGCCGGCGCAGGCCAGCCACATCATCCATTTCAGCGGCTTCAGCTTGGCGTCGAGATCGTCGACGTAGACGCCGGTGCCCACGAACGTGTTCCAGCCCGGAATCATGACCGCATAGGAGATCTTGCGGGTCGGCTGCTCCTGACCGGGGCGCAGATATTCGTAACGCAAGGTTACGTCACCGTCCTTGGCGACGCCGTCGCGCAGCTCAACGACGAGCTTGCGGCCGTTGAGCTCGAAATCGATGACGTTCTGGCCGCGCTGCTTCGGATCCTGAGACAGAACGACGTTGCCGTCCATCGTATAGGCGAAAAGGTAGCCCATGCCCTTGTCGAAGGTCATCGTGCTGCCGCGCTTGACGAACTCGTCGATCGCGGCCTCCTTCGTCATCTTGCCGGCTTCGACCTCCTTGACGAGGCCGAGAGCCATGTTGCGCGCGGTCTCGACGATCGCCCGGCACTCCTCGATGCGGGCGTTGATCATCTCGTTCTGCATGAGATTGCCAGCGAACGTGCCGGCCGCCGCGAGGCCCAACAGCGCGATGCCGACGACGATGGCGAGCTTGGGGGCAATCTTCAGGTTGTTCAGCAGCACGCGAGAAACTCCACCCGATCGATGTGATCGATCTGTCAAGGATAACTGACGACAGATTCATCAGGTGATGGTTAGAGTTCCGTTGCGGACAATATCCGTAAAAACCCGGATCAACTTCCGACGGCCGCCTCTCCTGTGGCTGAGGTGGACGCCGGCCGCAACGGCGCGAACTCCTCGGCCGTCAGCGTCTCCTTCGCGATCAACAGCGCCACGCCCTGCTCGAGATCCTGCCGATGGCCCTCGAGAATGGCGCGCGCGCGAGCACCACCGTCGGCGACGAGCTCGCGCACGGCGAGGTCGATCTCGCGCCCGGTCTCCTCCGCCGCTGAGACGACCTGGTCCTGCGGCTGCAGGAACGAGGTCAGCGGCCGTGGCGCGTAGGTGCGCTGGCCGACCTTTGCATCCATGCCGTACTTCGTGACCATCTCGATCGCGATCTCGGTCGCGCGCTGCAGGTCGTCGGCGGCACCGGTCGAGACGTCGCCATCGAAGATGAGCTGTTCCGAGGCACGGCCGCCCATCAGCACTGCGATGCGGTTCTTCAATTCGCTGACCGCGAGCAGGAAGCGATCCTCGGTCGGCCGCTGCATCGTATAGCCGAGCGCGCCGACGCCGCGCGGAATGATCGAGACTTTCTGCACCGGATCGACCCCGGCCAGATTGGCGGCGACCAGGGCATGGCCCATCTCGTGATAGGCGACCCTGCGCCGCTCGGCGGGGTTGAGCACACGGCTCTTCTTTTCGAGGCCGGCGACGATCCGCTCGATGGCGACGGTGAAATCATCGAACGTGACGTCGTGACCCTTGCGGCGCGTCGCCGCGATCGCGGCCTCGTTGATCAGGTTGGCGAGATCGGCGCCGGTGAAACCGGCGGTGAGCGCGGCGACCTTGTCGAGCTCGACGCCGTCGGCCATCGTGATCTTGCTGACGTGCACCTTGAGGATCGCGAGCCGCCCGATCTTGTCCGGCCGATCGACCAGCACCTGGCGGTCGAAGCGGCCGGCGCGCAGCAGCGCCGGATCGAGAATCTCAGGCCGGTTGGTCGCCGCGAGCAGGATGACGCCGGAGCTTGGATCGAAGCCGTCGAGCTCGGCCAGCAACTGATTGAGCGTCTGCTCCTTCTCATCATAGCCGCCCATCGGACCGCCCGCTGTCCGGCTGCGGCCGAGCGCGTCGAGCTCGTCGATGAAGATGATGCAGGGCGCCGCCTTGCGCGCCTGTTCGAACAGGTCGCGCACCCTGGCGGCGCCGACGCCCACGAACATCTCGACGAACTCGGAGCCCGAGATCGAGAAGAAGGCGACGCCGGCTTCGCCTGCCACGGCACGCGCGAGCAGGGTCTTGCCCGTGCCGGGCGGGCCGACGAGCAGGATCCCTTTCGGCACATGCGCGCCGAGCCGGCCATAGCTCTTCGGATCCTTGAGAAACTGCACGACCTCCTGCAGCTCGAACTTGGCCTCGTCGACCCCGGCCACATCGGCGAAGGTGACCTTGGTGTCGGTCTCCACATAGACCTTGGCGCGCGACTTGCCGATCGACATCAGACCGCCGAAGCCCTGGCGGTCCATCACCTTGCGGCCGAGGAACACCCAGACCAGATAGAACATCAACGCCGGCACGACCCAGGACAGCAGCGTCTGGATCAATCCGCCCGCAGGCACGCCGGTTACGGTGACCCCCTTCGCCGCCAGCTTCTCGGCGAGCGGCGGATCGACCCGCGCTGTGATGAAGGAGGTCTTGCCGTCCTGCTGCTTGTCCTTGAATTTGCCCTGGATCGTGTCCTGGCTGACCGAGACCTCGGCGATCCTGCCCTGCTCCACCAGTTGCTCGAACTGGCTGTAGGGAATCGTCTCGACCGTGTTGTAGGCCGTCAGCAGCCATTGCAGCAGCAGCATGCCAACGCCGGCGAGAAAGATGTAGCCGACGGCAATGGCCTGCTTGCGGACGTTCGGGTCGGATTCCATGGCGGACACTCGTCTCGGACCACTCCGGCGATCGATCGGACATGATCGATGCCGCCGGAACTGCGACAGCCCTTAACAAGCCGGCTCGTCGATGCGCTTGTCCTGGATCAAGTGCGCCCACGTGGCCGGAGCACGGCCCGACATTGCCGAACGCCGCTCCCCTTCTCGCAAACCCAGGGCGTGCCCTTGCCGATCCTGCCAAGCAGTCGCGCGGCGGCGGATCACTTCGGGCAGATCATCCAATCATCCGAGCGGATCATTCCAGGTCGAGCGGCTGATATGATCCCGTCTTGTCGAGTTCCGTCCCCCAGACCTTGTGCAGGGCCTGGTGATCGCCGCGGCTGAGATTGAGCGAGGCTCCCAGACCCATGTCGAGATTGCGCGTACCTTCCAGCACGTCCACCAGCCGCTCGGTGTCGAGCTGCGGCCCGGTGCGCTTGATCGCATCGATCAAGAGACCGGCCGCGACGTAGCCTTCGAGCGAGACGTAGTCGGGGACTTCGCCGGGGAATGCCTGGGCAAGCGCATTCTTGAAGTCGAGAACCGTGCTCGAATAGCCTGACACGGCCGGCACCGCCTGCGTCACGATGACGTTCTCGGTGAAGCGCGGTCCCAGCAGCATCAATTCCTGCGCCAGCGCGGTGGCGCCGACGATCGACATGTTCGTGTAGATCATCCCCGGAAACAGATCCCGCGTCTTCTCGATGAATTTCGCAGCCGGCCTCGTCGTCCCGACCATGACGATCGCCCGTATCGGCACCTTCTGCCGCTTCAGCTGATTGACCGCCTCATCCATGTCGACCGAGTTACGGTTGTAGGTCAGACGCAGGATCGATTTGTCGCTGAGACCTGCCGCGCGATAGGCCTTGGCGACGCCGGCGAAGCCCTGATCGCCCAGATCGTCATTCTGGCCGAAGACCGCGATCTGGTTCGGCTTGAACTTGCGAATCTTCAGCAGGTAGCGCACCGCCGCGTCAGCCTCCTCGACGAAGCTCGGCCTGTAGTTGAAGACGTAACGGTCCGGCGGGTCATGCCGCACCACACTACCGCCGGTGAATGGCGCGAAGAACAGCACGCGGCGTTCGAGCGCAAACGGGATCGCGACTGCAGCGGTCGGCGTGCCGAGATTACCGAGAAAACCGAACACCTGCTCCTTGTCCCAGAGCAGCTTCATCGCATCCAGCGTCCGCGACGGCTCGAAGCCGTCGTCCGCGGCGATCAGCTTGAGCATCCGTCCATTGACGCCGCCGCTGGCATTGGTTCGCGCGAATGCCACCTCGATGCCGCGCTTGTAGCTCTGCCCGTTCTCCTTGGCGCTTCCCGTGTAGGGGATGACCATTCCGAAGCGAATCTCCTGATCACTCACGCCGCGCACAGGGCCGGACGCAGCAGGCCTGATCGCGCCGGTCACAGCAACGGCTGCGGGCGCGGTGGCCGACATGGTCGGCGGCGCCACGTTGAGGCTCCGCTCGAGGTCGGCAAGCTGGCCCTCGACCAGCCTGCAATCGGCTCGTCCGCCGTTGACCGCGGCACGGCCGTTGACGACGTTTCGCTCGAAATCTCGGGCGAGCTCATTCCGATCCTTGGGGTTGGTCGAGGCCTCGCGAATCGCTCCCTGAAACTTACCGACGATCACCTGGACGCGACGGGGAGCGATGCTTTGGCATGCCTGGGCGGATCCGATGATCGGACCAACACGGCCGGATAGCTCACGAACCAGGCTGACATTGTCGGCCGAGATGGCTCCGCTGACGCTTACGGCCAGCATGGCGGCGGACAAGACCGCGATCCGACGCGAACGCCGCATGATGCACGAGACCAAGGACAAATATTGCATCTGGTAGACTGAGACCTCCGTTGCTGTCCGCCGAAAGGCACGCGCCATCTGCGTCCGACGGCCATCGGATCGATCGCCGCTCGACACCGAGCCATGCGCCTGCATCGGCTGGTCAGGGCAGGATGAAGCCCTGGAACGTTCTGTGGTGGCAGGGACGCGTGCGACAAATCAGGCGAACGAATCAGGGCCTTGCGAACAGCCTGCGTCATCCCGCCAAACGGAACGATGGCCGCGGCCAAAATGACCGCCCTGTCCGGCGATTCGGACATCGCCGCAACGACCTGAAATGTCGGAAACATGACGAAAAGATCAGATTGGCGTGCGCAACGATCGGTGTCGCGCGGTCATTTTCCGCCGCGAAGGCCCGATCATCGAAAGCATGTCTTTTCCCCGTCTCCAGCAAATCGCAATTTGCTGCCCAACTATCAATCGCCGCCCGCGTCCGCGCCGGAAGCGAGGACTCGGCATCGTTCGCAACTACGACAGCTTTAAGTTCGGATCAGGGCAGACCAACGATCTTGACCACGGTCTGACGCCCCGGCGAGATCTTGCAGGACTCGATTTTAAACTACGAGTACAGCAACTAACTGCGGCCTGATCTCAAGTTGCTGGGGGACGCCCGAACGACGAGTCGGACGGCCGCTCACGCCGGACGGCATCCCCTACGATTGCTCCAGAATCAGCTACCCTGAAGGCTGCATGACGATGGTCTTGTCCTTCGGCCAGCGTGCGCGCCAAGCGAACGAAATGTCCTTGGTCTCGCCGGGCTTGGCATCGACCATCCATTCGATCACACCGCGCCGATCGCGGACGTTGGTCGATGTCGGCGGCGTGGTCGCAGGCAGCATCTCGACCACGATCTCCTCGTTCTCGCTGACCGGCAGTTGATCCTGGATCGCGACCTTGACCGGGAAGTCGTGCGCGTTGCGGATCGTCGTCTTGAAGGCGCGCTCGTCGATCCTGGCCGTCGTCACGATTAGGCCGGCCGAACCTTCATTGCGTTTGACGACGCTGCGCTCGACCTTGACCTTGTCGTCGGCACCGAAGCCGAGCCGGACGGCCTCCTCCTTGCCGGCCGCTGGCAACCTCGATGTTCCGACAAACATGCCATCGCGATAGATCGAGACCTTGCCCGGCAGCAGCGGCGTATCCTCGGCCTGCGTGAAGTTCGCTTCGAGGTACGCGGTGGGATCCACCACCGGCGCTGAACGAATGATCAGTTCAGGCGTGATCATCGCGGTCGAGATGCGCAGGCTCTTCGCGCCATCATTGGCGCCCACGCTGACGCGTCCAGGTAGCCGGAAGGCGGTCTGATAGGCGCTAATCTCGACGGAGGTCTCGCGCTCTTCCGCCCGCTTACCCGCCTCAGGAGCTGCCGCGACGGGAGCGTATGGCTCCATGCTCCGCTGCCTAGGCGCCTTGTCGGACAGCGTCCCGAGTTGTGCCATAGGCGGAGACGGCGGCGGAGGATATTGCGCGATCACGGTACGCAGTTCGGGCGCGCTGCCGCCTCGTCCGGTCCTCACCGTGGAGACCGAGAGCGCGACATCGGACCAGTCCTCGCCGGTGCTCTGCTGGATCTCGGCACGGCGCACCAGCTCCAGCGCAGGCTTGCGATCCTTCGCCGAGGTGTCGAGACGCGCATCGTACAGCGGCACCCAGCGGGCATTGCGCACCGCGTAGGTCACGCGCAACGTCGCCTTGGTCGCGGCCGCCGCCGACAACTCGATCTGGACCTCCATCCTGCTCGGCGGCTTCGTTCCACGATCAGCCTGCAGGCGGGCGATCTCGCGATCGATCTCGCGCTGCTTGCGCTCGGCGTCGCGGACCGCGCTGTCCGCCTGCCCGACCTCTTCGGCGACGGCGGCGAACGCATTGCGCCACTCCGCGATGGGGCGCGCCTCGCCCTTCTCGCCGAGCCCGGCCGGCGACGCCTCAGCGAAGCGCTCGGCAAATTTCTTCCGCGCAAGGGCGGCGGCAATGGTGCCGTCGAGATTGGCGCGCTCATCCTTCAGCGCCTCGATGCGCTTGTCGATCTCGGGCAGATTGACGGGCGGTGCCGCGCGCGGCGGCTTCGCGTCCACGGTGCCGATCACGAGCCTGGCTCCCGCGTCGCCTTCGACCCGCAGCGAGGAGGCATCGAGTCCAAGCGGAAAGTCCTTGGCGATCGCGGTGGTCTCGCCAGCGGGAAGGTCGAGCGCGATGACCCGCGTCACGGTCGCACCATCGGGATAGACAGTGACGGCATCGACAATGGAGGTCGCATCGAGGTTTGCAGCATGGCCAGACGCCGTCGTCAGGGCAGCTCCAAGCATGAGACCCGTGGTGACCAGGCCCATTTTTCGCATCGTCATCGCTCTCTCCGCAATCCCAGCACCCGCAGGACCGGATCGACCGGTCCTTTGCTCGGCGTTAGACGCGACGAAAGACAGCCGGGTTCAATGGAAGCCCGGCAAGGACGCCCCCTCGAATGCCGTCGAGGACGAAAAAAGGCAGCACGGCGAAATGCCGTGCTGCCTCGTTGGCTCGGCCGATACGGCCATGCGCGATCAGAACGCCAGCGCCTTGGCCTGCTTGACCTGCGGCAGCGCCTGGATCTTGGCGACCAGATCGGCCGGCACGGCGCCGTCGATCTCGACCAGCGCGATGGCATCGCCGCCGGCTGCGACACGGCCGAGATGGAAGGTCGCGATGTTGATCTTGGCGTCGCCCAACAGGCTCGCGAACTTGCCGATGAAGCCCGGCTTGTCCTCGTTGGTCACGTAGATCATCGACTTGCCAAACTCGGCATCGACGCGGATGCCCTTGATGTCCACCAGCCGCGGCTTGCCGTCGGCATAGACTGTCCCCGACACCGCGCGCTCCTGATGCTCGGTGGTGACGGCGACCGTGATCAGGCTTTCATAGTCGCTCTCGCCGGCACGCAGCACCTCGTCGACGATCATGCCGCGCTCCTTGGCGATGACCGGCGCCGACACGACGTTGACCTCGCCCAGCATCGGCCGCAACAGACCTGCGAGCACTGCCGAGGTCAGCGCCTTGGTCTTCATCTCCGCGACATGGCCCTCATAGGTGATCTGGATCTTGGCAATGCTGCTCTCGGTGAGCTGGCCCGCGAACGATCCGAGCTTCTCGGCGAGCGCGATGAACGGCTTCAGCTTGGGCGCTTCTTCCGCCGTGATCGAGGGGAAGTTGATCGCGTTCGAGATGGCGCCGGTGAGCAGATAGTCCGACATCTGCTCGGCGATCTGCAGCGCGACGTTCTCCTGCGCTTCCGTGGTGGAGGCGCCGAGATGCGGCGTGCAGATCACCCCGGGATGGCCGAACAGCGCATTGCTGGTGGCGGGCTCCTCAGCAAACACGTCGAGCGCCGCACCCGCGACATGCTTGCTGTTGAGGGCCTCGAGCAGCGCCTGCTCGTCGACCAGGCCGCCGCGCGCGCAATTGATGATGCGCACGCCCTTCTTCGTCTTCGCAATGGCCGCGGCATCGATGATGTTGCGGGTCTTGTCGGTGAGCGGCGTGTGCAGCGTGATGAAGTCGGCGCGCTTGAGCAATTCGTCGAGCTCGACCTTCTCGACGCCGAGGTCTCGCGCGCGTTCCTCGGTGAGGAACGGATCGAAGCCGATCACCTTCATGCGCAGGCCCTGCGCACGGTCGCAGACGATCGAGCCGATGTTGCCGCAGCCGACGACACCGAGCGTCTTGCCGGTGATCTCGACGCCCATGAAGCGGTTCTTCTCCCACTTGCCGGCCTGGGTCGAGGCATCGGCCTGCGGGATCTCGCGCGCCAGCGCCAGCATCAGCGTGATCGCGTGCTCGGCGGTGGTGATCGAATTGCCGAACGGCGTGTTCATCACGATGATGCCCTTGGCGGTTGCCGCGGGAATCTCGACGTTGTCAACGCCGATGCCGGCGCGGCCGATCACCTTCAGCCGCTTGGCGCGCTCGATAATCTTGGCCGTCGCCTTGGTCGCGGAGCGGATCGCAAGGCCGTCATAGTCGCCGATGATGTCGGCGAGCTTGTCCTTGTCCTTGCCGAGATTGGGCTGGAAGTCGACCTCGACGCCGCGATCCCGAAAGATCTGTACGGCAGCCGGTGAGAGCGCGTCGGAAATGAGAACTTTGGGTTTGGACATGACGATGGTCCTTCACGCCTCTCTTGAGAGAGGGGCGGCGCGGGGCGCCGGGATGATGGGAAAGCTGTCTGCTCGTAGGGTGGGCAAAGCGCAGCGTGCCCACCGTCTTTCGCGTCGGGTGACGTTGATGGTGGGCACGGCGCTTCGCGCCTTTGCCCACCCTACGCAGTTGATTTCCGTCATTGCGAGGAGCGAAGCGACGAAGCAATCCAGATTGTCGTTGTGGCCCTGGATTGCTTCTCTGCGCTCGCAATGACGCGGCGCGCGCCTCAGGCCGCCTTCGGCAACGCCGCCTTGGATTCGGCGAACGCCCAGTCGATCCACTGCGTCAGCAGCGCGACGTCCTTGGCTTCCACGGTCGCGCCGCACCAGATGCGCAGGCCAGCCGGCGCATCACGGTAATGGGCGAAGTCGAAGCCGGCGTTCTCCTTCTCGACCATCGCCACCAGCTTCTTCGCGAAATCAGCCTGGGCATCGGCCGACAGCGACGTGATGGTGGGATCGACGACCTTCAGGCAGACCGAGGTGTTGGAGCGGATCGCAGGATCCTGCGCCAGGAAGTCGATCCAGGGCGTCTTGGCCTTCCAGTCCGCGAGCACCTTGGTGTTGGCATCGGCGCGCGCGATCAGCGCCTTCAAACCGCCGATCGACTTGCCCCAGTTCAGCGCGTCCAGATAGTCCTCGACGCAGAGCATCGACGGCGTGTTGATGGTCTCGCCTTCAAAGATGCCGGCATTGAGCTTGCCGCCCTTGGTGAGGCGGAAGATCTTCGGCAGCGGCCAGGCCGGCTTGTAGGTCTCGAGACGTTCGACCGCGCGCGGCGACAGAATGAGCATGCCATGCGCGGCCTCGCCGCCGAGCGCCTTCTGCCAGGAGAAGGTGACGACGTCGAGCTTCGGCCAGTCGAGCGCTTGCGCGAACGCCGCCGAGGTGGCGTCGCAGATCGTCAGGCCTTCGCGGCTCGCGCTGATCCAGTCGGCATTCGGCACGCGCACGCCGGAGGTGGTGCCGTTCCAGGTGAAGACGACGTCAGATGCGGGATCGACCTTGGACAGATCCGGAATCTCGCCGTAACCCGCGTGCAGCTTGGTGACGTCCTTGAGCTTGAGCTCCTTGACGATGTCGCTGACCCAGCCCTCGCCGAAGGATTCCCAGGCGATCGTGGTGACGGGCCGCGCGCCGAGCAGCGACCACAGCGCCATCTCGACCGCCCCGGTGTCGGACGCCGGAACGATGCCGATCTTGTAGTCGGCCGGAACTTCCAGCACCTCGCGCGTCAGCTCGATGGCCTGCTTGAGCTTGGCCTTGCCGATCTTCGCGCGGTGCGAGCGGCCGAGGGGAGCGTCCTTGAGATTTTCGGAGGTCCATCCGGGGCGCTTGGCGCAGGGGCCGGAGGAGAAATGCGGCACAACAGGCCGCTGCGAAGGCTTCGCTGCAGTCATCGTCTATCCTTCCAGATAGTAAGCCTCCCGTTGGGGGGAGGTGTCCCGCTGGCGTGATTAAGGGAAGGGTCGTTCCACGTCAAGGAACTTCGCAAGCACGCCCACGCGCGTTCACGCAGTCGTGCTGGCATGCAAGCAGCGCTACTCCGGCGCGGATCCCATCGGCGCCTGGCCTGCGGGCTGACGATGCAGGAAAGTCATCGACGCATAGGCGCCGATCCAGGAGCCGACCGCGGCGAAGGCCACATAGATCCAGTTCTCGGTGTAGCTGATCACCGCGAACGACGACAGCATGTACCAGATCGAGCTCCAGGTTGCCGCCGACAACCGTCGCCGTGCAACGACCGCAGTGGTGAACATGACGTAGACCGCGTCGGTCGCCGCGGTCGCCAGCACGACGCCGAGCGCCGTCAGCGGATTGATCCCCGACATCGTTCCCTCCTCGTTTTGGTTGCCGTATCGCGCATGCTGTGGCGTTGTGTCGCCGGACTTGCTCATGCACAATGATGCAAGCTGCACGCGCCGAACAACAAGGATAGAACAATGGAACGCGTCCGTCTCGGGAGGAGCTCACTCGAAATCACCCGCCTCGGCCTTGGCACGGCGCCGCTTGGCGGCCTGTTCGAGCCGGTCAGCGATGGCGATGCCGAGGCGACGATCGCGGCGGCGTGGTCGCGCGGGGTGCGCTTCTACGACACCGCGCCGCTCTATGGCTTCGGTCTCGCCGAGCAGCGGCTGGGCGCGTTTCTGCGCAAGCAGCCGCGCGACAGTTATGTGATCTCGACCAAGGTCGGCCGGCTGCTGCGACCGGACCCGACGGCATCGGACGAAGATCCGCACTACAAGGGCACGCCGCCGCTGCGGCCGCGCTTCGATTATTCCTATGATGGCGTGATGCGCTCGGTCGAGGAGAGCCTGGTTCGGCTTGGTCTCGATCGCATCGACATCCTGCTCGTGCATGATCCGGACGATCATTACAATGACGCCGTCGCCGGCGCCTTCCGCGCGCTGCAGCGGCTGCGCGACGACGGCAGCATCAAGGCGATCGGCGCCGGCATGAACCAGTCGGAGATGCTGACGCGCTTTGCCGAGGCCGTCCCGGTCGACTGCTTCCTCCTCGCCGGCCGTTACACGCTGCTCGACCAGGGCGCGCTGACGGCGCTGTTCCCGATCTGCGAGAGGCAGAACGTCGCCATCATTCTTGGCGGCATCTACAACAGCGGCATCCTGGCCAACCCTCATGGCCAGGCGAAATTCAACTACGAAGATGCCGACGCGAGGCTGGTGGCCCGCGCGCGCGAGCTCGATGCCTTGTGCAGGCAGCACAACACCGAGCTCAAAGCCGCGGCGATCCAGTTCTGCCTCGCCCATCCCGCCGTCACCGTCGGCCTGCAGGGCGCCCGCACGGCTGATGAGGCCGCCGACAATATCGCGATGGCGCAAGCGCTGATCCCCGACGCGTTCTGGCGCGACCTGCGCGCCCGCAATCTGGTCGATCCGCGCGCGCCGCTGCCGGGAGATGCAACATGAGCCGCGTCATCGATGCGCATCAGCATTTCTGGGACCCTGATCGCGCCGAGTATTCCTGGATGGCCGGCGACGCGCTGGCGCCGATCCGCCGCGCTTTCGGTCCCGCAGACCTCGCCCCGCTGCTCGCCGAGAACGGTCTGGACGCCAGCATCCTGGTGCAGACCCGGTCGTCGCTCGACGAGACCGAGGAATTTCTGCGCGTCGCCCACGCGACGCCGTTCATCGCCGGTGTCGTCGGCTGGGTCGACCTGACCGATCCTTCCGTGGGATCCACGATCGACCGGCTGCGCCGACTGCCCGGCGGCAACAAGCTGGTCGGCATCCGCCATCAGGTCCATGACGAGCCGAACGCGGACTGGCTCCTGCGCAGCGACGTCCGGCACGGGCTCGAAGCCGTGTTCGCGCACGATCTGAGCTACGATCTGCTGGTGCGCACGCGCGAGCTGCCCTTGGCGACCGCGACGGTGCGTGCCTTCCCGCGGGCGCGCTTCGTGCTCGACCATTGCGCCAAGCCGCCGATTGCAACGGGCTTCGACCGCAAATGGGCCGACTGCATCACGGAGCTCGCCGCCTGCGGCAACGTCTGGTGCAAGGTCTCGGGGCTGGCGACCGAGGCGGTGTGGGCCGATTGGGACGCCGCGCGGCTGCTGCCCTATGTGACGCATGTCGCCCGCAGCTTCGGCGAGGACCGGCTGATCTTCGGCTCGGACTGGCCGGTCTGCCTGCTGGCCGGCAGCTATGGTGCGATCAAAAAGGCGATCGAGCACTGCCTGGCGCAGCTTGGTCCGACCATACCTACCAAGGCGTTCGGTCCCAACGCTGTCACGGCCTACCGGCTGGCACCGTAGCGGCGCTCAGAACCGCATCACCATGCCGATATGGCTGCGGGCAAAGCCGAGGCGCTCGTAGAAGCGCTGCGCGTCGGTGCGGCTCTGATGCGTCATGAGCTCGATCAGATTGCAGCGGCGGCTGCGCGCCTCTGCGATCGCCCATTGCAGGAGCTGCTCGCCGATGCCACGGCTGCGGCGGTCCGTTGCGACGCGAACGTCCTCGACCAGCGCCCGCGACGCCCCTTGCGAGCTCAGGCCCGGCAGGATGCAGAGCTGCAGAGAGCCAACCACGCGGCCAGCCTCCTCGGCCACCACGAGCGTGATGTTCGCATCCCGCGAGATGGCGTCGAAAGCCGCGAAATATGGCTCCGGCAGCGGGTCCTCGACGCGCTCGCGCGCCCGGCCGAGGTGATCGTCGGCGAGCATCGCGACAATGGCGGCGACATCCTCGCGGCGCGCGCGCCGAATCGTGATCGACATGGACTCTGACATCATCCGTCACTCACCCCGCCGGCGAAAGCCCGAGCAGCGTCTCCGCCTCGCCAATCCAGCGCCTGACTGCGCCGCGGTGCGAGAGATCGAAGCCGCCTTCATGGGCGAGCCGGGTATAGGCCAGCAGCGCGATGTCGGCCAGCGACAAGGTCTCCCCCGCGAGGAAACGCGAGCGTTCGAGCTGCCGCTGCATGTGATCGAGCGCGGCATAGCCACGCTTCACCTTCTCCGGGTCGAGCTCGGAGGCCGGCTTGCCGAGATAGACCATGTGGAAGCGGCACGTCGCGACGTAGGGTTCGTGGCTATATTGTTCCCAGAACAGCCACTCGTCCATCTTCGCCTGCGCATAGGCATCTGCCGGGATGAGCCGGCTGTCCCGCGCCAGATAGCGAATGATCGCGTTCGACTGAGCAAGGGGGCGGCCATCGTCGAGCACGATCGCGGGGACCTGCCCCCATGGATTGAGCGCGAGAAAGTCCGGCGTGCGGCTCCCGCCTTTCATGATATCGACATCGACCCAGTCGTACGGGAGCGCGAGATGATCGCACACCCATTTCACCTTCAGGCAATTGCCCGACTTGAGATCGCCGTAGATCCGCATTCCCGCTCCCCTGTCCGTCGACTGGAGAGCAGCAGGCGCCGCGGAAACTGTCAACCGGCAGGACCGCCGGGCGATCCCGCGGCAAGCTCAGAACTTGTAGCCGAGACCCGCGCGCACGGTATTGATGTTGGTGTCGACGGTGGTCGCGAAGCGGACATATTCATATTCAAACCGGGCAAACAGTCCCGCGTAAAGGTTCACGTCGACACCAAGTCCGGCGGAATAGCCGTAGATGAGGCGATTATGCTGGCCTTCCGCCGCGCTCAACGTCGCACAGAACGGCGGCGTCGCACTATTGCAGGATGAAACCGCAACGGCGTAAGTCGCTGCATAGTTGTCGTCGACGGATACGCTCCGGGTCGTATCGGCTTTTCCCAATGCCAGCCCGAAGAATGCGTAGGGCAGGAAGCTTCCCATGGCGTAGCCAGCCCGGCCGCGAATGGTGGCCACGTCTGAGATCGATATCGACGAAGCTGCGTTCGACGTGACGGCGTGATAGAAGCCGGAAATCGGGGTACTGAACGAACGCGACATGCTTGCCGAGGCGGTGCCGCCGAAAGATCCGTGCATATAGCTCATTTCGACGCCGAGCACGACATCATCCCACTGCGAGTTATAGCCCGCAAAGGCTCCAAAGGCACTTGTCTTCCCTGTTGTCTTTCCAAACGGAAGTGGCCATTGCGACACGCCGTAGGCGCTTTCGATCGCTGTGTTGGCGAGCAGAGCGGCGGTCATCGTCTGATTGCTGCCGCTGAACTTCTCGTCGGACGCGCCATAGCCGGCCTGACCACCGACGTAATATCCGTCCCAGTTGACCCTGGAATTGGCCAGGCCTTCGGTGAGGCCGCCCCTCAGGATCGGAAGGTCGGACAAGTCGGCGGCCTGGGCAGCCGAGACCATGCCAAACACCGAAACCGCCACAACCAGGCTACGCATCGCAACGCTCCAATCAGCTACTTGAACTCTCAGTCGCGATCATCGCGTGTTAACCTTAATCATTCGTTGTCGCAAAGCTTCGCGCGGCAATTCTTTCAGCGCGAAAGCGATCGAACGGACACGCGAAAAGCGAAACGGCGCAGGAGACCCGCGCCGTTCGTCCATCACTGGAATGATTAGTTCAGACCTCAGCCCTTGCGGATCAGCGGCGGCATCGGGGGCGGCGGCGGGTTGTCGAAATTCCAGCGCACGCCGAGCTTCAGGTCGTGCGAGGTGATGTCCTTGAACTTGAAGACGTTGCCGGTGGTGTTGCCCACGTAGTCCGACAGCACGCCCGTTTGCCCCTGGCCGAGATCGACGTAGCTGTAGGCCAGTTCGAGCACGAGGTTCGGATTGACGGCGTAGGCGAGACCGGCGTGCGCCGCCCAGGCGAAATTCCACTTCGAAGCGGTCGGCGCCGTCGCGAAGCTCGTCGTCGTGAACGGCAGGTTGTTGATGCCCGTGTCGGTGAAGTTCGCGATCGAGACTCGCGCGCCGCCGACGCCGGCGCCGATGAATGGGGTGACGCACCACCAGGTGCCGAGATCGACATAGGCGTTGGCGAGCACCAGCCACTCGGACTTGGTGCCGTTGTAGTTGTCGATGCCGTTGTAGGGCACGCCGCCGGCGGTAGCCGTGAAGCGGTCAGTGGCCTTGAAGTTCGAATTGCCGCGATACTGGCCCGTCACGTCCATGCGGAACCAGCTGTTGAAACGATAACCGAGGCCGACGCCGTAGATGCCGGCAGTGTCGAACGCGGATGTCTGGTTGAACGAGGTCATCGGCGTATAGGCCGACTCGCGCGTATAATGGACGTCCTTGACCTTCTGATTGCTGAACCCGATATCGCCGCGCAGGTACCAGCCGCCAAAATCGGCCGCCGGGGGCGGCGCGTAGACTGGAGGGGGCATGATGGGCATGTCGGCCGCAAAGGCCAAAGTGGAAAACAGAGAGGCCGCTCCGGCGGCGATCAAAGACTTAACGCTACGCATTGGCTTCGTCCCTTTGGCCGGTGAGGCGTTCGGAAATGGGCCCCACATCACAACTGACGGCTGTACAATCGCACCAAATGCTTAAGCGGCGCTTAACCCTAATAATTAAGGTTGACATTCCATGAGCACGCCGGAACCGTTCACTGCTGCGTAACATCTCCTAACGATTCGTTAGCAAGCAACAGGGCGATGCGATCGACACAGCTGATTAGTTCTGCGTCCGCCGCCAACTCACACGAACGACCGCCTCGATCGCCGACATGAAAAACCTGCCGTCGGGACGTGACGGCAGGCTCGAAACAGACGATATGGTTTGCCGATGCCTATGCTGCCGCGGCGGCCGCGTTGCCGACGGCAGCGACGATCTCGTCGACCACCTCCTCGACCAATGACCGGTCGTCGCCCTCGCCCATGACGCGGATCACGGGCTCGGTGCCGGAGGAGCGCACGAGCAGACGGCCGTGGCCGTTGAGACGCTTCTGCCCGGTATCGATCGCCGACTTCACTTCGTCGGCTTCCAGTGGCCTGCCGCTGCGATAGCGTACGTTCTTGAGGATCTGCGGCAGCGGATCGAAGCGGTGGCAGACCTCGGAGACCGGACGGCGCAGCCTCTGCACCGTTGCCAGCACCTGCAGGGCAGCGACGAAGCCGTCGCCCGTCGTCGCGTAGTCCGACAGGATGATGTGACCGGACTGCTCGCCGCCGAGATTGTAGCCGTCGGCCAGCATGCGTTCCAGAACATAGCGGTCGCCGACCGGCGTGCGCACCAGTTCGAGCCCCTGCCCCTGCAGGAAGCGCTCGAGCCCGAGATTGGACATCACGGTGGCGACGATGCCGGGCTGCGCCAGGCGACCGTCTTCCTTCCAGCTCTGCGCGATCACCGCGAGCAGCTGGTCGCCATCGACGATGTGGCCGCGCTCGTCGACCAGGATGACGCGATCCGCATCACCATCCAGCGCGATGCCGATGTCGGCGCGCATTTCACGGACTTTCCGACAAAGAGCTTCCGGCGCGGTCGAGCCGCATTCCTTGTTGATGTTGAAACCGTCGGGTTCGACGCCGATCGAAATGACGTCGGCGCCGAGCTCCCACAGCGCCTCGGGCACCACCTTGTAGGCCGCACCGTTGGCGCAATCGACGACCACGCGCAGACCGTCGAGCGAGATGTCGCGCGGCAGGGTGCGCTTGGCGAATTCGATGTAGCGATCGTGCACGCCGTCGATGCGGCGGGCACGCCCGAGGCTCGCGCTCTGCGCCAGCTTCTTGTCGAGCGATTCATCGAGCAGTTGCTCGATCTGCCTCTCGACGTCGTCGGACAGCTTGAAGCCCTGCGGACCAAACAGCTTGATGCCGTTGTCCTCGAACAGATTGTGCGACGCCGAGATCATGACGCCGAGATCGGCCCGCATCGACTTGGTCAGCATCGCGACCGCAGGCGTCGGCATCGGGCCGACCAGCAGCACGTCCATGCCGACCGAGGTGAAGCCGGCCACCATCGCGTATTCGATCATGTAGCCGGACAGGCGGGTATCCTTGCCGATCACGACCCGGTGGCGATGCTCGCCGCGCTGAAACAGAAGACCAGCCGCCTGCCCGACCTTGAGCGCGAGTTCCGGTGTGATCAGGCCATTGGCGCGGCCGCGAATCCCATCGGTCCCGAAATAGTTACGGCTCATATGACCCCCAGCAACGGCTTTCTGGATTTCCTTAGCGGGCGGGCACGAATCACGACATCGGTCCGCCCGGTCAGCCCGCGGGTTATAGTCGCCTTAAAGCTAAGATGGCTTCAAAAAATGTGATCAATCATTACCAGGAAACTGCCACGACATCCATAAGCTATTGTTAAGGCTAATTTTTCCCCTGGTCGGAGCCGGCAGGCAGGGCTCGCGCAGCGCTTCGGCGCCGTCTCCGCGACGGTAAAGTCTATCACCTTCGCCGAAGTTCCTCAGTCGGAGGACAACCGAAGGTGCGCTGTCGCACGGCGGCCCACAGCTTGCGGTGTCTGCCTCAACCGCCTTGCCGTTCCAAGTTGGATTTGGCAGCCGCCGCAAAGATGCTAGATGACGGGCACGCCCAAGAAACGACCGTCGGTGGGGAGCCGAAGACTGCGATGAAACACATCACCTGCATTGAAGACCTGCGCCTGCTGCACAAGCGCCGCGTGCCCAAGGCATTCTTCGACTACGCCGACCGGGGCTCCTATGCGGAAGAGACCCTGCGCGCCAATCGGGACGACCTGCAGAACATCAAATTCCGTCAGCGCATCCTGGTCGACGTCTCCAAGCGCGATCTGTCGACGACCATCCTCGGCGAGCCCTCGGCGATGCCGCTGGTCCTGGCGCCGGTCGGCCTTCTGGGCATGCAGCACGGCGACGGCGAGATTCACGCCTGCCGCGCCGCGCAGGCCGCCGGCATCCCGTTCACGCAGAGCACGATGTCGATCTGCTCGATCGAGGACATCGCCGGCAGCGTCGAGAAGCCGTTCTGGTTCCAGCTCTACGTCATGAAGGACCGCGGCTTCATCAAGGAGCTGGTTGAGCGCGCCATCGCGGCAAAGTGCACCGCGCTGTGCCTGACCGTCGACCTGCAGGTGATCGGCCAGCGCCACCAGGACATCAAGAACGGCATGAGCGTGCCGCCGGAATGGACGCTGTCGAAGCTGTTCGACTTCGCCACCAAGCCGGCCTGGGTCTCGGGCGTGCTGCAGGGCAAGCGCCGCACCTTCGGCAACATCGCCGGCCACGTGAAGAACACCGAGGATCTCACCAAGCTCTCGGCCTGGACCGCGGCGCAGTTCGACACCTCGCTGAACTGGAAGGACGTCGACTGGATCCGCTCCATCTGGCCGGGCAAGCTGATCATCAAGGGCATCCATGACATCGAGGACGCCAAGCTCGCCGCCGAGACCGGCGCGCAGGCGCTTGTCGTGTCGAACCATGGCGGCCGTCAGCTCGACGGCGCGCCGTCGTCGATCCACGTCCTGCCGGGCATTGCGGAAGCGGTCGGCGACAAGATCGAGATCATGTTCGACGGCGGCATCCGCTCCGGGCAGGACGTGATGCGCGCGCTCGCGCTCGGCGCCAAATCCTGCATGCTCGGCCGCGCCTACGCCTACGGCCTCGGCGCCGGCGGCCAGGCCGGCGTCGCCAAGGCCATCGACATCATCCGCAACGAACTGCTGACGACCATGGGCCTGTGCGGCGTCAACACGGTGGCCGAGATCGACCGCAAGGTCGTGGCGAGTTAGCTCGCCTCAAGTCCGACAATCGTCCCGGGCGAGCGCCGGTTTGGCGCGCGTCCCGGGGCTAGACAGCGAGATTTATCAGGACACGCGACAGCACGCTCTTGCACGGCAACATCCGCCTCGGGCCTGGGGCTCCCAACTTTCGCAGCGACGGCACCATTGTTGTTGCCCGGCATTCAGCGGAACGACCGCAACGCGCTCACATTGGCGGCGTGATGCCATCGCGGCCGACATTGACGCGGTTGGCCTCCAGCACGTCGTCCTTCTTCACCGCTCCGAAAATGATGATGTGGCTGCCGGCCTTGACCTCGGACTTGTCGCTCGCGACGAAGGTGACGATCGGCGTCTCCGGCGGCACAACGACCTTCTTCTCACCGTCCTTGTACTTGACGGTGATGTTCTGGCCGTCGGTGCCCTTCACCGTCTGCGCAACGGTCGCATTGGTCATGGTCGAATTCGGCTGACGGTCCCAGGGACGAAAGCCTTCCGCCGCGCCGCGCTGGTTTTCCGGGAAGATGTGAACCGCGATCGCCTTCTGAGTGCCGTCGGGCTGCGGCATGCCGGTAACGCCGATATAGGAGCCATCCTTGATCTCCGACAACGAGGTCTTGACTACGGCGAACACGGCGACATCGTCGGTCATCTTGACCTTCATGTCGGTCCCCTCACGGGTCTTGATCGAGAGCATCGGACCGTCGACGGCTTCGATGGTGCCGCGAATGCGAACCGTCGACGGCTGCTGCGCCAGCGCCAGCGTGGAAACCAGGCTCAGCGCAAGCATTGCGAGGCCCGACTTCAATGACAAAGACTTCGACATAACCCCTCCCAACGGGATGTTGATACGATCAATCACGCACGCGGGCCACTCCACCGGAGGAGCCATTCCCAAGTCGACGCCGCGGCTGGCCACAAGCGAGTTACGAGCCGAGACGTCGGTTGTTACATCGGCGGTGTCACACCATCACGGCCGACGCTGACGCGGCTGGTCTCGAACGAGCCGTCCGGCATTGGCTTGATGAAGGCGATCACCTTGGCGCCGGCCTTCAGCTCGGATGTCTCGCCGGGCACGAAGGTCACGATCGGAGTGTCAGGCGAGATGTCGACCTTCTTCTCGCCGCCCTTGTATTTGATCAGCAGCGTGTGGCCGTCGCTCGACACCGAGCTTTCGGAGACGGTGGCGTTGGTCATGCTGGAATTCGGCTTCAGATCGTAGGGCCGTGAGCCCTCGCCGGTGCCCCGCATGTCCTCCGGGAAGATGTGAATTTCCACTGCCTTCGGCTCGCCGTCCGGTCCGGGCACCGTGGTGGCGCCGATGAACGACCCGAGCTTGATGTCGGACAGCTGCGCCTTGATGACGCCGACCACGCGCAGATCGCTGGCCATGTGCAGCTTGAAGGCCTCGCCGCTGCGGGACTTCACCGTCAGCATATCGCCGCCGACGTTTTCGATGGTGCCGCGGACGCGCGTCGGCACGGGAACCTGTTGGGCAATCGCGAGCACGGAGGTCGCCGCAACCATGACGAGTGCAGCGACGGGGCGGATCAGGGCGAAACGAGCAGACATGAAGGGGGCTCCGGGGCTCTATGGCTTGGACTCTCGTTCAGGTCCGCTAACGGACCGTGCGCGAGCAACGTGGATTGAGACGCCGCTCAGCGACGCTTATTCCATTCTCAAGCCAATGTGAAAGCGGCTGCGTCCATCCGCGCGGACCTGTCCGGGATAGAGCCGGCGCAGGCCGCTGGCGCTAGCGGATGCTCAACGGGACTGCTGCGGCAGCAGTTCCGGCCGGTACTCGAAATGCATGGTGTCGTAGTGATACCATCTGCCGCCCCAGATGAACCCGTGCCGCTCGAAGATCTCGACGATCTGCTGCGGGAAACGATTCTTGTAGGGAATGGATGGTGACGACTTGGCGCCCCAAAGCCAGTAGTCGGAATAGCCCAGGTTCAGATCGATCGCCGCCGCATAGCCATGCATGCTCATCCGGCCGGTGTCGGCAACCGGGCGGCAGGAGAGAACACCCGCGATCGGAAAGGCGGCTCGTTTGATTTTGGGGTCGAGATCGTCGATCTCCCTGGAAATCTCCTTCAGCCGTTCGGCGACGCCGTTGACGCGTGTCACGCTGACGGTCTTGCCCCAGCTCTTCGGCAGCCAGGTGATCGAGACCAGATTCGGCGTCACGCCACCTGCGCTGCAGTCGCCATACATCTTCTTGAAAAAGGCCTCGTTCCTGAAGCGGCCGGGATCGGCGTCGACGGACGGCGCGGACGGTTCGCCGCGAACATAGGGCTGGCTGAGCTGATCGAGGATGGTCGCGTTGCGCAGCTTGTCCGCGAAGGGCCGCTGCGTATCGGGCCTGCCGACCGGCATGCGCGTGCCGTCGCGCCAGATGATGAAGTCAGCGTCATGTCCGGCCAGGGCTTGCGGATAGGCAAGCACGAGCCGATCCAGCATGTTGCCGATCGTTTCACATCGCGCGACCGAGGCCGACAGCAACGGCAGGCAGGCGCCGATCGACCGGAGAAGAATGGCTACCGAACTGGTCACGGTCGCTTGCCGATCTGATCCATCAATTTGACGTTGGCCTCTTCGATCCCGTTCAGGGTCGGATTCCAGGTCGACGGCACGTACCAGGCGAAGCGTCCGAAATGGGCTTTGAGATCCGGCGCATCGAAGAAGCGCCCGCGCCGGGCGAAGATCTCGTTCTTGGCGAGTCGGAGCTCGGCCTTGGACAGCCGCGCCAATTCGCCTGATGTCACCAGGCGCCTGTCGGAGTCGGGAATGATGAAATCGCTCGCCGGCCCCCCGCCCTTTTCGGCACGATCGAGAAAATCGACATTGGCCGCCTCGATCGGACTCAAGGCAGGATCCCACGTGCTCGGCGCGTACCAGGGGAATCTATTGAAATAGGCGGTGAGCTCGGAAGAAGAGAAATAGCGGCCGCGCCGCGCAAAGATCTCATTGCGGGCGACGCGAAGCTCGTCCTTCGTCCGTCCCTTCACGTCGACGGGCGACAGCAGACGCTGGTCGGAGTCCGGGAACACGAAATCGGCAGCTGGCCGAGCGCTTGCCAAGGCAGGCGCCGGTCCAGGTGATGGCGTGACGGCTGCGGTGACCGGCGCGGCCGGCTGCCCGCCGGATGGTCCAGCGAAATAGAATGCACCGTCGATCGGCGAAGACGCGATCCAGGGCTGCTGTGCGCTGGCCGTGGCCTTCTTCACCGTGAGGCCGACCTGATTGAACGCCTGCAGGACGTCCAGCCCCGGCCGCTGTACCGCGTCGACCAGGGCTCTCGTGTACGGGCTGTGTCCGTCATCGCCATCGAGCGCCACATTGCCGGGCTGCGTCGCATAGGACAGGATCGTCCCCTCGGGTGCACGGATCTGCGCGAGGCCGCCATCGCCCGACCTCAGGCCGCGTCCGCCGAACGGATTGTTGCGGCAGGCGTCCAGGATCACGATGTTCAGCTTGGTGCCGGCGGCTTCCATCTGCCGCAGGATGAGGCCGACATCGACCATCATGAAATCCACATCGGCTTCGCGTGAAGGGTTCGCGCTGACCGGAACGAGATAGTTGGTCCCGCGCAGCTGGATGCCATGGCCCGCGTAGTAGAACACGGCGACCTCGGCGCCCAGCAGCTGGCGGCCGAATGTCTGCACCACCTGGTCGAAACGCGGCTTGTCGAGATCGAGTTGAGCGCCGCCGCCGATCAGGGTGAAGCCCAGACGTTGAAACGTCTCGGCAACCAGGCGTGCATCGTTGGCGGGATTGGCGAGCTTGGATACGCTTTGGTAGTCGGAGTTGCCGACCACCAGAGCGACATGCGTCCCTGCCGCGCACGGCGCAACGCCGAGCAACAAGAAGACCAAAATACCGATAGCCGATCGTCCCATCGTCCGTCCTCATATCCGGACGTCGTTCTAACTTGCCCGGCGGGCCAAATCGACTGTGCCATTGCGGCCAGATTGCATCGCCGACGCGACGTCGGCGGAAGCGTCGGAAGGCCCCCTATCGCCGCCTGAGATCGACCTCGACCAGCGCGCGCAACTCGGGCGTGACCTGAGGCCGTCGGCCAAACCACAGTTCGAAGCCGCGCACCGCCTGGTACAGCAGCATGCCGAGCCCGTCGGCGGTGCGCAGGCCCCTCGCCCGCGCCGCTCCGAGCAACTGCGTCTCCAGCGGCACGTAGACGATATCGGCGACGACGGCGTGCGCCGACAGCAGGTCGATGTCGAGCTCGAGCGGCGGCTGACCGCTCATGCCGAGCGAGGTGGTGTTCACGAACAGACCCGCGCGCGGCAGCAGCGCGCCGACACGATCCCAGCCTTCTGCAACGACACGGCTGCCGAACTGATCGGCCAGCGCTTGGGCACGCGCGGCGGTGCGGTTGATGACATGGACGCGGCCGATGCCGCGCTCGAGCAGGCCGAACACGACCGCCCGTGCCGAGCCGCCAGAGCCCAGCACCAGGGCTTCGTCGGTGCGGTCCCAGCCCGGTGCTGCGGCATCCAGATTGTCGATGAAGCCCTCGACGTCGGTGTTGGTGGCGCGCAAGCTGCCGTGCTCGTACCAGAGCGTATTGGCGGCCCCGACCGCGCGGGCGCGCGCGTCCGGCTCGGTCAGCTGCAGCACGCGCTCCTTGTGCGGGATCGTGACGTTGGCGCCGACGAAGCCGCGCTGATCGAGATGGCTGACGAAGTCCGCCAGCTCCTCGGGCGGCACCGCCTCGATGGTGTAGCCGCCGGGGATGCCGAGTTCGTGCAGCCAATGATGATGGATCAGCGGCGAGCGCGAATGCGCGGCAGGCCAGCCGATCAGGCAGGCGGCGCGGGGTTGGGCGGCGCGGGTCATGGCCGTGACATCGGACAAGGTCCGGCCTGAGTCAATGCCGGACCGCTCGCACGGGATTCAGCTTGCCGCCAGCCCGTCGGCGGAGATGTCGTCCGTGGGCGTTTCCTTGCCCTTGATATCGGCCACGGCCCGCTCGATGGTCTCGCGGAAGCGCACCAGCGGCGGCCGCACGCCATGGGTCAGCAGCGCCCGGCGCACGGTCGGCGAGGCCCCGGTGATGAACAGGCGGATGCCCTGGCGCTTGGCCTTGGCGGCGACGCGGCTCATGGCGTTGGCCGCGGTGGAATCCAGGAACGGCACGGCGGCGAAATCGACCACGAAGGCCTTACGGCGGTCGGCGATGGAGTCGAGCACGGTGCCGACGGTCGAGGCCGCGCCGAAGAAGAACGCGCCGGTGATGCGATAGACCAGCACGTCCTTGTCGGCGCTGAGCTTGGAATTGTAGGGCACGCGCGCGCCGTCCTCGAAGTCGGCGCGATCCTTGGCGACCAGCGGGGTGCCGTCCTCGACGCCGGTCATCTGCGCCATGCGGTTGATGAAGATGACGGCGCCGAGCGCGAAGCCGACCAGGATGCCCTCGGTGAGATCGCGGAAGATGGTCAGCCCGAAGGTGGCGAGCAGCACCGTGGCGTCGCCCCAGGAGGAGCGGATCAGCGTCGCAAATTCATGTCTCTCGGCCATGTTCCAGGCCACGACGACCAGCACCGCGGCCAGCGCTGACAGCGGGATGTAGCTCGCCAGAGGTGCGGCGATCAGCATGAAGACGAGCAGAAACACCGAATGCAGCATGCCCGACACCGGGCCACGGGCGCCGGCGCGGACGTTGGTCGCGGTGCGCGCAATCGTGCCAGTGACGCAGATGCCGCCAAACAGCGCCGAGCCGATATTGGCGAAGCCCTGCGCCACCAGCTCGCAATTGGAGCGATGACGGCGGCCGGTCATGCCGTCGGCGACGACGGCCGAGAGCAGCGACTCGATGGCGCCTAACAGCGTGAAGGCGATCGCGCTGGGGAACACCGCCTGGATCTTGGCGAGCGACACGGCCGGCAACGACGGCGCCGGCAGCTCGCGCGGGATGCCGCCGAATTTGGTGCCGATGGTTTCGACCGGGAGCTGCAGCGCATAGGTGAAAACTGCCGCGACCACGACCGCAATCAGGATGCCAGGCCAGGTCGGCCGCAGCCGCTTCAGGCCGACGATGATCACGATCGACAGCGCGGCAAGCGCGACTGCCGAGATGTTTGCAGTCGGCACCCCATGCGCAAGCGTGGTGAGCTTCGGGATCAGCTCGCCCGGCTCCTTGGCCGTGAGCGTGATGCCGAACAGATCCTTCAGCTGGCTCGCGAAGATGATGACGGCAATGCCTGCGGTGAAGCCGACCGTGACCGGATAGGGGATGAACTTGATGTAGGTGCCGAGCCGCAGGTACCCGGCGATCACCAGCATGGCGCCCGACATCATGGTCGCGAGCAGCAGGCCGTCGAGGCCCTGGCGGTCGACCGTGGCGGCAACCAGCACGATGAAGGCGCCGGCGGGACCGCCGATCTGGAACCGGCTGCCGCCGAGCAGCGAGACAAGAAAGCCGCCGATCACGGCGGTGTAGAGGCCGCGGCCGGGCGAGACGCCCGAGGCGATCGCAATCGCCATCGACAGCGGCAGCGCGACGATCGCGACTGTCAGGCCCGAGAGCGCGTCCGCGCGGAAATCGCTGAGGCTATAGCCTTCGCGCAGGACCGTCAGCAGTTTCGGCGCGTAAAGCTCGGCGAAGGTGGGCTCATGATGTCCGCCCCGCCCCCGCGCGCCGTGCTCGCTCGCAATGCTCATGCCCATCATGCTCCCGTCGCATCATCGGGCTGCTATGCCGATGATGATGCGTCTCACACGGACCGGCTGAACGCCGTCTGCCGTGCCGCGCGATGAGCCTCAAGCCGCGCCATCGCGCGCAGTCTCAGTTTGACGGCCCATGCGGCGGGGCGATCCCGGGTCTTTCAGGCGAACACCGCGCCCGCCATCCTCACTGCGGGCATGCTCGCCGATCAGATCCACGCCCGCACGATTGAGCGCATCGATGACCTTGGTCAGCGAGTCCACGACGCCGCGGACGTTGCCCGTGGAGGCTTCCATCCGCTGGATCGTCGGCAACGACACGCCGGCCAGCTCGGCCAAGGTTTTCTGATCTATCCCGAGCAGCGCTCGCGCTGCCCGCATCTGGAACGACGTGATCACGATGGCCTCACGTGGCACACACCATAATTGATGCATGAAACAAAGACAATGATGTAAAATACATCACATCTAGTCACGTGAAGCAAGTGGAACCCAGCCATGGCCGACCGTTCCCGGCGCCCTGCAAACCGCAGAAGGCCACAAAGCCATCGGCCCGCCATCCCCCATGTGATGGGGGTGACGGGCCGACGATGGTCAGATCAGAGACGGGGGCCTACGCCGCGTCGCGGTGCGAGGCGATGATGTGATCGGCGGCGCGGCCGGTCACTTCGGCCATGTGGTCGAACTGGCGGGTGAAGCTGCCGGCGCCGGCCGTGGCCGAGCGCAACTCGACGATCAATTCGCCGATCTCGGCCTCCGGCATCATGGCGCGGACGCAATCCCAACCCGGCCAACCGTCGCGGGTGTCGAACGACAGGATCTGGCCGCGCCGCGCCGACAGGATCGCGTTGATCCTGGCGGTCGCCTCCGTCGGGCAGACGATCTCGACGGTGTGGATCGGCTCGAGCAGCACCGGCTGGCACTGCGGCAGCCCCTCAGCGACTCCGCCCCTTGCCGCGGTCCGGAACGCGAGGTCGGAGGAATCGACGCTGTGATAGGAGCCGTCGGTCAGCGTCACCGCGACGTCGATCACAGGGAAACCAAGCGGGCCGCGGGCCATTGCATCGACCACGCCCTCCTCCACCGCGCCGATATAGTTCCGCGGCACTGCGCCGCCGACCACCTTCTCCTCGAACCGGAAGCCCTCGCCCCGCGGCAGCGGCTTGATCTCAAGCACGACATCACCGAACTGGCCGTGGCCACCCGACTGCTTCTTGTGGCGGCCGCGCTGCGTGATCGTCTTGCGGATGGTCTCCTGATAGCCGATCGCAGGCGTGTGCGATTTGACGTTGATGCCGAAGCGGTCGCGCAGCCGCTCCAGCGCGACCCGCAGATGCATCTCGCCCTGCCCCCACAGCACGATGTCGTGGGTGCGCTGGTTCTGCACCATCGACAGCGACGGATCTTCCTCGTTGAGCCGCATCAGCGCCTGACCGAGCTTGACGTCGTCCTTGCGGTCGACGGCGGCGATGGAGATCGCCAGCACCGGCGGGCAGGCTTCGAGCTTTGCCAGCGCCTGGGGCGCCGTCTTGCCGGTCGCGACCGTATCGCCGGTCTTGACCGTGTCGAGCTTGCCGAGCGCGACCGTGTCGCCGGCCTCGGCCGCCGCGCGCTTGCTGTCATTGGCGCCGGTGGTCGCGAGGATGCCGGACACGCGCGCGGTCTCGCCCGAGGCGGCATGCACCGTCGCACCGTCGTCGAGATGGCCCGACAACAGCCGCGTCAGCGACAGCTTGCCGCCGTGCTGCAGATGCAGTGTCTTGAACACATAGCCGAGCGCCTCCTTCGTGTCCTTCACGCCGAGCCGCTTCGCGGTCTCCGCCACGCCGGGCGCCTCGTGGCGCAGCGCCTTCATGAGTCTCAGCACGCCATTCTCGCGTAGCGCCGAGCCGAGCAGCACCGGGCAGATCAGGCCGTCGCGCAGCTCTTGGGCGAGATCGTCGAACACGGCATCGCGCGGCGGCGGGATATCCTCCAGCAATTGCTCCATCAGGGCATCGTCATGGTCGGCGAGCTTCTCCAGCATCGAGAAGCGCGCCTCCTTCTCGCGGTCGAGATCGCCGCCTTCGAGCGCGATCACCTCGGAGGCCTTGTGCTCGCGATAGATGAAGGCGCGCTCCAGCGCGAGATCGACGAAGCCTTCGATCAGTTCGCCGTTCCAGATCGGGATCTGCCGGAGCACCAGCGGCACGCGCGAGGCCGGCTGCAGGGTTGCGAGCGTCTCGCGGATCCGCGCATTGGCGCGGTCGATCTTGTTCAGGAACAGGAAGCGCGGAATGCGCAGCTCTTCGAGCTCGCGCAGAATGATCTGCAGCTGCGGCAGCTTCTTCTCGTCGGCCTCGCAGACCACGATCGCGGCATCGACCGCCGGCAGCGCGGCGCGCATGTCGTGCGCGAATTCGATCGAGCCGGGACAGTCGAGGAAGGTGTAGCTGTCGCCCATGAAGGTCGTGGTCGCCGCCGTCACCGCGACGCTCATCTTGTGATGACGCGCCTCGGGGCTGGCGTCGCCGATGCACGTACCGGCATCGACGCTGCCGGCGCGCGGGATCGCGCCCGTCCGCGCCAGGATTGCCTCCAACAGAGTGGTTTTACCGCTTTGGAAAGGGCCCACCAGCGCAATGCACCGTGGACCGCGGGGACTTCTCAGGTCTTGTCCCATTCGCCGCCTCCTTCTTCTGGAGCTCGGCCCGTGATTGGGTCGGCAAAGCCGAATGCTCTGCCTGACCAGCCGCTTTGGCAAGCGGGAAGGACGCGAAAAACGTTGCTGCGGTGCGGGGCCTGCGCCACTCCCTCCCGCACAATTGCGGGAAGAATGCCTATCGGAAGCAGTACCTGTTCACCACAAAGGGCAGATCAGCGGCCGGGACGCAGCTCGAGGCTTTCCAGTCCCGCCGAGACCGCGAGGCCGACCTGGCCCTGCACGCTGAGCGGCTGCAGCGCGATCGAGTTGGCCGAGCCGCCGATCAGGACGTTGCCGCCAAGGCCGACGCCGACCGAAGCCGAGCCCTGCGCGCCGGCATAGTCGCCGGAGAGATCGCCTGCACCCAGCCGCGCGACCGGCGCATAGACCACCCAGGCGAGCAGCGATTCCTGCGTGATGCCGAGATCGACGCCCACCTTGCGGATGGTCGCGACATAGCGGTCCTCCGGCAGTCCGTCGGCGCGCAGCACGCAGCCGAGATGGGTGACCGAGCCGACGATGAACCCGATGCTGGCGCCGCCGCGGCATTCGAGGACACCGATCCGCACGCGATCTTGCGCCTGGGCGGCGCCGGCGATGCAGAGGACCATAGCGGCGAGCCCGGCGAGGATGGTCGAGCGCATGAATAAACTCCGGCTGAAATGAAAGAGGTGATGCAGGCCCGTCGATCGGGAGCTTGATGGCAGGCCGTCACATCTATGGCACAGGGCGCATAGCTGCACCAGATTCGTCGCGCGTTGATCTTGCGCGGTTCAATCGCGTTGCTCGAACGCAACGGCGCATGCGAGGCGTTCGCCTGGACGAGACGATTGCACGCGTGGCGAGATCGCTCAGCGATAGAACCTGGAGAAGTACGATGATGAACGGCTCGGACTCGGGTGCATCGGCAGCACCGGCACCAGCTCGACCTCGGTGACGCCGGCAGCCAGATTCAAGCCGGTCTGACCCTGCAGGCTGATCGGCTGCAGCGCCGGAGCCCGGTTCGATCCGCCGAGCAGGAAGTTGCCGCCGAAGCCGACAATGGCCGCGGCATTGGCGGCCAATCCGCCGTAGCGTCCGCGCAGCTCGCTGCGACCGAAATCGTTGACCGGCGCGTTGACGGCCCACGCCATCCGGGTCTCGTCCGTCAGTCCGAGGTCGACGCCGTAACGGCGGACCTTCGCGACATAACGTTCCGGCTCGTGACCCTGGCTGCGAAACATACAGCGCAAGCGGGCGTGCGACGTCACGAGCTGGCCGGAATTCCTGCGCCCCAGGCATTCGAGCACGCCGGCGCGTGTGGGCCCGTCCTGACGGGCCTGCGCGAGCGGCATGATCATCACTACGAACGCGATCGACAGCAGGAGCAGCCGCATCGAACTCCAATCCCACACCACTGAACTTACCGCCGGACACAAGAAAAGCGCCATGTTCAAAACATGGCGCTTTTCTGGGCGGAACTTGGCTGCCGGAGATTCGGAGGTCGCTGTTGCCAGATTACCTCAGATTGCCACAGAAGCGCTGAATGCGCTTGCAGGCGTCTTCCAGGTCGGAGGTCTTGGTCGCGTAGGAGATGCGGAACGCCGGGCCGAGGCCGAAGGCCGAGCCCTGCACGACGGCGACGCCTTCGGTCTCCAGGAGCTCAGTGACGAAGGTCTCGTCGTCACTGATCACCTTGCCCGACGGCGCGGTCTTGCCGATCGTGCCGGCGCAGGACGGGTAGACGTAGAACGCGCCTTCCGGCCGCGGGCATTCGATGCCATTCGCCTGGTTCAGCATCGACACCACGAGGTCGCGGCGCTCCTTGAACACCTTGTTGTTCGCCGGGATGAAATCCTGCGGACCATTCAGCGCTTCCACCGCGGCCCATTGCGCGATCGAGCACGGGTTCGAGGTCGACTGCGACTGGATCGTCGCCATCGCCTTGATCAGCTGCGCCGGGCCGCCGGCATAGCCGATGCGCCAGCCGGTCATGCAATAGGCTTTGGAGACGCCGTTCACGGTCAGCGTGCGGTCATAGAGCGACGGCTCGACCTGCGCCGGGGTCGTGAAGACGAAGTCGTCGTAGACCAGGTGCTCATACATGTCGTCGGTCATGATCCAGACATGCGGATGCTTGACCAGCACGTCGGTCAGCGCCTTCAGCTCGGCCTTGGTGTAGGCGGCGCCGGTCGGGTTCGACGGCGAGCACAGGATCAGCCATTTGGTCTTGGGCGTGATCGCCTTCTCCAGCGCTGCCGGCTGCAGCTTGAAGCCATGGGCAGCGGTGCAGACCACCGGCACCGACTCGCCGCCAGCGAGCGCCACCATCTCCGGATAGCTGACCCAATACGGCGCCGGGATGATCACCTCGTCACCCGGATTGATGGTCGCCATCAGCGCATTGTAGAGCACCTGCTTGCCACCGACGCCGACGATCACCTGGTTCGGCTTGTAGGTCAGGCCGTTCTCGCGCTGGAACTTGCCGATGATGGCTTCCTTCAGCTCCGGAATGCCGTCGACCGCGGTGTACTTGGTCTTGCCGTCCTGGATCGCCTTGATGGCGGCTTGCTTGATGTTTTCGGGCGTGTCGAAATCCGGCTCGCCGGCCCCGAGGCCGATGACGTTGCGGCCCGCCGCTTTGAGCACGCGCGCTTTATCCGTGACCGCGATGGTTGCGGACGGCTTCACACGGTCGAGCGCAGCGGCGAGAAAAGGCATCATCAGCTCCTATGCAGGCGTCGTGGATCACTGTTCGGCCACGACCAGTCATGTCAGGGAAACGCCCGTTTGTAAGGCCCGCAGCGCGGCATCGCAAGAAGCTTGGGCACATGGCTCCCAAGACTTTAGGGAACGTTAAAGCCGCCCCGGCTAGGCTGCCGGAACGATCGTTCACATTTTCAGGCCGAAATGACCGATATCGGGTGCGCTCTGCGATCAGGCGGCTGGCTGACGCCGGCGCGGATCACGACCTACAGCCGGCTCCTGCTCGCGCTCACGATCGTTGCGATCGCAGGCTGGATCGCGCTGTCCGATGGACTGGTCGACCGCAATGGCAAGCCGATCGGCACCGACTTCTCCAACGTGTATGCGGCAGGCGTGCTGACCCTTCACGGCAAGTCGGCCGACGCCTACGACCCGCCGCTGCAGCATGCGATGGAAAAGGCCGTGTTCGATGGCCGCGACGTACCGTTCTTCGGCTGGCACTATCCACCCTTCTTCTTCGCGATCGCCGCCATCACGGCCATGCTGCCCTATGCCGGCGGGCTGGCGCTCTGGGTGGTGTCGAGCCTGCTCGCCTATCTGGCTGTCATGCGCGCAATCCTGCCGCGTCGCGAAACTCTCCTGGTCGCTGCGGCCTTTCCTGCCGTCTTCGTCAACATCGGCCACGGCCAGAACGCGTTCTTCACCGCAGGCCTGCTCGGCGGCGCGCTGCTGCTCATGGAGCGGAGCAGGCCCTGGGTCGCGGGCATTCTGATCGGGTTTCTCGCCTACAAGCCGCAATTCGGCGTCCTCATCCCGGTCGCGCTGGTCGCGGGCGGACGCTGGCCGACGATCGCAGCCGCAGCCGCCACGGTGACAGCACTGGTCGCGATCAGCTTCGCCGCGCTCGGCAGCGAGGTCTGGCATGCCTTCTTCCAGTCGATGACATTCACCCAGACGGTCGTCCTCGAGCAAGGCGGCACCGGCTGGGAAAAGATCCAGTCGGCATTCTCGGCTGCGCGTCACTGGGGCGTCGATGTTCGTACCGCCTATGCGGTGCAGGCCATGCTGGCGGTGTCTCTCGCGGCCGGCCTCGCCTGGCTCTGGCAGAGCGACACGGCCTTCGATCTCAAGGCCTCGGCGCTGGCAAGTGCGAGCCTGCTGGCGACACCTTACGTCCTCGACTATGACCTCGTGGTGCTGGCGGTCGCGATCATCTTCTTCGTCCGGCATGGCTTGGCCCACGGCTTTCGGGACTATGAGCTCAGCCTGCTCGCGGCCGCCTGGATCGTGCCGCTGCTGTCACGCAGCGTCGCCGGGCTGACGACCATCCCGCTCGGCCTGATCGTGCTGATGGCGCTATTTGCACTGACCTTGCGCCGCGCGCTGACCGATCGCGCATCCGAGATCGGAGAACAGGCGCGCATCGCGCGGGCGTGATCTCGATTGTTTGAAGTTGATGGAAAGTTGTTGTTTGAGAGTGCACTGCAGTAGCGCTTTTCGACTTTTTCCATCCGTCGGCTCTTGCGGCCTGCGCCCATCGGCATCATTGTCTGGCCGCATTGCGGGACGATTTGGCGTCCAGATGTACGATGCTTCGAACACGATGATTCCTCGAACTCGAAATGGCCGGATGTATAAGCTCTATTCGATGCAGCGGTCGGGCAACAGCTACAAGGTCCGCCTTGCGCTCGCGCTTTTGAACGCGCCTTATCAGGCGATCGAGGTCGACATCCTGCGCGGTGAGAGCCGCACGCCGGAATTCCTCGCCAAGAATCCGAGCGGCCAGGTGCCGCTGCTGGAGGTCGGCGACGATCGCTACATCGCCGAGTCCAATGCGATCCTCTGGTACGTCGCGGGCGGCACCCCGTTGGTGCCGGAGGCGCGAATCGAACGCGCCGAAGCGCTGCAATGGATGTTCTTCGAACAGCATGCGCTCGAGCCGAACATCGGGGCGGCCTATTTCTGGCTGCTGCTCGTGAAGGGCGGGCGAGACCTGCAGACCCATGCGCTGGAAGACTGGATGGAGCGCGGCTACGCGGCGCTGCAGGTGATGGAGAACCACCTCAAGAGCAACGACTACTTCGCTGCCCGACAGCTGACGGTCGCCGACATCGCGCTCTACGGCTACACCCACGTGGCCGACCGCTGCGAGTTCGATCTGTCGACGTTCCCGAAAATCCGCAGCTGGCTGCGCCGGGTCGAGCAGGCGCCCGGTTTCGTGACGATGAACTGGCAGCCGGCGCTGATCGACTCGGCCGGAATCGCGGCCGACTACGATTGATCCGTCACCGTAAGACTACCGCCTCCCCGTAGAGCAGCGGGGAAAATACACCCCTTGGCGGGAACAAATACCGCAACCGCCACGCTTTTGCCGCTTTCAGCAGCCCACCGCCGCAATCCTGCCCAGCGTTACCTTAGAATTTACCTCTGCGAGTGATTCGCTCGCGGATGTAGGGGTAAGGGATTTCGACTTCATGTACCGGTGGCGTCGTGCTTCGGTTTCGAAGTTCAGTTGGGTCCGCGGCCACACGTCGCCGCAGGAACCGGAACACCGTGAAGAGCCCTTCCACGCAACGATCAGCGGCTTTCACCACAACGCCACGCTCACCCTCTCACCCCGCCTGACGACCGCAGTGGTCGCAACCATCGCGGCGAGCACACTCTCGTTGGGTGTCAGCGTCACCATCGTCATGGTGTCGTTCCGGGCCATCATGTCAATACCCGCTTAGCAGGAAGCCCTTTTGACAACCCTTCGCGGATTTCGCGACAACAGGCGATGATTGTCTCGCGCTCCAAATGGCGATGAAATCAACGGTCGTAATCGTTGCCTTGACTCTGGCACTCGCGATCCTGCTGGCGGCGTCACTGCTGCTCCTGATCGAGCGGCGTGGCGAAGTATCGCTTTGGCCGCTCAACGAAGGGCCGGTGGTCCAGGCACAACTGATGAACCCGAACCTCTGCGATGCGCCCGTGACCGATTGATCGGAGGCGCAACGGCGCGTATCGAGGGCTATCGAACTTCGAACAGGCGGCGAAGCCCTGATGACTGACGCGCTCACCATTCGTGCCATTGCGCGCGAGGACTACGATCACTGGATGCCGTTGTGGGACGGCTATAACGCCTTCTATGGCCGGTCAGGGCCGACCGCGCTGCCCGCGGAGATCACAGCCGCGACCTGGACGCGCTTCTTCGACGCCGACGAGCCGGTGCATGCGTTGGTGGCCGAGCGCGACGGAGAGCTGCTCGGCCTTGCGCATTATCTGTTTCATCGCGCCACGACCTCGATCGTGCCGCTCTGCTATCTGAACGATCTCTTCACGACCGAAGCCGCGCGCGGCAAGGGCGTGGGGCGCGCGTTGATCGAAGCGGTCTATGCGCAGGCGCGGACGGCCGGCGTCGCGCGCGTGTATTGGCAGACCCACGAGACCAACATCACGGCGCAGGCCCTCTACGACAAGGTCGCCGAACGCTCGGGCTTCATCGTCTACCGCAAGACCGTGTGAGCCGCGAGATGCTGTCACGCGGCCGTCACGCCGCGCGCCTACGCTCCATCGAGCGCCTGATCAGACCCCCCGTCACCGGTCACGCGTTTCAGCGGTCCCCGTCAGTCGCCGTCTCTGACCGGGGCCGCATTTTTTTTGGCGTTGACCGAAGTCCTGATATTCGGATTGGAGCCGCAACCGCGAGCACGGTGCGCTCCCTCTCCCCGTTCTTTACGGGGAGAGGGTTGGGGTGAGGGGCAGACGCACGGGAAGTATTAGTCTCAAGACGAGCTACTCTTCGCTCATCAGCTCGCGCTGAATTGCCAAGAGTACACCCTCGATGTTTCCCAGAACATCGTTGTTCCAGAAGCGGAGAACCCGATATCCTTCCTCCGCCAAACGACGGTCGCGAACAACATCCTGCTTCGACTCGCTGTGCTGCCCGCCGTCGACCTCGATGATCAAGCATTTCTCTCGACACACGAAATCGCAGATGTATCCGGCAACGGAAGCTGCCGAACGAATTTATGACCGTCAACCTGGCGGTTTCGAATCTTGTTCCACAGCACCGTCTCCGCGTTCGTCTGATCGACGCGGAGACGCCGTGCGAGTCCGATGGACTTCCGATCTTGGCCCCGCATATGCCATGCCCCTCACCCGGATTGCTTGCGCAATCCGACCTCTCCCCGCAAAGAGCGGGGAGAGGTTGCACCGTCCGTGCCGGGACAGCGTGCCTCAGTGATACAACAATCTCACTTCCTCCCGCCCACCGTCTGGCGCACCTCGAAACCCTCGAACTGCGGCGGGCCGAGATAGAGCGGCTTGTTGTCGCCGGCGCCCTTGTGCGCGGCGCGGAAGGCGTCCGACTTGGTCCAGTCTTCGAAGGCGGCTTTCGACGCCCAGATCGTGTGCGAGGCATAGAGCGTGTGGTCCTCGGCCTCGGGTCCTCTCAGCAGATGAAATTCGACGAAGCCCGGCACCTTGTCGAGATGGCTGTCGCGCGACAGCCAGACCTGCTCGAAGGCGGCCTCCGAACCCTTGGCAATCCGAAAACGATTCATGGCGATGAACATGTTGATCTCCTGAGGGGTACTTGCCGCTGTCCCCAGGGATAGCAGACTTCACGCCGCGATGCGCCTGCGGTGATCGTCGCCGATGCCACGATGTTTTGAGCAACCGACGGCAGCCATGATCCACGCGGATGCCGGCTGGCGCTACGCGACGAGCCCCTTGATCGGCTTCAGGGCTGTGCTCTCGGGAAATACGTTGTCGGCCAGTGCGCGCTCGCTCAGCCCGAGATGGTCGGCGAGCACGCCCTTGAACACCGCGCGCAGATCCGTCGTCGGCGCGAGGTCGCGGCCTTGATAGAGGCTCGCCATCTTGAGCGTCGGCCAGTCGGCAATCACCCGGCCGCCCTTGACCGCGCCGCCGGCCAGCAGCGCAATCGTGCCCGTACCGTGATCGGTACCCTGCGTGCCGTTGATCTTCGCCGTGCGCCCGAACTCGGTCGCGACCACGACCACCGTATCGCGCCAGCGCGGCCCGAGCCCGCTCTCGAATTCCGCAAGCGAACCATCGAGGCCCGACAACAGCTGCGCGAGCCGTCCGGCCGCGCCGCCCTCGTTGGCGTGCGTGTCCCAGCCGTCGAACGCCAGCGCCGCAATGCGCGGGCCGTCATCGGCCGCCATCAGTTTCGCCGCGCCGCGCGCCACCTGGCGCATCGCCGTGATCTGGTTGCCGCCCGGCTTCGGCTTCATGTCGTCGCCGAACGCAACTTTCTCCAGCTTCAGTCCCTGCGACAGCGCCGCGGCGAGTGCGGGATCGCGATGCGCATAGAGATCGACCAGCCGCATCGCGGTGTCGTCGTCGGCCTGCGGCAAGGTCACCGGCGCCCAACCGACCGTGGGCGCGGCGCCGCGCAGCACCAGCGGTGCCGTCGGTCCAACCGCGAGCGCACCGGCGACGCGTGGGCCGCGCGGCAGCGCTTCCAGCGCACGGTTGAGCCAACCCGATTGCACGCGACCGGGACCGGCGAAGCCGCTTTCGAGCACGTCCTGGCCGTCGAAATGCGAACGTTCGCGATAGGACGTTGCGACCGCATGAATGACCGCCGCCTGCTTGTCGCGGTACATGCGCGCGAATTCCGGCATCGACGGATGCAGCGCAAAGAACGAATCGAGCGGAAGCGCCGGATGCGGCCCGTCCGCCGTGAGCGCGATCGCGCCATGCAGGCCGGCGTAGTCAGGGTCGCCGATCGGCGCGACGGTGGCGAGCCCGTCGAGCGCGCCACGCAGGATCACGACGATCAGCCGCGGGTCGCGCTGGTCGGCGGCGCGGGCGAATTTCGGCACGTAGGCCCAGGCGGCAAAGGACGCGCCCGCCAGCAGCAAGTGCCGTCGCGAGGTCAACAGCGAAGGCGTGATCCGATCCATCGTCATCTCCTCTGGAATTCCGGCGACATCAGCAGCAGTGCCAGCGCCTGCTGACGGGATTCGGCGCGCTCGATCGTGCGCCGCGTTTCCGTCGAGGCGGCATCGGCCGCGACGAGATCGAGCAGGTCGCGGGGATCGAGATTGTTGCCGAGACGCGAGGCCAGTTGCGCCGAGATGTCCAGCCGCAGCTTCATGCCTTCCGGCGCGGCCCACATCGCGCTGGTGTCGGCAAATCCGTTCGGGCCCGCCGGCGCCCATAGCGGCTGGCCGAGTGTGCCCAGCGAGTTGAGATAGAACCCGGGATCTTCGGGCACGCGCGCCAGCAACCGGCCGCCTGCGACCAGGAATTCATAGGGCGAGCGGATCTTGGTCAGCGGCGCCGACCAGGCCTCGTCGGAGTCCAACAGCGCCAGTGTCACCGCCTTGAGGTCGCCGTCGCTCTTCTTGAACACGGATTCCAGCCGCGCCACCAGCGCAGGCGGCGGATCATCGGCAACGAAATGGCGCGCGAGCTTGGTCGCAATGAACTTCGCCGTCGAGGGATGCTGGGCGATGTCGGAGAGCGCCGCCTCGCCCTGCGCGAGGCCATCATCCTGGTAGATCTTGCCGAGCAGGGTCTGCGGCCCCGGCTGATGCGCATTGGCGTTGAACACGAAGCTGCCGGGCGCGCCGTTCCGGCTGTTGCGGCCGGCAAAGCTCCAGCCGGTGATGATGCGCGCCAGCGACGTCACATCCTCCTGGCTGTAGCCGCCGCCGACGCCGAGCGTATGCAGCTCCATGATCTCGCGCGCGAGGTTCTCGTTAAGGCCGCGCTTGCGATTCTGGCCGGCACGCGAGTCCGGTCCGAGCGATTCCTGGTTGTCGAGAAAGAACAGCATCGCCGGATGCTGCTCGACCGCCTTCAGCATGTCGGCGAAACGCCCGAGCACATGCGGCCGGATCGCCTCGCGCTCGAACGACCCGGCCCACATCCGCGCCAGTTCGCCCTTGCCAGCGGAGATGCAGAAATGGTTCGACCAGAACGCGACGAGCCGCTCCGTGAAGCCGCAATCGGCGAGCACCGCGCGCTGCAACCGCGCCAGCGCTTCGGCACGAAACGTCTTCTGGACAACGTTGGGCGGCTGCTGCGGTTGCGCCGGCTTGGCAGGCGCCGCCTGCATCGCTGGCGCGGGCTCACCTGCCGCCATGCCGGCGCCCGTCGCCATCGCTGATGGCGGTAGCGGCGCCGGCGTATCCGCGCCATTCGTGGAGAGGCCGCGCGTCTGGCCGGGCTGGTCCGGTGGGGTCGCTTCCGACGCCGACTTCGCCGCGGCTTCGCGCGCCTGCTTGACCTCGTCCTGATAGGCAAACACGGCGTCGGCGAGCGCGGGCGTCGGCTGCAGGCCCGGCACCTCCAGGAGCGCACCGTTGGGACGGCCGAGCTCGGCCTTGACGAAGCCGCGCGGATCCGACGCGGCATTGACGAGATCGCCCGAGGCGCCGCCGCGTGCGCCGAAGCCGAAGCGGTTCAAGGCCACGAGAGCTGCCAAGGGATCACGGGCCATGCCACGTCCTCATCAATCGCTGCGCCAGAGTGAGTGCGCCAACATCATGAGTGGGTTCGGCACCGGCGTGCTGGCGCCGGGTGTTGCTGCGCACTATACTTGCTGTGGCAGATGAACCGGACATGAAAAGGACTGGTCGGACGTGGTTCCGAACGTGACAAATCGTTTAGCAAACGTTACCGCGCGACAACTGACGTGCGAGTCGTGCGGGGCGGAATTCACGTGCGATCCCGGCGGTTCCTGCTGGTGCTTCGACGAGGCCGTTCGCCTGCCGCTGCCGAAGGCCGGGCAGAGCCGGTTCAAGGATTGCCTGTGCGCCAAATGCCTGATGAAACTGGCCCGCGAGTCGGAGACCGGTTCATGACGCGCTGGCACGTCGCGGCCGTGCTGCTGGACATGGACGGCACCCTGCTCGATACCGAGAAGGTCTATCTCGAAGCGTCGATCGCGGCCCTTCGTACACTCGGCTACACCGACGGCGTGACCGAGCTCTGTCACGCCATGATCGGCATTCCCGGACCTGACAACGAACGAACCTTGCTCAACCATTTCGGCGACGACTTTCCGCTCGACGACGTCAACCGCCTGTTCGCGGTCAATGCCGCCGAGATCCTGCATGCGGGGATGCCGCTGAAGCGCGGCGTCATCGACCTGCTCGATGCGATCGAAGCGGCCGGCCTGCCCAAGGCGATCGTCACCTCGTCCTCGCGCAGCACGGCCGCGGAACATCTTCGCCTGGCTCGCATCGACCACCGCTTCGACGCGATCCTGACGCGCGACGATGTGAGTCGCGCCAAGCCGCATCCCGACCTCTATCTGCTGGCGGCCAGCCGTCTGGGGACCACGGCGAACGCCTGTGTCGCGATCGAGGATTCCAACCCCGGCGTCGCCTCTGCGCATGCCGCCGGCGCGATCACTCTGATGGTGCCCGACATCGTGCCGCCGACCGAGCAATCGCGCGCCAAGTGCGCGGCCGTGCTGCCCGATCTGGATGCCGCCATCGCCCTGCTCGCAACGCGGTCGGTGTTGCCGGTCAGGGCTTAACGCGGGATCGCGAAGCCAATCCTTGCAGCGGCATTACCAGTCGCCCTTCTGATGTCTTCAAAAGCCCTCGAAAACGGTCATGATCGATTCACGCCGTCGTGCGTGGCCTGCGGAATTGGTCCATGCATTAACCCGAGCAAACTAACTTGCGCACCGCTTCTGGGTGGGCTTCTTTCATGTTGCGATTTATCGGTGCCGTCGGCGCTGCATTCGTGGTTGCGTTCGCGGGCGTGAGTTGGGCGGTGAGAGGCTTTCCCTCTCCAAATGGAATGCTGCGGAGCACGATGTGGACATCATCGTCCGAAACTGCCTCCGTCCAAGCTGCGCCAGCGCCGGGGAGCGGGGGTATCGTGGCTCCTCTGTCGCCGCTGGTGGATAAGACCTTTGGCGGTCCAGACTCAAAGGAGTTCGAGCGCAAGGCCTGGATCGCGCAGCATACCTCGCAGAGCGACAAGAACCCCAAGCTCGATAAGTTGCGCATGGATGCGCTGCAGGCCGCAACGGCCTACAAGCTGTCGCCATGCGACAAGACCATGAAGAAGAACCTGGTCGATGCACTGACCGCCTACACGCGGGCCTGGGTCATGAAACTGGACTGCACTCGTCCGATGGGCATGATGCTGTTCTGTAGCGACAAGAAGATGCAGGACGCGGCCGAGACCTTCGACACGCCGCTCGACAAGCGCGTCCAGGAGGCGCTGCACGAGGCATTCGACGAGCAAGGTATCATCAGGGCCGATTTTCCGGCCGATATCCGTGAGGATGTCCTCCAATTCGCAGGGCCGGGGCTCTGGTCGGACGAATCGCCCGTCTGCCGCGCACGGCGCGTGCAGATTGAACCGCGATAGACGGCGAACAAGGACACCGCAATGCGCCGGCTTATCTTCATCATCGCGGCAATCGCGATCTTGCAGGTCGCGGGACGCGTGTTCCTCCCGGACGCGACGACCGCCGTGGCGTCGTTTCCGCCAGTGACCGGCGCGGAGTTCCAGGATCACGAGAAATACATCGAGGACGCCCGGAGATCGCAACGCAAAGACGCGCTCAGGTCGCTCGATCTGCCCTGGAGCGACCGCTGCGGCGCGAATCGCAGGAGCTTCATCAGCGGCCTCAATCATTACTACTATCATCGCCAAAACCAGCACGATCGCTATCCCGAGACCTATGGTCCGGCCGGCGCTACCTACATCGCGGGCGTATGGACGACGGCCGAGGATCGCAGAATCGAACGTTTGACCCAGGAAGCCTATGCCGCAGGCTATCTCAAGCCATCCGATTTCGATGGCATGGCAAGCCAGATGGTTGCGGCCATCGTCCGCGACGAGCGGATCAGGGGACGCGGCTGCGCCGACTGATTTGGCGGTGGATGTCGAGCCGCCCGCCGGCTGGCAGCGCCGCCGCGACCAGCGCCCGCGCTGCTTCGCCTGCGGTCTCCATGTAGCTGGCGTCACGATGCAGCAGCACGACGGCGAACGAGCCGTCGAGCAGCAGCAGCATCTGGCGCGCGAGTTCGCCTGAGCCGGCGATCCCTTCAGCTTCGAATATCGCCTGCAGCCAGGCTTCGAACTTCTTCTTGTGCGCGGCGCCGATCCTGATCGCGGGATGGCCGGGCAGATTGGCGAGCTCCGCGGTCGTGCGCAGGAAACCGCAGCCGCGCCATTTCGGATGCCGCGCGGCGCGCGCAAGCTGCCGGAAGATCGCCGCGATCTTGTCGGGCAGCGGTCCCGTGGCCTCGTCGAACCAGCGCTTGAACAGCTCCAGGTTGGGCTGGTCGCGCGCGGCGAGGTAGGCCGCGACCAGATCGTCCTTGCTGCGGAAATGGTAGTACAGCGTCTTCTTGGTGATGCCCGCCGTCTCGGCCACCGCATCGACGCTGACGGCGCGGATGCCCTCGGCATAGAACAGCTTGCTCGCGGCGGTGACGATGCGCGCGCGGGTCGGATCGGAGGAACGGGCCATGGCAGCGCTCGGCTTTGGTATACTGACCAGTGAATATACCTTGTGCGGCGACGCGCCTAGTCTGGGCCGGCTTCAATTGTCAGCCCGCAAGGAGCCGCCATGACCGATCCCGTTCTGCTCGACATCTCCGACCGCGTCGCCCTGCTCACGCTCAACCGGCCGGAGCGGCTGAACGCGCTCAGCTATGCCTTGATCGATGCGCTGATGGCCGCGCTCGATCGCATCGAGACCGATCCCGGCATCAGGGCCGTGATCCTCACCGGTGCCGGCGACCGCGCCTTCTCGGCCGGCGCCGACATCGATGAATTCACCGACAGCGTCCGCCACGGCCGCGCCACCGCGCTGCGCGACTTCGTGCGCCGCGGCCAGGCGATGACCGCGCGGCTCGAAGCGTTCAGGAAGCCGGTCATCGCCGCCGTCAACGGGCTCGCCTTCGGCGGCGGCTGCGAGATTACCGAGGCCGTGCATCTGGCGGTGGCGAGCGAGCGCGCCAGCTTCGCCAAGCCCGAGATCCGGCTCGGCATGCCGCCGACCTTCGGCGGCACGCAGCGGCTGCCGCGGCTCGTGGGCCGCAAGCGCGGGCTCGAACTGCTGCTCACCGGCGATCCATTCTCGGCACAGCGCGCCCTCGACATCGGCCTCGTCAACGCCGTCGTGCCGCATGACGAGCTGCTGCCGGCGGCGCGCGCGCTCGCGCAGCGCATCATCCGCCACGGGCCGGATGCTGTCGCCAGCGTCATCACCGCCGCAACCCGCGGCCTCAACATGGCGATCGGCGAAGGGCTGCAGCTCGAGAGCGAGCAGTTCGCGAGCCTGGTCGGCAACCGCGACCTCGACGAAGGCTTGGCGGCGTGGCGCGCACGCCGCCCGCCGCGCGCCTCCTGATCAGACCGGATAGCCTGGCGATCTGCGCGCCAGCCCGCCGAACGCATCGAGCAGCCGCTCGCGCCAGGCATGGACGCTGTCGGTCTCCTCCAGCAGGCTGAACGGGCTGACGACGCGCGCCCATTGGAAGCCGCCGAACACGATGTAGTCGGCATAATCGGGCGCATCGCCGCCGATGAAGGGCTGCGCCTTGAAAGTCTGGCGCAACGGCTCGAGCGATTTGCGGAAGCCGACCACGGCCTGGTCGCGCGACGCCATGACCTCTTCGAGGCGCTTGCCGAACCGCGCCTCGCGCGAGGCCCGGAAATAGGCGGCGTCTTCGACGGCGAGGTTGGTCGGGATGTCGGCGATGATCAGCGGAAAGATGCCGCCGACAATAGCGATGTCGCCCCACGCGTTGATGAAACGCGCCGTTGCGCGGCCGCCGGCGCCGCCGAACAGCGACGGCCGGTCCGGATAGGTATCCTCGAGGTAGTTGGCGATGGCCCATGAATCGACCACCGTCCGGTCGCCGTCGAGCATGACCGGCACCTTCTCCGATCCATGCGGCGCGATCGCCGCCTTCTCGGTGAAACGCCAGGGAATCGATTCGGCGGTCAGCCCCTTGTGGGCCAGCGCCATGCGCGTGCGCCAGCAAAAGGGACTGAACGGGCGCCCCGCATCGGTGCCGACGAGCTCGAACAGTTTCAGTGCCATGCGCGGTCCATCCTCCGGTTGCGGACCGTTCTTACCCGACGACGCGGCCGCTGTCGCGCAAGAGCTGCGCGCCGGCGTCGGTGACCATGACGAAGAGCCCCCGCCCCGCGATCGCCTCCCGCGCGACATAGCCGAGGTCGGCGGCATCCTCCCACACCGTCAGCCGAGGGCAGCTCGTGCGCCAGGTCTCAATGACCTCGGCATGACTGCGCGGCGCGCGCGCGACCCATTCGACGAAGTCCAGCACCAGGGGATCTGCGGTCACAGCCATGATGTATGTCCTCATTCCGCCGCGACGGAGCTCTGCGCCAGCACCAGCCAGCCGCCATAGAGGATGTAGTAGCTCGCCACCGCCGTGATGATGCGGTTGGCCCAGGTGCGGAACTGCTGCTCGCTCATCGCCTCGAGGATGCGCCGCGCCAGGGTCGTGCCGAGCATCGAGGCGGCGACTGCCACGAGCGCGAGCACGGGATCGACGCTCGCGGCCTGGTCGATGATGCCGCCGAAATAGATCAGCTTGGTGAGATGGCTCGCGACCTGGCAGGTCGCCTTGGTGGCGACGATGGACCTGCGGTCGAAGCGCGCGCCGAGGAAGAACGTGTCGAGCAGCGGTCCCGACACGCCGGTCATCAGCATCAGCCCCATGCAGATCGTGCCGTAGATCGCGCCCTGCCAGAGGCTGTCCGGATCCGGCCGCAGCCGGGCCGGCATCAGCCGCGCCATGAACGGCGTGACTCCGAGCAGCAGCAGCGCGGCCGGCTTGTCCGGCACGTAGCGCACCAGCGACCACAGGCCGAGCGCCAGCGCGCAACCGACGAGATACACCGCGACCGGCCGCCAGCGGATGTGCCGGCGCCACAGCACGGCGCGCCAGCCGTTGGAGGCCATCTGCGTGATCGCGTGCAGCACCATCGCCGCCGGCAGCGGCATGATCGCGAGCAGCACGCCGATCAGGATCAGTCCGCCCGCCATGCCGAACAGGCCAGACAGGAACGCCGTTACCACCATCAGCAATCCGAGCGCTGCAATCAGGGCGGGCGTCATGGCTGATCTCCTTCACCCGCAAGGATGTTGCACTGGCGGCGGCGGCGCAAACCGAGTTATCTTGCCCTCCATCAGTTTTCCTGAGGGCTGGCATGCGGCGGCTTCTGTTCCTGAACGGCATCAAGGCATTCGAGGCGGCGGCGCGCACCGGCAGCTTCGCCGCGGCCGGAACCGAGCTCAACGTCTCGGCCGCCGCGATCAGCCGGATGGTCAACCTGCTGGAGCAGCGGCTGGGCGTGGTGCTGTTCGAGCGCAAGGCCAACCGGCTGGCGCCGACGGCGGCCGGCCGCGCCTATCAGAGCGGGCTGACGCCGATCTTCGACGCGCTGTCGAGCCTGACCGCGCAGATCATGGCGCCGTCGACGATGCGCGTGCTGACGCTCGGCGTCGGGCCGACCTTCGCGATGAAGTGGCTGATCCCGCGGCTCGCGGATTTCAGCAAGGAGGAGCCCGACATCGAGGTCCGCATCACCACCGGCGGTGCGGCGGTGCCATTCGGCGACGATTGGAGCTGCGGCATCAGGCTCGGTGACGGTGCCTGGCCGGGTCTCGTCGCCGAGCCGCTGTTCGCCGCCGACCTCGTGCCGGTGTGCACGCCGCGGCTGGCGGCGACCTTGAAGCGGCCGGCCGACCTCAAGGGCCCGAGCCTGTTGCGGGTATCACATGCCGCCAAAGACTGGTCGCTATGGCTGAAGGCGGCCGGCGTCACCCGCGTGGTCGCGCGCGGTACCGAGTTTCAGTATTACGGCCATGCGCTGCAGGCCGCCATCGACGGGCTCGGCGTCGCGATGGGCATCCGCCCCTATATCGATGACGATCTCGCGGCGGGACGCCTGGTTGCACCGTTCGCGCTGACCGTCCCAAAAGGCGAGCGCTGGTATCTGGTCTACCGCAGCTTCCAGGCCGGACAACGCGATTTCGCCGCGTTCCGGCGCTGGATCATGCGCGCGGCGGCGCAGTCCGCGACGCGGAATTCACCGCGAAAGGACTCGTACAAAAAAGACGCCATCGTGTGAACCGGTTCACAATTGGCATGACCAATCCATGTTGTTGTCGCTGTTCGGGTTATCCAGGACTGCGCAATGACGTACTTGTATGAGGATTTTGCCATCGAGCCGTTCGAAGCAGGAAAAGGCTTATGGCACGCGCGGATTCGCCGCGCGGACATGACTCCGGTGGTGATCAATGGTGTTTCGTTCCCCTCTCTCGAAGTCGGCTTCGCATGGTCGGATGCGGAAATGGCGATCGCCGATGCCAAGAGCCACATCGATCGCTTCCGCAAGCGATGGGGATAGTGCCGCCGATGCAAAGTGCGGCACCGGATTCGAGAGTTTCTAGTGCGCTGAGTTTCCAAGGCTCGTGAGAACTGGATGGCCGAGACGGTGCACGAGCTGCGGAAAGTGGGTTCTGGTGCGGCGAATTTACAGCTACTGGAGGATATCGAGCGAACCCCGGGAAAAGACGGATAGCGTAGTGTGGAACAATCTCCGAGAGTGAAGTCCCCGAGAGTCCACCCCCGCTCCCCGCGGTTCCAAGCCCCAATTCGAAAAGCCAACATTCGAAACGCCAATTCGAAATGCCGAGTGTATTCGTAATGCGGACTGCAATTCATGGCTGAGCCTGCCGTCAAACACCTCACTTATTCGGTTCGTACCAGATGCCCGGACTGCGATGCGGAACTGAGCATCCTGAGCGTGATCAACGGCCGCGGCGGTGCTGAGTACTGGGCTCTGCAATGCGTGGCCTGCCACGGCGTGCATCTCGACATCGTCGAACTGCCGACCCGGCATTGACCTGCTGACGGCTGCGCCCGCGCGGCCGCGCCAATCACCCTGACGGTTGGTCATCCGATTGATCACCTCGCGTGATCGCCGGCACTCGCGAACGATTCGTCCACAGGACGCGCTGCTGCCACCATGCTGTCAGCAGGGCTGGTGATGACCGGCGTTCGCTCTTTCATGTCGGCGCCATCGGTCCCATATTCGGGCCATGGCGAAGACCCCAGAGACCCCCAAAAAGCCCGGCCGCACCCCGAAATCGAAAGCCCACCGGCCCGACGTGCAGCCGATCGGGCCGGCGCTCGCCGAGCTGCTCAATCCCGCCATCAACCGCGGCGAGAGCGGCATCGGTTCCTCGACCGGACTGAAGCCCCCGCCGGATAATTCATGGGACCGCCGCGCCGGCGGCGAAGCGGCCGCGCATCGCGCGCGCGCGTCGACCAAGGGCAAGAGCGAGGATGCGGCGAAGCGGGATGCGTCGGGTCGTCCGATGCCACTCCGGCCGAATCCGCAGCCGGTTGAAGGGCGTTCCATATCAGACGACGCGTCGCGCGGCTTTCCCCCACCCAACCCTCCCCCGCAAGCGGGGGAGGGCTCCAGGCGGCGAGAGCCGGGCGCCGCGGCAAGCAATGATCACGAGACCGCGCCGCTTGCGTCCCCTCCCCCGCCTGCGGGGGAGGGCCAGGGTGGGGGCCTCTCTCCTCCCCACCGGCCCCTCATGGAGGATGACGCCAACACCCACCCCGGCCTCGCCGAAGCCCCGCAGGCCAACTACGGCACGACAGCCACCATCCCCACGCTCGATCCCGATCTGGCGCGGCAGCTCGGCCTGCCCACGGCCGAGGATGACGACGAAGCGCTGGCACGGCCGCCGCGCAGCAAGATGGAGGCGCTCGGCGTCAAGGCCACCGCGGAAGCGCTGGAGGCGCTGATCCGCGACGGCCGCCCCGAGTTCCGCAGGGACGACGGCTCGCTCCAGGTCTGGACGCCACACCGGCCGCCACGCCCGGAGAAGAGCGAGGGCGGCGTCCGCTTCGAGATCAAGTCGGCCTATGAGCCGAGGGGCGACCAGCCGCAGGCGATCGCGGAGCTGGTCGAAGGCATCGCGCGCAACGACCGCACGCAGGTGCTGCTCGGCGTCACCGGCTCCGGCAAGACCTACACCATGGCCAAGGTGATCGAGGCGACGCAGCGTCCGGCCATCATCCTGGCGCCGAACAAGACCCTGGCCGCGCAACTCTATGGCGAGTTCAAGAGCTTCTTCCCCGACAACGCGGTCGAGTACTTCGTCTCCTATTACGACTACTACCAGCCGGAGGCCTACGTCCCCCGCACCGACACCTATATCGAGAAGGATTCCTCGATCAACGAGCAGATCGACCGCATGCGCCACTCGGCGACGCGCGCGCTGCTGGAACGCGACGACGTCATCATCGTCGCCTCGGTGTCCTGCATCTACGGTATCGGCTCGGTCGAAACCTACACCGCGATGACTTTCGCGCTGAAGAAGGGCGAGCGCATCGACCAGCGTCAGCTGATCGCCGATCTCGTCGCGCTGCAGTACAAGCGCACCCAGCACGACTTTACCCGCGGCACCTTTCGTGTGCGGGGCGACGTCATCGACATCTTCCCGGCGCACTACGAGGACCGCGCCTGGCGCGTGAACCTGTTCGGCGACACCGTGGAGAACATCGAGGAGTTCGATCCGCTCACCGGCCACAAGCAGGACGAGCTGGAATTCATCAAGGTCTACGCCAATTCGCACTATGTGACGCCGCGCCCGACCCTGGTGCAGGCGATGAAGTCGATCAAGTCCGAGCTGAAGATGCGGCTCGACCAGCTGCATGCGCAAGGGCGCCTGCTCGAAGCGCAGCGGCTGGAGCAGCGCACCACCTTCGACATCGAGATGATGGAGGCCACGGGAAGCTGCGCCGGCATCGAGAACTACTCGCGCTATCTCACCGGACGCCGCCCCGGCGAGCCGCCGCCGACCCTGTTCGAATACGTCCCCGACAACGCGCTGGTGTTCGCCGACGAGAGCCACGTCACGGTGCCACAGATCGGCGGCATGTTCCGCGGCGACTTCCGCCGCAAGGCGACCTTGGCCGAATACGGCTTCCGGCTGCCCTCCTGCATGGACAACCGCCCGCTGCGGTTCGAGGAGTGGGACATGATGCGGCCGCAGACGGTCGCGGTGTCGGCGACCCCCAGCGGCTGGGAGATCAACGAGGCCGGCGGCGTGTTCGTCGAGCAGGTCATCCGTCCGACCGGCCTGATTGATCCCCCCGTGAACATTCGCCCCGCCCGCACCCAGGTCGATGATCTCCTCGGCGAGGTCCGCGCCACGGCGCAGGCCGGCTACCGCTCGCTGATCACGGTGCTGACCAAGCGCATGGCCGAGGATCTCACCGAATATCTGCATGAGCAGGGCATCCGCGTCCGCTACATGCATTCGGACATCGACACCATCGAGCGCATCGAGATCATCCGCGATCTCCGCCTCGGCGCGTTCGACGCGCTGGTCGGCATCAACCTGCTGCGCGAGGGCCTCGACATTCCCGAATGCGCGCTGGTCGCCATCCTCGACGCCGACAAGGAAGGCTTTTTGCGCAGTGAAACGTCACTCATTCAGACCATCGGCCGCGCCGCGCGCAACGTCGACGGCAAGGTGATCCTCTATGCCGATCAGATGACCGGCTCGATGGAGCGCGCCATCGCCGAGACCAACCGCCGTCGCGAGAAGCAGGTCGAGTACAACACGGCCCACGGCATCACGCCGGAGAGCGTCAAGAAGTCGATCGGCGACATCCTCAACTCGGTCTACGAGCGCGACCACGTGCTGGTCGAGACCGGCAGCGGCACCGCCACCGACGACGCCATCTCGATCGGGCACAATTTCGAGGCCGTGCTGGCCGATCTCGAAACCCGCATGCGCGAGGCCGCAGCCGACCTGAACTTCGAGGAAGCCGCCCGCCTGCGCGACGAGGTCAAGCGCCTGCGCGCCACCGAGCTCGCCGTCGTCGACGATCCCACCGCCAAGCAGCGCACCGTACAGGGCAAGGCCGGCGCCTACGCCGGCGCCAAGAAATACGGCGACGCCGCCAATCTGCCGACGACAGCGTTGAAGGGCCGCGGCGGCTCGCGCGGCGGCGGTGCTTCTTCACCCTCCTCTGGAGGGGGAGGGTCGGCCGCCCAAGGCAGCCGCGGAGGGGCGAAGCCGCGCGACAGAGACCCCCTCGCGCCACTCCTCGACGAGCTCACGGGCGGCTCTTCACGCCGCGCGGACGGTCCCTCCTCCCCCTCTCCCCGTTCTTCACGGGGGCGGGACGAGCGAAGCTCGCCCTTGGAGGGTCGGGGTGAGGGGCGCCCCATGGGCAGTCCCTCCGGCTCCAAAGTCCACAAGCCGCATCTCGACGAGATGCACGGCCCGGAGTCCCTGCCCTACCGCCCCAACCCCAAGCTGCCCGAAAAGCCATTCGGCGGCAGCAGCAAGATCATCCAGCCGACCAACTCGCGCGAATCAGGCCCCGAATTCGGCCCCGCCCCACGCTCGACCGGCGGGCAGCCAGGCAAGCGGGGCGGGTGGAAGAAGCGGTGAGCGTGGAGGGGCACGCACGGCGCTCCCCCAAGGCACGCCGATGCAGAGACGCAGCGTGCGGACCCGCGCAATGCTCTCGTGATCCCCGCCACCCACACCGCTGTCATTCCGGAAGCCGCGCAGCGGTTATCCGGAATCCACGCCTCCACCCGCTCTGCGGCCCGACGGATTCCGGGGCGCGCGCCGCGCCTCGTAATGTCAGCAAGACGAAGTTGAAGAGGGGTAACACATGTGTTACCCCTCAGGTATGGTTGAGATCCGCTACTATGTCAGTGCGGGCGGCGACGAGCCCTTCGCCGATTGGTTCGCGGATTTGGAAGCAGTTGCGCGCGCCAAGGTGACACGAGCAATTGCTCGTATGGAGCAAGGCAACTTCTCCAATGTCAAAACAGTCGGAGAAGGCGTGCTGGAATATCGGATCGATTTCGGTCCGGGCTACCGGGTCTATTTCGGGCGCGACGGCGATACCCTGGTGATCCTTTTGACAGGCGGCACCAAGAAGCGGCAACAGCGCGACATAGAGACAGCTCGCACCTATTGGCGGGACTACAAGCAGACCAAGTCGAGACGCTGAGCGGAGATGCTGATGGCAAAGACAAAGAGCTTCAAGGAGCTGGTACAGAGCCAGGCCAAGGCAGACAAGGCCTTTGCCGAGGCGCTGCTTCGCGAGGGCGTCGACGCGATGCTCAGCGGCGACATGGAAACGGGGAAAACCATTCTTCGCGACTACATCAAGGCGACCGTCGGATTCGAAAAGCTCGGTGAGGCGATCGATACACCGCCCAAGAGCCTGATCCGCATGTTCGGCCCGCAGGGCAATCCCCAGGCCAAGAATCTCTTCAACGTGATCGGCTATCTGCAGAAGCAAGCGGGATTGCAGCTTCACGTCACGGGTTAGACGATCGACGAGCGGAGACCAAGTCGACAAGCCGCATCTCGACGAGATGCACGGCCGGAAGCCCTGCCTACCGCCCCATCCGCGCGCTGCCCGAAAAACCTTTCGGCAACAGCCGCCGCATTGTCCCAGTCGACCAACTCGTGAGTCCTGCCCCGAATTCGGCCCCGCCCCGCGCTCGACCGGCGGCCAACCGGGCGAGCGGCAACTAAGATGACGCGGTTACTACTGCGTCGATGAGCCCATTTGCCGATCGCCCGTTCACTGTCATTCCGGAAGCCGCGTTAACGGCTGTCCGGAATCCATCTCTCAACGCAATATGCGGCCAAATGGATTCCGGGTTCGCGCTTACGCGCGCCCCGGAATGACGTGCCGAAAAGCCACATCTTACGATGAGCAGCGAACCGCAGCCCTTACTCCCTGAAAGTAGTCGTTGCGGTTGGCGCCGTCGTAGACGCCGGACTTCATGCAACAGGCTTTGAAACCTGCGTCCGGAGCCGCATGGGCACAGGTCGTTGCGGCCGAGCTTCTCGCTCAGCTCGACATTGCCATGGACGAACCGTCGTCCACGCTTGACGTGGGTTTCTGAAGGGAAGGATTTCCGCCGCTTACGCGTGATGCTGAAAGCTGGGGAGGTTTTCGAGATCATGGATTTTGCGCATGATGACCTCCATCGGTTGGGCGCGCGGCAGATCGCCGCGCGCTTCTGCTATCAGATGCAGCCGAGATTGCAAAGCCCACAGCGAACTGGGCTGCCGTTCGTCCCCGCGGAGCAATTGTCTATCTCAACTCAATACGTCCGCCCCTTCGGCGCCCGCGCGTCATAGTGAAAGCGCTTGCCGCCCTCGGCAACGCCGTCGAGAAACGCGCCGACCTCGCGGTTCAGGAACTCCACATCCGCCGGAAACAGCCCCGCGGCGGAGGCGTGGCCGGTGACGCTGCCGGGCGAGATCGTCTTCATGGTCACATCGGGAATGTTCTTCCCCATCTCGATCGGCTCGAACTCGGGATTGAGCAGGTCCTTGGTGCCGGTGAGGATCAGCGTCTTCGCCTTGATCGACGCCAACGCCCTTGCGGTGTCGCCATTGAAGCCCGGCGTAGTGCCGACATCGTGCTGTTCATAGGCTAGGGTCTGATAGATCCAGTCGTTGGCATCGAACGCCTTCAGCGCGGCGGTCTCCTGCTGCTCCATCCAGGGCAGCACGTCGAGCCCGTTCTTGAACTGCGCCGCATACATGTCCGGCGTGCGCGCGGCGAGCAGGGTGACGATGTCGCGCCAGACCCGGATGCCCTGCTCCGGCGGCGTATCGTAGTTGCCGCCCTTCCAGGCGGCATCGGCCATGATCGCCTTGCGGGAGGCCGCCAGCACCGCGACGTTCCAGGCCGGCGTTTTCGCCAGCGGCACGATGGCCACCAGCGCATCCATCATGTCGGGATGGCTGACGCCCCATTGCAGGGTCTGCATGCCGCCCATCGACGGCCCGATCACCGCCACCACATGGTCGATGCCGAGCTTCTCCTTGAGCAGCCGGACCTGCGACTCCACCATGTCGCGGATCGCGAACTTCGGAAACGCCATGCGCGGCTGCAGCGTCGAATTGCTCGGCGAGGTCGACAGCCCGTTGGCGATCGCATCGGTGCAGATCACGAAGTACTTGTCAGTGTCGAGCGCCTTGCCCGGCCCGATCATGAAGTCGAGCCGGTGATGATTGCCCGAGATCGCCGTCACCATCAGGATGACGTTGGACTTCTGCGCGTTGAGCGTGCCGTGGGTGACATAGGAGATGGCGAAGTCCCTGATCACCTCGCCGCTTTCGAGCTTGAGGTCGCCCTCGGCGTAGAGCTGGTGCGGCGGCTGCTGCGGGGTGTGGGCGGCGGCCGGCCCTGCGATCAGCAGCAGCGCGGCACATGCGGCAATGCACGATCTGGTCGTCACGTGGAACCTCCCATCATGATCGAAGCGCTTGATGCGCGCCTTCTCGCGTAAGGCTGCGGAAGCATAGATGCGGCGGGCCGCGCCGCAAGCCCATCGCGCCATCAATTGCGACGGGCGGCGACGGGAATAAAACCGGCCGCGCGCTGTTACGCCGCGCATCCGCGCGCGACGAAGTGTGACGCGTGTGTAACTGCCCGTCGCGTTACCGTGTCGCAGCCGAAAGGCCTTGCACCGTAGGGCAAATCAGAACGATCTTCTCCGCCGTTCCGTGCTCTCTGAGGAGGGGCGTACGCGTCGTCACGATACGTGGAGCGCGGGATGCGGTGGACGGGGTCGCCTGCACGACGAGCAGGCCGGCCGCGGACGGCGAAGTCGCGTGGTCCTGATACTCCGATGCTAGTATCAAGTCGGCGAAGACGCTTGCGCGTCGCGCTGACGACGGGGGCAATAAAGCCGGTCCCCGGGGAGATCGCGTATAAGCCGTAACCCATCGCGCAGGGAAGGCCGGATGATCGGCTCGTACCTGTGGTTCTGCCGCGTGCTTTCTTTCGCACGCGGACCATGGGTGCGGTCGGCACCCGGCCTTCCCTGCGCCCTCCCACTCATCGAGGGCGAGACCAGATGCAAAAGCCCGGGCGCGATCAGCGCCGCGGGGCTGCGGCAGCGTGTTCGCTCGCGACGGCGACATGACGACGGGCTGTTTGACAATCAAATCAGATCGACGCACGCATGTTCACCGCGGCGTCACCCGGTGGCGAGCGCCGCGATCGACAGCAGCGACAGCATCACGGTGGAGCCCAGCAGCTGCAGCGAGGCCAACGGCTGCATGCGCCAGCGCAGCACCTTGTCGGCAAGACCGAGCGTCGCGTCGTAGAACTCCGCCGCATAGGCCTGCCTGGCGAAATGCGGATAGCGCGGTCCCACGCTCGTCACCAGCAGCACGTGCAGGACGGTCGCGATGCCGACGAATCCGACGATACCCGGCCGCAGCGCGGTGCTGTGCGCGACCTTGAGGATCAGCGCAGCGGCAGCATAGGTCGGAATGGCCTGAAACAGCGCGGTCAGCGCCATGCCCTCGACCAGGTTGACGAATGGCGATTTCGGCGCAGACGGGCTGGCAGAGAGGACGGCTTGCATGGTGTGACATCCGGTGGCGGGAGTCCCGGGCCGGGACCTGACCGCATCCGTGTATCTGGCAAACACCAGGCGAACCGTGAGCCGCGTCACGCGGCCGATGTCGCAATCGGACTGACGTCACGAGGCGTCAAAACAGCACGACGCGCGACTACATCCGTCCCTGGCCGTTGACCTGGCTCTGCTGCTGACGCTCCTGCTCCTTGGCGCGGTGGCGTCCGTAGAGGCAGCCGGCAGCGGCGCCGAGCATGCCGTGACGACCGGCGTAGTGGCCGGCGACGCCGCCGACGATGGCGCCCTTGATGCAGCCCTTGGCTTCGGCGGCCTGGGTGGAGAGCAGCGCGACAGCCGCGACGGACAAGGCAAGCAGGGTCTTCATGATCGAGCTCCACAGGGATGTTGCTCTCTAACTGCAGCATCGCGGCCCGGTTCCCGCATGCAACCGATGTGAGCACTCACGATCCGTTCACGCGAACCTTTTGGCCGTGCCCGTGACCTACGGCTTGAGAGAATTGATCGCACCGAGCTCGTCGCCAAGCTTCCGTTCACCGTGCCGACGCATTTTGCAGCAGGATGTCAGCGCAGGTGATTGACGGTCGCGCGCCGATCTCCACAACAACCGATGGCGCCGACGCGGGCATTCCCGTCAGCGGGAGACAGGATGATCGAGCACATCAACAAGCAGCGCGTGCGCAAGCTGCTCGAGGCCCATGCCGCCGGCGATTTCGACAGCGTGCTGGCTCATTGCAGCGACGACATCGAGCACTTCGCTTCGGCTCCGATCGATATCTTCCCGCATCTCGGCCGCCGCCACGGCAAGGCCGAAGTGCGGCAGATGTGGGAGACCGCGCGCAGCCGCTACGCCGAGGTCAGGCACGAGATCAAGACCATGATCTGCGAAGCCGACCAGGTCGCGGTGGATCTGCGCATCTTCCTGCGCAAGCGCGACAACGACCGCATCGTGCAGTACGACCTCGCCGCCTTCTACACGCTGCGCGACGGCCGCGTCATTCGCATCCGCGAGATCATGGACACGTTCGACCTCGTGCAGCAGGTGCTCGAATGCGATCTCAGCCGGCTGCTGATCGCCCGCACCGCCCGCCCCTGATCCCGCGCCCCGGGGCGCGCCGGCCCGGCTCCGGCGGCGCTGATCACGCAAACGTCAGCACAAAGCCTGTTCGGGCTTTGAACCTGCCGTCCCCGGTGTGGACCCATCAGCGGTGGTATACGGGGCATCGTTGACATGAGAATCGCATTCCTGGCGATGGCAGGACTGGTGATGGGGGTCGTGGGCGGCGCCACGCTCGGGATCGGCCTCGGGCTGGCGTGGATCGAGCTGTTCAACACCAGCGAGTTCGAGGGCTATGCCGGGATGCTGGTGTTCTTCACCTTCATGCCGCTCGGCGCCCTGATCGGCGGGCTCGGCGGCGCCACCCTGTTCGGCATGGCGGCTTTCCGTGACCACGAGGTCGCGGTCGCGCGCCAGCGGGTGCCGCGCGAGGGCGTGAGCCGGATGTGAACGCGCCTGCATCTCCGCGCCGGCCGCGCAGTCAGGCGCATTTGTGCAATGCAAAAACAACCGTTGCGCGTGCGGCCGGTTGGTCTATCTGGGCGGCCAGAGAGTTGAATTGGGCGCCCCGGCGCGACGTCATCGGCGACGTCGCCTCAAGGCCGGCGTGCCCCTCAAGAGCCAGATCAGGATCTCGACCACGATGACAGAGCACAGCCTCTGGCGTCTGTCGCGCGCATTGCATGGCGCGATCAACGAACGCCAATTCGACCAGTTCGCCGAGCTTCTCGACGACGATATCGACTGGGCCATCTACGGCCCGATCGACATGTTTCCCTTCCTCGGCGCGCGGCTCGGCAAGAACGCCGTGCTCGACGCGGTCAGGCAGATTGCCGACAACGTGCACATCCGAAGGCTCGAGCGCGAAACGCTGATGCTGGAGGAGAGCGCCGCCGCGACGATGGTCCGCTGCGCGATGACGACGCAGGATTCCGACAAGCCGATCACGGCCCGCCTCGCGCAATTCCTGCAATTCCGCGCCGGCAAGCTGGCACGGCTGCGTATCCTGATCGACACGTTCGATCTGGTCGAGCAGACGCTCGGCCATCCGATCGACCTGCCGCGGATCGGCAGCTTCGCCTGACGAGTCGCGCCGCGGCGCTGGATTGCGGCCACGATCACCCACAACCCAACACATCGTGACTGGCGCGGTCATAATTTTGCGCCAAGATTCGACCATCTTTCAGCAGACAGGTTCGGGCGGCGGGGGTTGCTCTCATGACATCGCGTGGTTGTGTGCTGGCGGTTTTCACGGCCGGCTTGGGCTTCATTGTGTCTGCGGCGCAGGCCCAGACATTGATGCAGGCCCCTCAACCGTTGCAGATCGCGCCGTGGCAGCAGATCGCGCCGCCGCCGCAGGATGACGACGACGACAAGCCCGACGAACAGGCTGCGGCGATTGACCCGATGAAGGACATCGACGTCAGCAAGCTCGACTGGAGCCAGCTCGCGATCGACGAAACGACGTTCCTTGATCGTCCCGAAGCCGCCGCGGCGAAGCGCAAGGCGGCTGCGGAAAAGGCTGCCGCGCTCGACTGGTCCAACCAGAACAAGGGCAGCGCCGCCTCCGGCGTCTCGGTCAAGCAGTCGGTTTCACCTTTCTGGGACGCGCGCGTCGGCGCCGATATGACCGTCGCGCGGCAGCCGACCACGATGTCGGAATTGCTGGCGGAGAAGGCCGAGAACGGCGGCAGCGCCCCGCAATCGGGCGGCTCGGCCTGGGCCGCCGTCACCGCACCGGGCGCCGGCTCGATCTGGGACAAGACCGCGATCGAGGCGCGCGTCGACCCCGGCTCCGACCAGAGCCGGCTCGGCACGACCATCACCAAGGCGGTACCGATCGACCATTATAATCTGACGCTGCAGAACGGTTATAACGTGACCCAGCAGGGCATGATGCCGATCCCCGGCGCGGCCCCGAAGACCAGCCGCAGCTTCGACACCGAGCAATCCGCGAAGCTTTCGATCGGCGAGACGGGCACGAGCGTCACGGCCGGTCAGACCTTGTCGTCGAACGACGACAAATGGCTGCGCAAGCTCGGCGCCGAGCAGAAGCTCACGGATGGGCTCAGCGTGTCGGGCGCGATCGGCGAGACCGCGCAGGGCGGGACGAGCAAGAGCATCTCGGCCGGGTTCAAGCGGAGCTGGTAATCGTTACGAATTGCGGCAGCCTGCCACGAATGATCGAACCGCCGCCGCAGCTTCGCCGCGTTGCGGCCCAATTTGGCCGCACTGATAGGCTTTGAGAAAGTTCGTCGTGCGGGGACACCGCGCTCGTTTGAACGCGAAATGAGGAAATAGCCGATGAATGTCATTCGTCCGGACAAGATCGATGGAACTGAAGCCGAGCTGGACACGGATCTCGCTGCGGTGTCCGAAGTCGAGGCCGGCATTCGTGATTTCGTTCGCAATGATATCGCCTATCTGCGCCGTCCCAACGCAGCTGCCACGGCCGAGGCTGCGATCGATGCCGACGCGGCGGTCAACAGCGTCACCTCGCTGATCCAGCGCGTCGCCGGCACCTCGCTGTCGGAGATCGAGAACCTGATTTCGGAGCTGGAGGGCCTGCGCGAGCTGCTGCATGCCGAAGGCCAGCGCGTGCAGCGCGAGATCGCGAGCTATGCGCAGCTCAGCCAGGCCGCGATGAAGTCGACCCGCGCCATCGCCGAGAACGTGACGATGTGGAAGCGCGCCGCCGACGGGCTCCGCAACGGCTGAATTCGTTGACGAATTGATCTGGAGCCGTCGTGCGAGGACATCGCGCGGCGGTTTTCGGCTTTCGATCAGCTCTTCTTTGAACGTCTTGTGACGCGCCCGCGACCAACACGTGCCCCTCTTTTTGCGGGCACGTTGCGCCAGGGGGCGGTCATCTTCATGGAAACGATCCGGCCTGAAACCACCGATCCCATTCCTCTGCGGCGAGCGCCTCAGCGGATGGGGACCATCATGGTCCGCTTCGTCGGATTGCTACTGATTGCCGTCGTGGTCATGGCGCTCATCTGGAGCCGCTAGCTAGATCGTTCCAGGAAAGACTGCGCCGTTCGTCGCGGTTAACGAATGCTTAAACGATCACTGGTCGACGGATGCCGCCGACTCCAGCGAATACGAGCCGTCAGCATAGCCTTTAACGACCATTCCGGTGGCGAGCATGACCGCGAGCGTCACGCTGGCAAAGATAAAGCCGAGGAGTTTCAGACCGCCGCGATCTGCCATGCTCTTCCCCACATCCTGATCCCTGATGAGCTGTCTTATAGAGTCGGGGTTCAGAATGCGTTAGCGCGGAGTTCGTTCCGTGCAGACATTCCCACGTAGCGTGACCTTTTCGCCTCAACCGTTGTTCCGCCTCGGCACGAAGGCCGACGCAAGCACCGAGAATACCACCTCGCCGCGCTGGTTGCTGCCGGCATTGCGCGCTTGCAAGATGCCCCATTCAGGCCGTGAAGCAGATACACGAAGCGACTCGATCTCGCTGGAGAAACTGATCGTGTCGCCCGCGAGCACCGGCTTCAGCCAGCGCAGATCCCGAAACCCGGGCGATGGACCGCCAACCGCAATCGGTTCGCCGCGCGAACGCGCGACCTCCAGGAGCCGCTGGTTGTCGGCGACGATCAGCTTCATGCAGACCGAGCCGACATGCCAGCCTGACGCGGCAAGTCCGCCGAACAGCGATTTGCGGCCTTCCTCCTCGTCGAGATGAAAGCGCTGCGGATCGAACTGCACGGCAAATCGCTTGATGTCAGCGGCGGTGAAAGTAAACGAGCCGAGTTCGCGGCGCTGCCCGACCTGGAGATCCTCGAAGAAGCGCATCAGCCCACCTGTCCGCTGCTCTCGCGTCGCTCGACAATGATCGGCGAGACCATCTCACAGAGTTTCTCGCCGGCCGCATTGCGCACGCCGCACTTGAAGGTGACGATCCCCGTCGAAGGACGGCTTCGCGATACACGCGCCTCCACGACCTCGACGTCGAGCATCAGCTTATCGTCGGGTCGCAGCGGAGACAGCCACCGGACCTCATTGACCCCGGGCGAGCCGAGCGAGGCGGTGCGCCCGATGAAGCCGTCGAACATCATGCGCATTGTCAGTGAGCAAAGATGCCAGCCTGAGCCGGACAGGCCCTTGAGCATCGACTGCCGCGCGGCCTCTTCGTCCAGATGCATCGGCTGCGGATCAAACTCGGACGCAAAGGCGACGATCTCGTCGCGGGAGACGCGTCGCGGGCCAAAACTGCCGAAAGGGCCTTGCGGAAAATCTTCGAAGGTGAGTGTCATGGGGTCTGAATGGCTGAAAGAAGCCCGATTGTGGCCGCACTTTGCAGCAATCACAACCGGGCCGCTCGCATGGCTGACGTCCGGCCCGCTCGCACGAGAATTCCAGAAGGCTCCACATACCGGGGAGGATGCCGACCGCAGGCCGCGTCATCTGGCGCGGGATTCGAGCACGACTTAAAGACAGATTCGACTTTCGATTCGGAAGTGGCTGGGGGATCAGATGTTGGAATTTCGCGATTTGTTCCAGTGGGACCGCTTCATCACGCCCACGATCATCAAGACGTTCTATTGGCTCGTCATCGCGCTGATCATCCTCTCGGGAATCCGCGGTATCTTCGTGGGCCTGACGGAGATGGCGATCAGCCCGTTCGGTGGCTTCCTGATGCTGCTGTCCTCCCTCGCCGGCATCGTCGTCGGCATGGTGTTCTCCCGCATCGCCGCCGAATTCGTCCTGATCGTCTTCCGCATCAACGAGCATCTCGGCGCGATCCGCGAACAGGGGCGGATGTAATCGCCCGGCAGCGCCTCAGTTGTTGAAACGGAAGTGCATCACGTCGCCGTCGGCGACGACATAGTCCTTGCCCTCGAGGCGCAGCTTGCCGGCGTCGCGCGCGCCGGCCTCGCCGCCGAGCGCGATGTAGTCGGCATAGGCGATGGTCTCGGCGCGGATGAAGCCCTTCTCGAAATCGGTGTGAATGACGCCGGCTGCGGCCGGTGCCTTCGTGCCGCGGTGAATGGTCCAGGCACGCGCCTCTTTTGGACCGACGGTGAAGTAGGTGATCAGGTCGAGCAGCTGGTAGCCGGCACGGATGAGTCGATCCAGGCCCGCCTCTTCGAGGCCCAGCGTCTCCAGGAAATCCACGCGCTCCTCGCGCGACAAGGTCGCGATCTCCGACTCGATCTTGGCGGAGATGACGACCGCCACGGCGCCCTCCTCCTTGGCACGCGCAAACACGGCCTGCGAGAAGCCGTTGCCGTCCTTGGCCGATCCTTCCTCGACATTGCAGACATAGAGGACCGGCTTCGACGTCAATAGCCCGAGCATGCCGAAGGCGCGCTCCTCCTCGGGCTTGCGCTCCAACAGCCGCGCGGGCTTGCCGTCACGCAGCAGCACCAGAGCCCGAGTGACGAGCTCGTACTGCTCCTTGGCATCCTTGTCGCCGCCCTTGGCCTTCTTGGACAGGTTGTCGACCCGCTTCTCGAGGCTGTCGAGATCGGACAGCATCAGCTCGGTCTCGATGGTCTCGATGTCGGCGAGCGGCGCGATCTTGCCCTCGACATGGGTGATGTCGGAATCCTCGAAGCAGCGCACCACGTGCGCGATCGCATCGACCTCGCGGATGTTGGCGAGGAACTGATTGCCGAGCCCTTCACCCTTGGAGGCGCCGCGCACGAGGCCGGCGATGTCGACGAAGGTCAGCCGCGTCGGGATGATCTGGCCGGACTTGGCGATCACCGCGAGCTTCTCGAGCCGCGGATCGGGCACGGCAACCTCGCCGACATTCGGCTCGATCGTGCAGAACGGATAGTTGGCCGCCTGCGCCGCCGCCGTCTCCGTCAGCGCATTGAACAGCGTCGACTTGCCGACGTTGGGCAACCCGACGATTCCGCATTTGAAACCCATGATCTGTCCTGCATCCTCTTGGGTTACGGTCCGAGGCGCCTCAGGCAGCGCCGACGTCGCCCTTGTCCAGAAAACCCTTGGCCTGAAGCGCCAGATGCACCTTGTTCGCAAAGGTGGAGTCGCGCCGGCCTATCAACAAACCTGCATTGTCGGCGACCGCATCGCACAGCGCCTCGACCCAGGGCATGTCGGCCTTGGCGAAATCCGACAGGACGTGGCCATGCACCAGCTCCTTGACGCCGGGATGACCGATCCCGAGCCGCACGCGGCGGTACTCGTTACCGATATGGGCCGAGATCGATCGTAGCCCGTTATGGCCGGCAATGCCGCCCCCGACCTTCACGCGCAACTTGCACGGCGGCAGCTCCAGCTCGTCCTGGAAGACGGTGACGTCGCCGACGCCGAGCTTGAAGAAGCTGGCCGCCGCCTGCACCGAGCGGCCCGACTCGTTCATGAAGGTCTCGGGCTTCAACAGGATGACGCGCTCGGAGTCGAGCGTGCCTTCCGAGGTCTCGCCCTGAAACCTGCGGCGCCAGGGCGAAAAGCCATGACGCCGCGCGATCTCATCCACGGCCATGAAGCCGATATTGTGCCGGTTGCGCGCATATTTCGCGCCGGGATTGCCGAGGCCGACCAACAGCAGCATGACGCGGCATCCGCACCCGCCGTCGCTTTCGGGAGCACGGGACGAGCCCGCGCGTCCCGGAAGCGGACCGGCTTACTTCTTCTTGTCGCCGCCAGCCGGGGCCTTCGCCGCGGCCGCAGGGGCCTTGGCAGCGGGGGCCTTGGCAGCAGCAGCCGGGGCAGCAGCAGCCGGAGCAGCGGCGGCAGCGCCTGCGGCCTTCTGCTCCTCGCCGTAGCCGGACGGCGGCACGATGGTGACCAGCGTGGCGTCGTCGCGCGACAGCGTCTTCACGCCGGTCGGCAGCTTGACCTCGGAAATGTGCAGCGAGTGGTTGATCTCAAGCGCACTGACGTCGGCCTCGATGAACTGCGGAATGTTCTCCGCAAGGCACTCGATATCGAGCGTGTGGGTCACGATGTTGACGGTGCCACCGCGCTTGACGCCCGGCGCGCCTTCCGACCCCACCACATGCAGCGGCACGCTGACGCGAATGGTCGCGCCCTGGCCGAGCCGCATGAAATCGACGTGGATCGGGAAATCCTTGACCGGATCGAGATGGAAGTCGCGCGGGATCACCCGGTGCTTCTTGCCGTCGAGGCTGACGTCGAAGATCGTGGTCAGAAACCGGCCCGCCAGGATGCGCTGGCGCAGCTCGCGGTCCTCGACCGAGATCGGCAGCGGGGGCTGGTTGTCTCCATAGATTACTCCGGGCACTCTCCCGGCGCGACGCTCTGCCCGTGCGGCCCCCTTGCCGACTGACGGACGGGCGGTCGCCTTCAGTTCTCTGACGGTCGCCATCGTGTTAAGTCCTTGTTTCTAAAAAGTTAAAGGCCGCAGCGCGGCCCGTTTGCGTCACGTCCGAGGCGAGCCTCCAGGGGTGCGGGGGCCGCAGACGTGGCCGCCTTCTAGCGGCAAACCGCCGAAATGACAAGGAAATGAAGGGATCTTTGTCGGCCCCTTCCCTATTCCCCGCCGCCGATCCCGGATCGGCACCGCCGCGCCAGGCCCGCCTGACGCACGGTGCCACCCGGTCAGCCGTCCGTGTTGCCGGCGCCCAGCTTGGCCTCGAGCGCCGTGATCCGCGCCTTCAGCGCCTCGTTCTCCTCGCGGGCGAGCCGGGCCATGTCCTTGACCGCCTCGAATTCCTCGCGCTTCACGATGTCCAGGTCGTTCAGGATCTTTTCGGCCTGGTTGCGGACGACCGCATCGACTTCCCGCTTCACGCCCTGAGCGGCGCCGGCGGCGTCGTTCATCAGGCGGCCGAGTTCGTCGAAAAACCGGTTGGTGGTCTGGGTCATGCTAAAACTCTCCGTGTCCCGCACCGCGCACGACAATGGCAGACAGAATGGCGATCCGTCCCCCCGCCTTCAAGATGGGCCGTCTTGTCATGCCGCAGTTTCCTTGTCATCGTACTTGTCGCGTGGGCTCGCCCTGCGGCATAAGCGGCCCAGAGATCAACATCGCGCCGCGCACGGTCATGTGGCGGGGCCCCCTCGCGAAGCCCGCATCGTCCGAGTGCTTCCCGAAGCCGAATGCCGCGTCCACGAAAGCCTCTGAATGACGCCTCTCCTCGTCGACTTTCCCGTGTTCGATCCGGTTGCGATCGCGGTCGGTCCGTTCGCGATCCGCTGGTACGCGCTCGCCTATATCGGCGGCATCGTGCTGGGCTGGCTCTATGCCCGTTCGCTGCTCAAGAAGGAGCGGCTGTGGGGCGGCCCGGCGCCGGTGTCGCTGGTCCAGCTCGACGACTTCATCCTCTGGGTCACGCTCGGCATCATTCTCGGCGGGCGCACCGGCTACGTGCTGTTCTACAATCTGCCGTTCTTCATCGACCATCCGCTGGAGATCTTCGAGCTGTGGAAAGGCGGCATGTCGTTCCACGGCGGCTTCATGGGCTGCGTGCTTGCCGTGATCTGGTTCAGTCGCCGCAACGGCCTGCCGATCCTCTCGCTCGGCGATCTCACCACCGCGGTCGCTCCGATCGGCCTGCTTCTTGGCCGCATCGCCAATTTCATCAACAGCGAGTTGTGGGGCCGCACGGCCGATCCCAGCCTGCCCTGGGCGATGATCTTCCCGCGCGATCCGACCCACCTGCCGCGCCATCCGAGCCAGCTTTACGAGGCCGGTCTCGAAGGCATCGTGCTGTTCATCGTGCTGGCGATCATGATCCGGTTCGGCGCGCTGAGGCGGCCCGGCCTGATCCTCGGCAGCTTCATCGGCCTCTATGGCACAGCCCGCATCATCAGCGAACTGTTCCGCGAGCCGGACGAACAGCTCGGCTTCTTCTGGCGCCACCTTACCATGGGCATGCTGCTGTCGGTGCCGATGCTGATCGTCGGCGCGATCCTGGTGGCGCGGGCGCTGCGCAAGCCTGACACGCATCAGGCCACTCCCTCGCTGCAGGCCAATCCGTGATCGAAACGTCTCCGCTCCACACCGAGATCAAGCGGCTGATCAAGGCGTCCGGCCCGATGCCGGTGTGGCGCTACATGGAGCTGTGCCTGATGCACCCGGAGCACGGCTACTACATCTCGCGCGATCCGCTCGGGCGCGAGGGCGATTTCACCACCGCGCCGGAGGTGAGCCAGATGTTCGGCGAGTTGCTCGGTCTGTGGGCGGCTTCGATCTGGAAGGCCACAGGCTCGCCACAGCAATTCCGTCTGATCGAGCTGGGACCCGGCCGCGGCACCATGATGTCGGATGCGCTGCGCGCCCTGCGCGTGCTGCCGCCGCTCTATCAGACCATCTCGGTGCATCTGGTCGAGGTCAATCCGGTGCTGCGCGAAAAGCAGAAGGCGACGTTGACGGGCCTGCGCAACGTCACCTGGCACGACAACTTCGACGACGTGCCGGAGGGCCCCAGCGTCATCTTCGCCAACGAATATTTCGACGTGCTGCCGATCCACCAGATGGTGAGACGCGAGTCCGGCTGGCACGAGCGCGTGATCGAGCTCGACGAGGAGGAGAACTTCGTCTACGGCACGGCCGCGGATCCGACGCCGGGCTTCGAGCTGCTGCTGCCGCCTCTGGTGCGCGCCGCGCCGCCCGGCGCAATCTTCGAATGGCGGCCGAACACCGAGATCATGGCGATCGCCAGACGCATCCGCGACCAGCACGGCGCCGCCGTGATCATCGACTACGGCCATGTCCGCAGCGACGTCGGCGATACCTTCCAGGCGATCGCCCGGCACAGCTTCGCCGATCCCTTGAAGACGCCGGGCCTTGCCGACATCACGGCGCATGTCGATTTCGATGCGCTGGCACGCAGCGCTGAGGCCGTCGGGGCCCGCGTCCACGGCCCGGTGACGCAGGGCGAATTCCTGCAGCGGCTCGGCATCGAGACGCGGGCGCTGACCTTGATGCAGAAGGCTGCTCCTGACGTGTCCGAGGACATCGCGAGCGGGCTGAAGCGCCTGACCGGAGGCGGCCGCGGCGGCATGGGGTCGCTGTTCAAGGTGCTCGGCGTGTCCGATCAATCCACCCCCGCGCTGGCCGGGATCAGCGACGAGCACACAGGCGACAAGACGGGAGGCGCATGATGCTGGTGTCATCGGATGTGATGTCCGCGATTCCGGGCCTGCGCCACGCCTTCTTCACCCGCGAGGGTGGCGTCTCCGACGGCATCTATGCCGGGCTGAATGGCGGACTGGGATCCAGCGACGCGCCGGAGAATGTCCGGGAAAATCGCCGCCGCATGGCGGCGCATCTCGGCGTGACGCCCGAGCAGTTCCTCAGCCTGCACCAGATCCATTCGCCCGATGTCGTGGTTGCGGCCGGGCCATGGGATGGTCCTGTCAGACCGAAGGCCGACGCGATCGTGACTGCGACACCGAATCTGGCGATCGGCGTCACCACGGCCGATTGCGGGCCGATCCTGTTCGTCGACCCCGACAAGCGCGTCATAGGCGCGGCTCATGCCGGCTGGAAAGGTGCACTCACCGGCGTGCTCGAATCCACGCTGCAGGCGATGGAGGAGCTCGGCGCGGAGCGCGGCCAGATCATTGCCGCGATCGGCCCGCTGATCCGCCAGCCGAGCTATGAAGTCGGCGCCGAGTTCGTCACGCGCTTCCTCGACGACGACGCCGAGCATGCGCGCTTCTTCCTGCCCTCGACACGCGACGGTCACGCCATGTTCGACCTCGCCGGATTCATTCGGATGCGGCTGGAACGAGCCGGCGTGCTGCTGATCGATGATCTCGGGCTCGACACCTATGCCGACGAGCGCTTCTTCAGTTACCGCCGCTCGGTCCATCGCAACGAGCCCGACTATGGCCGGCATGTCCACGCGATCATGCTCGAAGGCTGAAGCTGGGCGCGATTGTGGCCGCATGTGGATTGCTTAACCGTTTCTCTACAACTGAAGACATTCTGTCCCGATCTGTGGCACCCGCGACCTAGACGTTAATCGATTTTAACGATATCGCTCCCGATGATGAGGGGAGCGTCGACACCACTTCGAATGATCAGCCGCGTGACGCAGCACGCCTGCGTTGCCGCTGCTCTGATCATGTCCGCCGCAACGCTCGGCGGCTGCGCGAGCGGCAGCGGCGGTGGTCCGGCGAACGCCTATGCGATGGCGCCGACCTCGGACGGGGCCACGATCGCCTTCGAGCAGATCGACGGCCCGCCGCCGCAAGTGTTCGACCGCATGGTCAACGTGCTCGACAGCGAATCCAAGCTGCGCAGCCTCGCCATCGTCTCGCGCGAGGCGCCGGCGGCCTATCGCGTCCGCAGCTATCTCTCGGCGCAGGTGGTCAGCGGCAAGAGCGTGATCGCCTGGGTCTGGGATGTCTACGATCGCAACCAGCAGCGCGCGCTGCGCCTGTCGGGCGAAGAGCAGGTCGGACGTGGCGGCCGCGACCCCTGGAACTCCGTCGACGACATGGTGCTCAGGAAGATCGCGCAGGCTGGTTTCAGCGGGCTCGCGAGCATGCTTAACGGCTCCGCGCCGGCCGAGAGCGCACCACCGGCGGCTCCGGCCACGCGCGGCCCTGCGGTCGCGGCGACCGAGCCGGCATCGCCTTCCTCCGGCGGCACCAGCGTCGCCGCCCTCGGCTACACCGACCATTAGCCAAAGAGGCGCAATTTGCGCCCCTTTTTGACCGGGAAAACAGCTGCGGCGGGTTGCCAGCTGCGCTGTGTCCTTGATATCACCTCGCCCGTGCAACAGTGCCGGTTCCACGGATAGCCCGATATGCTGAACAAGGTCTCCAGCGAGACGCGAGGAGAATTCGCGATGTCGGCCAAGAACGGCTCCATCAAGCTCGTAGCGGGCAACTCCAATCCGGCGCTGGCCGCCGGCATCGCCGCCGAGCTCGGCCTGCCGCTGACGAAAGCCGTGGTCCGGCGCTTCGCCGACATGGAGATCTTCGTCGAGATCCAGGAGAACGTGCGCGGCTCCGACGTCTTCATCCTGCAGTCGACGTCGTATCCGGCGAACGACCTGCTGATGGAACTGCTGATCATCACCGATGCGCTGCGCCGCGCCTCGGCGCGCCGCATCACCGCCGTGGTGCCGTATTTCGGTTACGCCCGGCAGGATCGCAAGTCCGGCTCGCGCACGCCGATCTCGGCCAAGCTGGTCGCCAATCTGATCACCCATGCCGGCGTCGACCGCGTCATGACGCTCGACCTGCATGCCGGCCAGATCCAGGGCTTCTTCGATATCCCGACCGACAACCTCTATGCCGCGCCGCTGATGGTGCGCGACATCAAGGACCGGTTCGATCTCTCCAACGTGATGGTGGTGTCGCCCGACGTCGGCGGCGTGGCGCGCGCGCGCGGCCTCGCCAAGCGCATCAACACGCCGCTCGCCATCGTCGACAAGCGCCGCGAGCGCCCCGGCGAGTCCGAGGTCATGAACGTGATCGGCGAGGTCTCGGGTCATACCTGCATCCTGATCGACGACATCGTCGATTCCGGCGGCACCTTGGTGAACGCGGCCGATGCGCTGCTCAAATACGGCGCCAAGGAAGTCTACGCCTACATCACCCATGGCGTGCTCTCGGGCGGTGCTGCGACCCGTATCACCTCGTCGCGGCTGAAGGAGCTCGTCATTACCGACTCCATCATGCCGACCGAAGCCGTCCGCAACGCCCCGAACATCCGTGCGCTGCCGATCGCGCCGCTCATCGCCGAAGCGATCGGCCGTACGGCGGCGGAAGAATCGGTATCGAGCCTGTTCGACTGAGGCTTGTCGAGTAGGATTGTTCGGCTGAGACTGCTTTCCGGCCAAACTGATTTTCGGAGCACCGAGAACGCCGCATAGACTTCCACTGTCATACCCCGCGAAGGCGGGGTATCCAGTACGCTGCGGCTCTCGATCCATCACGATCATCTCCCCGTACTGGATCGCCCGGTCGAGCCGGGCGATGACGGCCGAGCTTGTGGCGCTCTGCCTGCCCCAGACTCCGTCATTGCGAGGAGTGCAGCGACGAAGCAATCCAGACTGCCTCTGCGGGGACATCCTGGATTGCTTCGCTGCGCTCGCAATGACGCCCCGTGGCATCCTTCATCGCGACAATCTCCGACAGCGTCTGCGGATGAACGTCATTGATCTCGCGGCGCGCTTCGCGTCCGAGCTTTGCGATCTCATCACCCTCGCAAAGGAGAGGGTGCAGGGAAGGCCGGACCTCGACTGAGGCCCGTGGCCCGCCTGCTCAAAAAAATGCAGGCGGCAGGTACCACAGGTTCAGCCGGACGACCCGGCCCTCCCTGCGCGATGGCTTTAACGGCTGCTTCGCGTTCTCCCCGGTGCGCCGGGCTTTCTGGCCACCGTTGCCTGCGCGACGCGTGAGCGTCGTCGCGAGCGTGATACCAGCATCGGGGTATCAGGACCGCGCGACTTGACCGTGCGTGCCGGATTGTTCGTCGGCGCGAAAACGCGCTGCAACCCGACACGCCCACCACATTCCGCTGCCGACGTCCATGACGACCGCGATACGTCCCCTCCGACGCAACGGAACGAGCGGGACAATAATGCTGATTTGGCGAAGTCGTCCAGAGATTTATTTTTTCCGAAGGTCTGGACAGAACTCTGCGAGGCGACCTGATTTGCCCGGCGGGCAGCCCTCGCATACGATATCCGGTAGATTCAGACGCATCAGGAACGATCGATGAAGTATCCCGATGGGCAACAAGTCGCACTGGGAGATCGCGTTCGCCTCGGCGTGAATGACGGCGGCCTGGTCGTCGCGCATATCGATGCAAACGAGTACAACGCCGACTACCCGAAGGAGCAATGGGCCTACCTCAAGAAAGGCGCTCTCATTACATTTCCGGAGTACGGATTGCTTCACTACGAAGTGGCAGAGTCCGATCTCCAGCTTGTTTCTCGCGCTGCGCCGGACCAATGAGCCAGCACGCGACCCGGCAAAACAGGTGATGGTCGGCGCGGCCATCAATCTGTCAGACACAGCGCCAGTGGTCCATCCTTCGCTGCCAGTCGCGACCAACCGGGTTTGCTGCCGTCCTTCAATTGTGCCACCGGCATCTCCGACACAAGCACACGGGCTATCAAGTCGGCGTTTACCCGGAGCCATTCGACGGTGAAGCAAGATGCCGAGGTCGGCGGAGAAAACTCGATAGCCCCGTCGACAAACGGCGCCGGATTGGCGTAGGGCGCCGCGTCGCGAGCGTCCCATTCGGGCTGCTCCGGCGCTAGACAGCGGTTGTAGAGCCAGACGTCGCCGCGGATCGCTCCCCCGGCATCCAGCCAATAGGCGTAAGCGACGCGACCGTCATCCTCGACGTCAATCGTAGCGGCGTCGTCTGGTGAGGCAAACTCGCATAAGAATCCTTCACTCAAGATCTCGCCCTTTCGTAAACGGTCGACAGCGAGAGCTTGAGCCGCTGTCGTCCACCGGCTCTGTTCGGAATATTGACACTCCATGATTCGTGTGTATAAATACACACCATGAACAGTCGGGACGTCATCTCTGCTCTCCAGCGGGACGGATGGTTTCAGGTGGCTCAGAAGGGCAGCCACGTCCAGTTCAAGCATCTCAGTAAGAGGGGCCGCGTAACCGTTCCTCATCCCGAACGGGACCTTCCGATCGGCACACTGAAGAGCATCGAGAAGCAGTCAGGGTTGAAACTGAGGTGAGCACGATGCGGCATTACATCGGTCTGATCCATAAGGATGCTGACAGCCATTTCGGGGTCTCGTTTCCCGATCTGCCGGGCGTCGTGACCGCCGGCACCAGCCTGGATGACGCGCGCATGATGGCCGAAGAGGCCTTGGCTTTGCATATTGAAGGCCTGATCGAGGACGGTGAAGCGATTCCCGAACCGTCGTCGCTGGAGCAGATCATGTCCGATCGGGACAACCGCTCCGGCGTCGCCGTTCTCGTCCCGGCGAAGATCGATCAGCCGAAAGCGGTCCGCGTCAACGTCACGCTGCCGGAGGAAGTGCTGGCTCAGATCGATCAGTATGCAGAGGCTCACGGCTTCACCCGATCCGGATTGCTTGTCCAGGCCGCCAAAAGGCTGATGACCGACGAGGCGGCCTGAGATCGCCCGCGCATCTGATACGCTGTCAAAACCGGTTTGATTGCTGATGAGATCGAACTACGCCGACTCAGCTTCATCCCCGAGCCGCTCGCAGGCAAAGCCGGATTGGACTGGATCGCCCGGTCAAGGCCGGGCGATGACGGCGAAATTAATGGCGCACTGCCAGCCCCAAACTCCGTCATTGCGAGCGAAGCGACGCAATCCAGGACATCTCCGCGGAGGCAGTCTGGATTGCGTCGCTTCGCTCGCAATGACGCGTGGCATCTTTTATTGCAACATCTTCTGCCGACATCTGCGGATCAGCCCCCGCGATCTCGCAGCGCGTTTTACGTCCACGCATGCGGCCTGAGGTCGCCCTCTCACCCAGTATGCTATCTGAGGCAATTCGAATTTCGTGATCCGATCGAACTACACCGTTTCGGCCTCGTCCCCGAACTGCTCGATGGAACCAAACTCCAGGCGCAACAGTCTCTCCATCGCCGCACCCATGCTGGGAACGACGGTGCCGTAGGCAACGTGGCTGGGTGAAGCAATCACCCCGCGCAGATGATCTCCGAAGCAATAGACCGCGCGGACGTTCGGCCCGAGCCGATCGAGCGTCGCCTTGATCGGATCCAGAGGCGTGTCCGTTTCCAGCGGAAAGACGGCGGACACGAACGAGGACAGGACGCTCTCGACGATGGCGCCCTCGCGCAGGATCAGCTCGACGGCATCGGAGCGAGATTTCGGAATCGTCTCGGCCGTGTCGTCGCGAACCTGAAGCAGCACATGGCACAGTCTCGTGCGCTGGAGAGGAGGAATGGATAGCTCGCGTTGCGCAAGCGCATCCAAGGCATCTTCGGGCAGAAAGTCACCGAAGGCAGCGCGAAGACGTTTCCTCGTGAACCAACTTCTCATGAACCAGCTCATGGGGTTCGAACCCATGGCGACGCGCCATCCTTCCGCTCGGCATTGCACCCTGCAGGCAGGTCCGAAATCTCATGCAGTGTCGGATCGAACTGCAGCAACCCGCCGACATGGACGAAATGACCGTCCGCAGCGCTGTAATGATCATTCTCGCCGCACATGAATTGCCAGCCGTCAGGTTCATGCACAGCATATCGCACCTCCCGCTCGCGACGGAACACGTGGCCGCAGCAGATGACGCCAAGCCGGAGATTGGGAAAACTTGAAGGCATCTTCATCAGCGCGCGGTGAAACTCAAGATGTGCATCTGACCCCTGTCTCTCCATGAGATTTACGATCGCCAGCCCAGAACGCCAGCCGCGCGCGCGATAGGCGGCCGCCTTGCACACCTCATGCGGTTGGTTCACAACATCCCACGAGACGCCCCCGACAACAACAAGAACACCGCCCGAGCCCCTGCCCTCCATGCTCAACGCCATTGAACGCCCCGCGGGCTCGCCGCCCAGCGCCGCCCAGATTATCAGCGACTTCGGCCCGCTCTACGCCTCGCATGGCTTCATCGGTTGGCTGTTCGCAATCACCGGGCCGGTCGCGATCATTCTCTCGGTCGGCGCCAATGGCGGGCTGTCGCAAGGCGAAATCGCGTCGTGGATCTTCGGCGTGTTCTTCATCAACGGCCTGATCACGATGCTGCTGTCGTGGCGCTATCGCGAGCCGCTGGTGCTGTTCTGGACCATCCCGGGCACGGTGCTGGTCGGCCAGTCGCTGACGCATCTGACGTTCCCGCAGGTCGTCGGCGCATTCTACGGCACGGCGCTGCTGATGCTGATCCTCGGGCTCAGCGGCTGGGTCAAGCGTGCGATGCAGCTGGTGCCGATGCCGATCGTGATGGGCATGGTCGCCGGCGTGTTCCTGCGCTTCGGCCTCGATCTCGTCCGCGCCGTCATCACCGACGTCGCCGTCGCCGGCCCGATGGTCGCGGTCTGGCTGGTGCTGACCGCGCTGCCCGGACTCGGCCGGCGCTGCCCGCCGATCATCGGCGCGCTCGTCGTCGGCACGCTCGTCGCGCTCGTGTTCGGCAAGTATGATCAGACCACGGCGCTGCGGATCGAACTGATCCGGCCGGTGATCCAGACGCCGTCCTGGTCGCTTGCCGCCATGATCGAGCTCATCGTGCCGCTCGCCGTGACCGTGCTCGTGGTGCAGAACGGCCAGGGTTTTGCGGTGCTGCAGGCTGCCGGCCATGCGCCGCCGATCAATCTCGTCACTGTTGCCTGCGGCATCGGCTCGGCGCTATCAGCCGTGGTCGGTGGCGTCTCGACCTGCCTGACCGGACCGACCAACGCCATCGTCGTCTCCGGCGGCGAACGCAAGCGTCATTATACCGCCGCGATAGCGGTGGGCGTGCTCGCGCTCGGCTTCGGCCTGCTGGCGCCGACCTTCACGTCGCTGCTCCTGATCGCGCCCAAATCATTGATCACCGCGCTGGCCGGGCTCGCCATGCTGCGGGTGCTGCAGACGGCGTTCGTGACCGCGTTCAAGGCACGGTTCTCGCTCGGCGCGCTGATCGCCTTCCTGGTCACGGTCGCTGACGTGCCGCTGCTCAACATCGGCGCTGCGTTCTGGGGACTTGTTGCAGGCTTCGCACTGTCGTGGCTGCTGGAGCGAGCGGATTTCGCGGCCAACGCTCGGGCCTGAGCGATCAATTCGCCCGCCGCTGCGCTGCATCGCGTCACGCTGATGTCGTGACATCTGCGCACATCGTCGATCGTCCTGTTGCAGTGCCAGCGGATCGCGCTACACTTCCCGGACGATAACAAAAAGACTTTCTCGGGAGGATACGAATGACCGCGATCACGCGCCGCAACATGCTTGCAGGCACAGCAGCAGCAGGCGCGCTGGCGCTGACCGGCAGGCCTGCCTGGTCCGAGCCGCAGTGGAAGAAATATGCCGGCACCAAGCTCGAGGTGATCCTGGCCAAGGGCCCGCGCGGCGACAATCTGCAGAAGAACATCAAGGAATTCACCGCCCTGACCGGCATCGAGGTGGAATCCGAGCAGATCCCCGAACAGCAGCAGCGCCAGAAGGTCGTGATCGAGCTGTCGTCGGGCAAGCCGAGCTTCGACGTCGTCCACCTCAGCTATCACGTGCAGAAGCGGCAGTTCGAGAAGGCCGGCTGGCTCGCCGACATCACCGACTTCATGAAAGATCCGAACCTCACCGCGCCGGACCTCGTGCCGAGCGATTTCTCTGCCGCTGGGCTGACTTACGCCAGCAACGACAAGGGCCGCATGTTCTCGCTGCCGTGGTCGGTGGACTACTTCATCCTCTACTACAACAAGGAGCTGTTCGCGAAAAAGGGCGTCGAGGTGCCGAAGACGCTCGACGAGATGGTCACGGCGGCGCAGAAGCTGACCGATCCCAAGGACGGCACCTTCGGTTTCGTCGGCCGCGGCCTGCGCAACGCCAACATGACCCTGTGGACGAACTTCTTCCTCAACTATGGCGGCGAGTTCCTCGACGCCAAGGGCAACATCCTGACCGACGGCCCCGAGGCGATCGAGGCCACCAAGCTGTATCAGAAGCTGCTGACGACCTGCGCGCCTCCGGGCGTGGCCGGCTTCAACTGGATGGAGTCGATGGCCTCGTTCACGCAAGGCCGCTCCGCGATGTGGATCGACGGCGTCGGCTGGGCGCCGCCGCTGGAGGACCCCAACGCCTCGCGCATCGTCGGCAAAGTCGGCTACACGGTGGTGCCGGCCGGTCCCAAGGGACAATATTCGGCAACCTACGGCGACGGCATCGGCATTCCCGCGGCGTGCAAGAACAAGGAGGCCGCCTGGCTCTTGTGCCAGTGGCTGGTGTCGAAGCCGCAAGGCGCCCGGCTGGTGCAGGCCGGCGGCGGCGTCCCATTCCGCAACTCCGTGCTCAACGACGCGGAGGTTCAGGGCGGCGTGAAGATGCCGAGGGAGTGGCTGCAGTCGGCGATCGACTCCGGCAAGATCTCCAAGCTCGGCCTGCCCGTCATCATCCCGGTCGCTGAATTCCGGGATCTCGTTGGTGCTGCGCTGACGGCCACGCTGTCGGGCGCCGACCCGGCGACCGAGCTGAAGAAGGCGCACGAGCAGTTCCGCCCCATCCTGGAGCGCAGCGAAAAAGCGTGAGCACCATCGTCGAACAGGCTGGCGCGGCGGCGGAGGCCGCTGCGCCGGAACGGGCGTTGCGGCCGCCATCGTACTGGCCGTTCGTGGTGCCGGCGCTGGTCACCGTGCTCGCGGTGATCATCTTTCCCTGGCTGTTCACAATCTGGATGAGCTTCCAGGAGTGGAAGGTCGGCGCGCCCACGACCTTCGTCGGGCTGTCGAATTATCTGCGGCTGCCGGCCGACCCGCGCTTCGTCGAGTCGATCGGGCACACGCTGTCCTACACCGCGCTGTCGGTGCTGCTGCCGCTGGTGCTCGGCACCTTCGCCGCGGTGGTCTTCCATGCCCGCTTCCCCGGGCGCGGGCTGCTGCGCGCGCTGTTCATCATGCCGATGATGGCGACGCCGGTCGCGATCGCGCTGGTGTGGACCATGATGTTCCACCCGCAGCTCGGCATCCTGAATTACCTGCTGTCGCTCGCCGGCCTACCGCCGCAGCTGTGGGTGTTCCACCCGGGCACGGTGATCCCGTCGCTGGTGCTGGTCGAGACCTGGCAATGGACACCGCTGGTCATGCTGATCGTGCTCGGCGGCATCGCCTCGCTGCCGACGGAGCCATATGAGAGCGCGCAGATCGACGGCGCCAGCACCTGGCAGATGTTCCGCTACATCACCTTGCCGCTGATCATGCCGTTTTTGTTCATCGCAGCGATGATCCGCGCCATCGACGCGATCAAGAGCTTCGACATCATCTTCGCGATCACCCAGGGCGGCCCGGGCTCGGCCTCGGAGACCATCAACCTCTATCTCTACAGCGTCGCCTTCGTCTATTACGACCTCGGCTACGCCTCGGCGATCGCGGTGGTGTTCTTCGCGCTGATCATCGCACTGACGGCGCTGCTGCTGGTGCTGCGGCGGCGCGCGCAGTGGAATGCGCTGGGGAGCGACACATGAGTGCGCGCACTATCCTCGGCCGGCTCGGCCTCGCGCTCGGCGTCTTCCTCATCGTCTCGCCGGCGATCCTCTTCTTCCTCTGGATGATCTCGCTGTCGGTCAAGTTCGAGGTCGACAACGCCGCCTATCCGCCGGTGTTCTGGCCGGAGCATTTCGCCTGGAAGAATTACGGCGACGTGCTGTCATCGAACCGATTCTTCACCTACTTCAAGAACAGCGTGCTGGTGACCGGCGGCGCGACGGCGCTGGCGATGCTGGTCGGCGTTCCCGCCGGTTACGGCATTGCGCGGATGGCGGCGCACAAATCGGCGATCGTGATCCTGATCGCGCGCATCACGCCCGGCCTGTCCTATCTCATCCCGCTGTTCCTGATGTTCCAGTGGCTCGGCCTGCTCGGCACCTTGTGGCCGCAGATCATCATTCATCTCGTCGTCACCGTGCCGATCGTGATCTGGATCATGATCGGCTATTTCGAGACCACGCCGATCGAGCTCGAGGAGGCCGCGCGCATCGACGGCGCCACGCGCTGGCAGGTCTTCCGCCACGTGGCATTGCCGGTCGCCAAGCCCGGGCTCGCCGTCGCCTTCATCCTGGCGGTGATATTCTCGTGGAATAACTTCGTGTTCGGCGTCGTGCTGGCGGGACGCGAGACCCGCACACTGCCGGTGGCGGTCTACAACATGATCTCGTTCGATCAGCTGAGCTGGGGTCCGCTCGCGGCGGCGGCGCTGATCGTCACCTTGCCGGTGCTGCTGCTGACGGTATTCGCGCAGCGGCAGATCGTGGCGGGCCTCACGGCAGGCGCGGTGAAGGGCGGTTGACGGTAGCGGCGTCGGCCGCGGGCGACTTCTTCGATATAATGCATGCCAGAGAGAACCTGCGGCAGAATGTCGAAATTGCCTTGGTCAGGCCATAGTCTGCCCCTTGGTTACCTGGATGGAACCGGGATTCTCCGCCGCGCGTGAAGCGGCGGTGATCGCGTTGACGGTTTCATCTGTGCCGGCTTCGTTCCAGCCGAACTCCACCGCGTCGCACGACCGTCCAGTGCCGGACTGGCATCCCGCTCGGTTAGTCGTGCTGCCTGTCGTCACCGGCTGAACCGCCCGACCAACGAAGACCCTTATGCCGCCCGATCGCGACGCTCCCGCGCCAGACCGTTTGACTGCCCTGTTGCAGACCGACCTGCTCGACTCGCCGCCTGAGCCGGGCTTCGATCGCGTGACTCGGCTGGTCACGCGGCTGCTGCAGGCGCCGGCCTCGATCATCGCGCTGGTCGATCGCGACCGGCAGTTCTTCAAGAGCTCGGTCGGCCTGTGCGAGCCGTGGGCTTCGCTGCGCGAGACGCCGCTCAGCCATTCGTTCTGCCAGCACGTGGTCACGACGGCACATCCGCTGATCGTGAGCGATGCGCAGCAGCACCCGCTGGTGAAGGACAACCTCGCAATCCCCAGCCTCGGCGTGCATGCCTATCTCGGCATTCCCTTGAAGTTGCCGGGCGGCGAAGTGATCGGCGCGCTGTGCGCCATCGATCACGTGCCGCGCGCCTGGAGCGACGACGACATCGCGCAACTGACCGAGCTCAGCGAGATCGTCATGGACGAGATCGCGCTGCGCACCGAGAATGCGCGCCGACGAACCATCGAGCAACACCAGCGCGTATTGGTCCATGAGCTCAATCACCGCGTCAAGAACACGCTGGCCCTGGTCGACAGCGTGATCGCGCTCAGCGTCCGCGCCGATGCGGCCTTCGCTGATTTCGGCGAGGTCTTGCGCGGCCGCATCGCGGCGCTGACGCGCAGCCACGCGCTGGCGCTCGATCGCGGACGCGAGGCGATTACGCTCGATGAGCTGGTGCAGGCCGAGCTCGCACCGCTGCAAGGCGAACGCGTCGCCGTCGACGGCGCTGCCGTGAAGCTCGCGCCGAGCGCCGCGCTCTATCTGTCGATGGGGCTGCACGAGCTCGTCACCAACGCGGTGAAGTATGGCGCGCTGTCGAACGATGTGGGGCGCGTGGCGCTGGGCTGGACGTTCGCCGACGGACGCCTCAAGTTGTCCTGGCAGGAGAATGGCGGACCACCGGTCACGCCGCCGGCCCGCAACGGCTTCGGCTCGCTGCTGTTCGAGCGCATTATCGGCGCGGCGTTGAAAGGCCAGGTCACGCGCGACTTCGCCGCCGACGGGTTGAAGGTGACGTTCGATCTGCCGCTGACGGCGTGAGCGGACTCTGCCTGTCCGGCACATGATCTCAACCGCGCTGTCCCGTCGCGCAGCCGCCGCCGAGATCGCGCGAACGACGGTGGCGGGCACGACGCTCTCACCACGCTCCGCGTAAAGCAGCGCATTGCCGCGGTCAGCGAGTTTGCCCACCCTACCGATCTTCCACAGCTCTACCAATTCCCCCCGACGCGGGTCGCGTTGGAATGTCCCTCGCGCCGCGGCAGCTTGGCTGCGCCCAGCCAGAAATCCTCCATCACGCGCACGAGCGAACGGTACTCCTTCAGATCGACCGGCTTGACGATGTAGCAGTTGGCGCCGAGATGATAGCAGCTTGTGATGTCGCTATCGGCGTCGGATGACGACAAGATCACGACCGGAATACGTCTGAGATCGTCCTCGCTCTTGAGCACCGCGAGCACTTGTCGTCCATCCTTGCGCGGAAGATTGAGATCGAGCAAAATCAGCGTCGGGCGGCCCGGCTCGGACCAATTCCCCTTGCCATAGAGAAAGTCGATCGCCTCGACGCCATCCTTGGCGACCGATATCTGGATGTCGAATCGCGTCTGGTCCAGGGTCGCGCGCGTCAGGTCCACGTCGGCCTCGTTATCCTCGACGAGCAGAACATGAATAGGATCGCTCATGGCGAGACATCCTCCGTTGCAGGTATTGTGAAGTAGAACGTAGTGCCATTGCACGGCTCCGACTCGAACCAGATGCGGCCGCCATGCCTTTCGACGATCTTCTTTGCAATGGCGAGGCCGATACCGCTGCCCTGATACCTGCTGCGCTCGTGCAGGCGCTGGAACATCTGGAACACACGCTCCGAATATTCCCTCTCGATGCCGATGCCGTTGTCCTGGACATGGAACAGCCACTTGCCGTCTTTGCGACTGGCACCGATGCGGATGCTTGGCGGGCTTTCGCCATGAAACTTCAGCGCATTGCCGATCAGGTTCTGGAACACCTGTGCAAGCTGAACCCGGTCGGCGTGCACGAGCGGCAACGTGCCAAACTCCACCGCGGCGTGGCTTTCCTCGATCGCCCCCCTCAACCCCTCCAGCACGTGCCTCACCACGCCCTCCGAACTGACCGGAGCGAGGCTCTTTCCCTGTGCGTCCACCCGCGAATACGCCAGCAAATCCTTGACCAACCGCTGCATGCGTTTGGCGCCGTCCACCGCATAGCGAATGTACTTTTCGGATGTCTCGTCGAGCGTGTCCTTGTAGTGCTCGGCAAGTAGCTCGGTGTAGCTCGACACCATACGCAACGGTTCCTGGAGATCGTGCGACGCCACATAGGCGAACTGCTCGAGGTCGGCGTTCGAGCGCTGCAATTCCTCGGTACGCGCGGCAAGTGCTTGCGTTGCCCGCTTGCGCTCGGCGATGTCGGTGATCGCGCTCAGGATCATCAATCCGTCGTTCGTCCGGATCGGGTTCAGTCCAATTTCAATGGGAATTTGCGTTCCGTTCTTTCGCACGCCGTAGAGATCGCGACCGACGCCCATGCGTCGGGCTTCCGGCTGGGTGAGAAATCCATCGCGGTGCTTGGCGTGCCCGGCACGAACCGCAGAAGGAACCAGGATGTCGATCGACTTGCCATAGAGCTCCTCGCGTGCGTAACCGAACAGGCGCTCGGCTTCTGCGTTGACGAGGACAATCTTGCCGCTGGCATCCGTCATGATCATGCCGCTCGGACACGCCTCAACGACGAGCCTGAATCGCTCCTCCGCGAGCTTGCGTTCGGTGATGTCGGTGATCGCACTGAGGATCATCGATCCATTGGCGGTCTGTATCGGATTGAGTCCGATTTCGACCGGTATCTGCGTGCCGTCCTTGCGCACACCATAGAGGTCGCGGCCGACGCCCATGCGCCGAGCCTCCGGCCTGACGAGAAATTCCTCGCGATGCCTGGCGTGCCCGGAGCGAATCGCCGAGGGCACCAGGAGATCGATCGACTTGCCGTAGAGTTCCTCGCGTCCGTAGCCGAACAGCCGTTCGGCCTCGGCGTTAACCAGGACGATCTTTCCACCCGCATCGATCATAATCATGCCGCTGGGGCACGCCTCGACGGCGAGATGAACGATATCTTCGGGAGTAAATTTGTTCATCCCTGCCCCCATCTCCACATCGGCGGAAGGACGCTCGACAGGCTAACAGTCCGCAGTATCGCAAACGTAAATCCAGCCATCGTACGATACGCAAACCGCCGCTCGTCGCGGACGGCGAAAGCACATCGATCTCGACCGATCTGGAATAGCGAACGTCGGTGTCGCAGATTCGACTGTCGTAGCTCTACAGCAGCTACGGCAGGCGTAGTTTTACGGACAGGACAACTGACGCAACGATCGCAACAACGAATTCGATCTGCTCGTCTTCAACGACAGGAACACGAATTCATACACCAGTCAAAGCCCCGAGACGAGATACGGCTCATCGCGGTACCCACGCAGCCGTCATCGTGGAAATGAGACCCAGGTGTCACTTGTACCTTAGTGCAAGCTTCGGCGGACAAGAAAGCTTGTCGGGCTGCGCGCGCGGCTCAGTGATTCGGCCACTCAGCGTGCCGATGCTCCTGCTTCACGTTGCCCCCTTCGGCGCGTCAGCGTGATCTCGGCCAGGATCGACATCGCGATCTCCTCCGGCGTGATGGCGCCGAGGTCGAGCCCGGCGGGGGCCTTGACCCTGTCGAGCAGCGCGGCGTCGATGCCATCGCTGATGAGCTTGTCGCGCAGGCTGTCCATCTTGCGGCGGCTGCCGACGAAGGCGTGGTAGGCGGCGTCGCAGGCGAGCGCGGCGCGCAACGCCGCCTCGTCGCCCTTGCCTTGCGTCGACACCACCACGAAGCGGCGGCCTCCGGCGAGTTGATCCAGTGCGAAGCCATCGACCAGCACATCGGCCTCCGGCGTCGTGACCAGATCGGACGCCGGCGCCGCCAATGTCACGTGATAGCCGAGCGTGCGGGCCTGCGCGGCGAGCGCCAGCGCCACCGGACTCGCGCCCAGAATCACCAGCGCCGGATGCGGCAGCACCGGCTCGACGAAGATGTCCATGGTGCCCTTGCTCGGGCACATGTTGGAAGCGAAGCGCACGCCCTCTTTCGTTTCTCCGGGTTTGACGCCGAGCTCGGCGAGCAGATTGTCCGGCTGCACCGAGACCATGCGCGGGACGCCGTCGGCGAGCGCCTCGCGCGCCGCCTTCAACACAGCACCGCGGGCGCAGCCGCCGCCGATCCACCCGGCGACGATGGTGCCGTCCGGACGGATGATCGCCTTCGCACCGGCCTTCGCCGCCGTCACCGACACCGTACGGACGACGGTGGCGAGCACGAAGCTCTCGTCGTTGGCCTTGAGCTGCGCGGCGAGATCGAGCAGTTCGGGGGAGGCGGTCATGTGCTCCTCCTCTCACGATTGTCGAAAGCGCATTGTTTCGACAGAGAAGATCTGTTCCCTCCCTCCTTGTGGGCAGGGCTATCGCATATGAATATCTGAGTCGTTTCGCTCCGCTGCCTCCACGTCGTCATGCCCGGGCTCCGTCCCGGGCATCCACGTCCTTCCCAGGATGCCGAACGACGTGGATGGCCGGGACGGAGCCCGGCCATGACGGTGTGGAGGGAGCCGAACTCAAAGTTGGACCGTCATATGCGATAGCCCTGCCCTGAAGGAGGAGGGAGCGGACTGCCGATGCCGCAACAGCACGCCCTGCACGCACATCCATGTTGCTATTTCCTGACATCACAACCTCGCCAGATACGGCTCGAGCGCCGCGAGCGACGACAGCGTATGCGCAGGCGCGTAGAGATCGACAAAGGGCAGCGCCGCTTTGATGCCGCGCGCTTCCGGCGCGTAGCCGTCCCAGCCGAGCATCGGATTGAGCCAGACGATGCGGCGGCAGCGGCGCTTCAACTGCGCCATCTCGCGCCCGAGCAAAGCCGGATCGCCCGTGTCATAGCCGTCGGAGACGATCATCACGCAGCTGCGCGAATGGATGACGCGCGATGCGTGCCAGCGGTTGAAGGTCTGCAGGCTCTCGCCGATCTTCGTGCCGCCACCGGCGCCCTGCGCCATCATCGACAGCCGGTCGAGCGCGCGCGCGGCATCCTTCTCCTTCATCGCATCGGACACGTAAGCGAGGCGGGTGTGGAACAGGAACGCCTCGGCCTCATGAAAGGCGTCGAGCACGCCATGGATGAAGCGCAGAAACACCGCCGTGTAGGGGCTCATCGAGCCGGAGGCGTCGAGCAGCACCACCAGTCGCAGCGGTTTGTGCTTGCGGCGGCGGTGCACCAGCGCGATCGGCACGCCGCCATGGCTGATGTTGCGATGGATCGTCCGCCGCAGGTCGAGCCGCTCGCCGCTGCGGCGAAGCTGATCACGGCGCGTCAGCCGCGTCCGCATCGCCTTGGCGAGCCGCGCCGCCGCCTCATGCGCGAGAGCGACCTGGTCGGGATCAGCGAGCTTGCGGAAGTCGGTGTCGGCCAACGTCTCGACGCGCGAGGCGCCCTCGCTGCGTCCCTCCCCGCCTCCCTCGCGCGGCGTCTCGTCCGAGGGAATCTGATCAGTCGCACCCTGCGGCCCCTGTTGAGCGGCATTGGTATCCTGCAGACTCTTCAACGACGGGCTGTTCGCAAACTGCGGTGATCCAGAGGTGAGACTACGTGAGCGCACGCGCTTGCCCAGCCAGAACGCATCGAACAAGCCGTCGAAGCGATCCCACTCGCTCTTGCGCGCGGAGAACAGATGCTTGAAGGCGGAACGCAGCAGGCCGGGCCTGTCGGCATAACCTTCGGCCATGACGGCCGCGGCGTCCTGACCTTCCGACAGGCCAACCGCAAAGCCATTGTCGCGCAGGGTCTTCAGGAAAGCGCCGAGCCGACCCGCGACCAGCCGCGCCACCGCCTCCATGTCCTCGTGGTCGGGTGTCGCGCCACAGCAGCTCATGCCACCTTCCCCAACAGCCGCGCCGCGACCTCGCGCGTGACGCGAGAGCGATCCTCGTGAGTCTTGAGCAGGCACATCAGGGTCTCATACACGACCTCGGGCTGGTCCTTGAGATCGCGCACGTCGAGCCCGACCAGCGCAGCCGCCCAGTCCAGCGTCTCGGCCACACCGGGCACCTTCCGCAGCTCCTCCTTGCGCAAGCCTTCGACCAGCCGCGCGATCTGCAAAGCGAGCTGCGCCGACGTGCCATCGACCCGCGCCAGGATGATGCGGGCCTCACGATCGACATCGGGATAATCGACATAATGATAGAGACAGCGCCGGCGCAGCGCGTCAGACAACTCGCGGGTACCGTTGGAGGTCAGCACCACATGCGGAATGCTGGTGGCCGTGATGGTGCCGAGCTCGGGGATCGAGACCTGGAAGTCGGACAGCAGCTCCAGCAGGAATGCCTCGAACTCGTCGTCGGCGCGATCGATCTCGTCGATCAGCAGAACTGGCGGGGTGGCGCGTCGGATGGCGGCGAGCAGCGGCCGCTCCAGCAGGTATTTCTCCGAGAAGATCTGGTCCTCGATTCCCTCGCCGTGGCCGCGATGCGCCTCGATCGCGAGCAGCTGGCGCTGGTAGTTCCACTCATATAACGCGGAACTCTGGTCGAGCCCCTCGTAGCATTGCAGGCGGATCAACTCGGTGCCGTGCACGCAGGCCAGCGCCTTGGCCACCTCGGTCTTGCCGACGCCGGCCTCGCCCTCAAGCAGAAGCGGGCGCTTCAGCAGCTGCATCAGCGAGAGCGCGGTCGAAAGCTCACCGTCAGCGATGTAGCCGCAGGTGGCGAGGGATCGGGCGATGTCGTCGCGGGTTTTCATGTCGATGATCTGATTGGTCAGAACTCTGGGCACGGCGCCAGTCCGTTCCCTCCCCCTTGTGGGAGGGTTAGGGGGGTGCCCCAAGCGAGACTGCCGCTGGGGACCCCCACCCCCGCCCCCTCCCCGCAAGGGGGAGGGGAGCGCACTGCCGAGGCGGTTACAGAGTCGTTTCTCTCTACGTCATTGCGAGCGCAGCGAAGCAATCCAGGGTGGTGGGCGGGACTCTGGATTGCTTCGTCGCTTCGCTCCTCGCAATGACGACGACACAACGGATCGTATCTACCCCAACACACCCAGGCTCTTCGCCGCCTGCCAGTTGCGCCAGAAGTCGTGCGGCATCTGGATGTGCGTGGAGCCTAGGAACGAGAACGCATCGTTGACCGCGTTGGAGAACGCCGGCACGCCGCCGACATTGGGGCTTTCGCCGACGCCCTTGGCGCCGATCGGGTGATGCGGCGACGGAGTGACGGTGAAGTCGGTCTCCCAATGCGGCGTCTCGACGGCGGTCGGCATGAAGAAGTCCATGAACGAGCCGGTGACGACGTTGCCTTCCGAGTCGTAGCGGATCTCCTGGCCCATCGCGATGGCGAAGGCTTCGGTGAGGCCGCCGTGAATCTGGCCCTCGATGATCATCGGGTTGATGCGGGTGCCGCAATCATCGAGCGCATAGAAGCGCCTGATCTTGTAGACACCGGTATCGACGTCGATCTCCATCACGCAGAGATAGGCGCCGAACGGATACGTCATGTTGGGCGGATCGTAGTAGCTGACCGCCTCCAGCCCCGGCTCCATGCCGGGCGGAACGGAGTTGTACGCCGCCCAGCAGATGTCCTTCATCGACATCACCTTCTCCGGAAGACCTTTCACCCGGAAACCGTCGATGTCCCATTCGAGATCGTCCTCGTGGACCTCGAGCTTGTAGGCCGCGATCATCTGCGCCTTGGCTTTGATCTTGCGCGCCGCCATCGCGATCGCGGCGCCCGCGACCGGCGTCGAGCGCGAACCGTAGGTGCCCAGGCCATACGGCGCGGTGTCGGTGTTGCCCTCCTCCACCATGATGTTGTCGGCGGGAATGCCGATCTCGGTGGCGATGATCTGCGCCCAGGTGGTTTCGTGGCCCTGGCCCTGGCTCTTGGTGCCGACGCGCGCGATGCCGGACCCGGTCGGGTGCAGGCGGATTTCGCAGGAGTCGAACATCGCAATGCCAAGGATGTCGCAGTTCTTCGACGGGCCGGCGCCGACGATCTCGGTGAAGAAGGAGACGCCGATGCCCATGATGTCTCGGGTCTCGCCGCGCTTGAACGCGGCGCGCTTGTCCGCCTGCTCCTTGCGCAAGCCGGCGTAGTCCACGGCCTCCATCATCTTGCGCATGGCGGTGTGGTAGTCGCCGGAATCGTATTCCCAGCCCAGCGCCGAATGATAAGGAAACTGCTCCGGCCTGACGAAGTTCTTCAAGCGAAGCTCGGCCGGGTCCATGCCGAGCTTCTGCGCCAGAATGTCCATCGCGCGCTCGATGCAATAGGCCGCTTCGGTGACCCGGAACGAGCAGCGATAGGCGACCCCGCCCGGCGCCTTGTTGGTGTAGATGCCGTCGACGACGCAATGCGCGACCGGGAAATCATAGGAGCCGGTGACGATGTTGAAGAAGCCGGCCGGCCATTTCGACGGATCGGCGCAGGCGTCGAACGCGCCGTGATCGGCCAGCACATGGACGCGCAGGCCGGTGACCTTACCCTCCTTGGTCGCGGCGAGCTCGGTGGTCATGTGGTAGTCGCGCGCGAACGACGTCGCGGTCAGGTTCTCGATGCGGTCCTCGACCCATTTCACCGGCTTGCCGGTGACGATCGAGGCCACCGCCGCACAGATATAGCCGGGATAGGCGCCGACCTTGTTACCGAAGCCGCCGCCGATGTCGGGCGCGATCACGTGGATCTTCTGCTCCGGGATCTTTGCGATCAGCGACACCACGGTCCTGATGACATGCGGCGCCTGGAACGTGCCCCAGATCGTCAGCTCGCCCTTGATCTTGTCGAACGAGCAGACGCACTGGCAGGTTTCCAGCGGCGACGGATGGGTGCGGTGATAGGAGATCATCTCCTTGATGGTCACCTCGGCCTTGGCGAAGGCCGCATCGGTGAGGTCCTTGTCGCCGATCGCCCATTCGAAGATGTGGTTGTGATGCTTGCGCGGCCCATGCGCGCCCGATGTCTTGCCGGCGAGATCCTCGCGCAACACGGGTGCATCCGGATCCATCGCCTTGAACGGATCGACCAGCACCGGCAGCGCCTCATATTCGACGACCACCTTGTTGACGCCGTCATCGGCCGCGTAGCGGTCGGTCGCGACCACGAAGGCGACCTCCTGGTTCTGGAACAGCACCTTGCCGTCGGCGAGCACCATCTGCACGTCGCCCGCGAGCGTCGGCATCCAGGCGAGATTGACGGTTTTCAGGGTCTCGGCGGTGATCACCGCGAGCACGCCCGGCACCTTCAGCGCCTCGGTGCTGTCGATCGACTTCACCCGTGCGTGGGCATGCGGCGAGCGGACGAAGTCGCCATGCAGCATGCCGGGCAGCTTGACGTCGTCGACGTAGTTGCCCCGCCCTTGCGTGAAGCGGATGTCCTCGACGCGCTTGCGCTTGCAGCCCATGCCTTCGAGCGCGGCTTCACGTTGTTCCCGCGTGGGAGTGAGATCGTTCATTCCGCGGCCTCCTTGTAGTCAACGCCGTTGATCTTGGCGGCGGCGTATTGGATCGCCTTGACGATGTTCTGATAGCCGGTGCAGCGGCAGATGTTGCCGGAGATGCCGGCGCGGATCTCGGTCTCGGTCGGAGAGGGATTTTCCTGCAGCAGGCGATGCGCGCGGACAATCATGCCCGGCGTGCAGAAGCCGCATTGCAGGCCGTGCATCATCCGGAAGCCTTCCTGCAGCGCCGACAGCGAGCCGTCGACATTGGCCATGCCCTCGATGGTGGTGATCTCAGAGCCATTGGCCTGCACCGCGAGCATGGTGCAGCTCTTCACGCTCATGCCGTCGATGTCGATCGTGCAGGCGCCGCAATGGCTGGTCTCGCAGCCGATATGGGTGCCGGTGAGCTGGGCCTGCTCGCGCAGGAAATGAACCAGAAGCGTGCGCGGCTCGGCGAGGCGTTCGACCTCGCTGCCGTTCACCTTCATCGTGACGTGGGTTTTGGGCATTCGTTGCTCCCTGACATTCTTGAAACTTGGGCTCCACGCGAGCCACGCTCTCGGTGCGCTCCCTCTCCCCGTTCTTCACGGGGAGAGGGCTGGGGTGAGGGGCAGACGCACGGGCGGTGTGAGTGGTGAGACCTGTCCCCCCTCACCCGGATTGCATCTTGCGATGCAATCCGACCTCTCCCCGCATCCGCCTTCGCTCTACGAGCTACGGCGGACAAGAGCGGGGCGAGGTGCACCGCGCGTGCGGCGCCGGCGTTGCCAAACACGAACTACTTGGCCCGGCTCGCCGCGCGCTGCAGCGCGCGCATCACCATGATGCCGCCGACGTGCTTGCGGTATTCGGCCGGTCCCCGCGCGTCGGAGGCCGGCTGCATGATCGCCCGCGCGGCGCCCGCGGCCGCCTTCAGCGCGGCATCATCCAGCGCGGTGCCGATCACGGCATTCGCCGCGTCCGTCGCCAGCAGCGGCGTCTCGTGCAGATTGGTGAGCGCGATCACGCACGTCGCGACCTTGCCGCCGGCCATCGTCAGCACGACGGCCGCAGCCGCCGTCGCATAATCGCCGACCTTGCGCTTCAGCTTCTCATAGGCGTAGCCGTGCCCCGCAGCTGGAACCGGGATGCTGATGCCGGTCAGGATCTCGCCCGGCTCGAGCGCGGTGAAATAGGCGCCCTGGTAGAAGTCGCGCGCGGCAACCTCGCGGGCGCCATTCGGCCCTTCGAGCCGATAGCTCGCGTCCAGCGCCAGCATCAGCGCCGGCATGTCGTTGCCGGGATCGCCATTGGCGACGTTACCGCCCAGCGTGCCGCGATAGCGCACCTGCGGATCGGCGATCACGAGCGCCGTCTCGTGCAGGATCGGCAGGCTGCTGCCGATATCGGCGGAGGCCAGCAGCTCGGCCTGCGTGGTCATCGCGCCGATGATGATGCGGTTGCCGTCGCGGCGGATGCCCTTCAAGCCGGCGATGCCATGCAGATCGATCAGATGTGCCGGGGTCGCCAGCCGCAATTTCATCATCGGCAACAGGCTGTGACCGCCGGCGAGCGGACGGGCCTCGTCGCCGAGATCGGCGAGCAGCCTGATCGCGTCGGTGACGCTCGCGGGCCGGTGATAGTCGAACGGGCCAGGAATCATCGCGTTTCCCCTCCTGTGCTGGCATGCCTTGTCGGCTCGGCCGTTTGCGCCGTTGCGACTGACGTTCGTGCTGCGAGAGCGAAGTACGAACGCTGGCGCTTGGCGCTGTTGGCGCGGAAGGTCGATCGGGATGGCGACAGGCGCAACGAGGCCGGCACGGACAACCGTGAAATCACACGAAATGCAGGAGAACGCGCACGAACTGCGTCAGCGAAGGCGTCCCAATCGCGCGCGCCGAGGCTTGAGCCTGCGCGCAGCGCCGCACGCATCCCACGACGGCAGCCTCTCGTGCCGTCCATCGCTCTGCGTGCGTTGCGGAGAATGAGCGCGCAACCTCGCTGCAGCTGCGAACGGAAGAGTGGCGATCAGGCTTGCCGACGCACCAGACCGAGCCGCGCCTTGACCTCGGCGACCTTGGCGCGGCTGACCGGGACGCGCGGCTTCGACGGACCATCGAGCTCGATGATCGCGCCCTCGCCCTCCTTGCCGACGAAGGTCACGTGCTCGATCGCGACGATGTGGCTGCGATGCACGCGGATGAAGCGGCCGGGGTCGAGCTGCGCCTCGGCCTCGGAGATCGACCAGGGACACATGCGTTCGCGGGTGCCGTCGTGCACCCTTGTATAGTGCGCATCGGCACGGACGCTGCGCACCTCGCCGGCATCGATGAAATGGGTTCCGTTGGCGCCCTCCAACGGCAGCCGCGCTGCGGTCACGCGCGGCGGCTGGCCGATGCCGCCGAGCGGAGCTGCGGTGACACGGCCCGGCGCAGCGATCTCGACGGCCGGCTCGACAGCGATCGGCGTCGCTACCGGCTCCGGCGCCAACTGCGGCGCGGCCTCGGCAAGGGCCGGCGTCGGCCCCAATTGTCGGCGCGGGTCCGGCACCAGCGACAGCAGGAAACCCGCGGCGATGACGAAGCACAGCACGGCGACGACGATCGCGAGCACTTGCTGCGACGCAGCAAGTCCGGTTGCGGCATGATGATGTGCTTCGCCGTCCGGCACGACATGCATCCCCAGCATCGCCGTATAGTGCATGCCGGAAACGGCGATGCCGAACGCGACCGCGCTGATGGCGAGCCGCAGCCCATCCTGGCGCGCCAGGAAGATGCGCAGGCCGCCATAGGCGGCGATGATCGCGATCGCGACCGACAGCGCCACCAGCGCAGGATCATGCGTCAGCCCGAAACGTCCCGACAGCCCGTGCATGCCGACATAATGCATGCTGGCGATACCGGCACCGAGCAGCAGCGCCGAGGGAATGAGGCGCGTTGGACTGGGATCGCCAATGCTGACGAAGAACAGCGAGACGCCGACGACGAGCGCGCAGATCAGGAACGAGATGACGGTCGGCAGCACCAGATAGACGGCGTCGGCCGGCAGCGGCGCCGCCATCATGCCCACGAAATGCATGGTCCAGATGCCCACGGCCAGAATGCCTGCGGCGCCGGACAACAGCACGCGCGCATCAGCTCCCGGCCCGCTGCGGATGCGCGCGGTGAGACTGAAACCGGTATAGCCACCCAGGCTCGCGATCACGACCGAGAGCGCGACGAGATAAGGATCGTATCCTTCGATCATCCTTGTCGGCTTGCCCGTCGCCACGGGCAAGCCTCCTCCCGCCGGCGATTTTACAGGCGTGGCGAGGAGAATGACAACACAAGGAGCGGAGCTTGAGCGGGCGTGGTGTCGCTGGCGTGAGGGAAAGCGGCGGCGTGTGCGAGAGAGCTCTGCGTTTGGAGTGTTGCGAGCGCGCCTGCCGCCACAATGGCACTGCACCCTCTCCCCTTGTGGGAGAGGGTGGCATGATCGAGCGAAGCTCGCTCATGTCGGGTGAGGGGTCTGTCTCCGCGGATGCAGACCCCTCACCCGGCGCGCATTTCGCTACGCTCAATGCCCGCCACCCTCTCCCACAGGGGGAGAGGGTGCACCGAGTTCGCGGCTGACACCGCGATCCGACAACCGTCGACGCGCCTCAAATGATCCCCGCCGCCACCTGGCCGCGCAGCCGCTCCAGGCTGAGCAAGGTCTCGGCGCAGGCCTCCGCCACCTCGACACCCTTGGTGGAGAAATGCTTGCGGAAGAAGTCGAAATGCGCCTGCGTCTCGTGGAATTGCTGCGGCGTCAGCACGGCGGAGAACACCGGCACCTCGGTGCGCAGCTGCACGTCCATCAGCGCCTTGATGACGGTGTCGGCGACGAACTCGTGGCGATAGATGCCGCCGTCGACGACGAGCCCGGCCGCGACGATCGCGGTGTAGCGCCGCGTCTTGGCGAGCAGCTGCGCATGCAGCGGGATCTCGAACGAGCCCGGCACCTCGAAGATGTCGACACGGTCGCGCGGGATGTGCCGCGCCTCGATCTCGTCGAGAAACGCGATACGGCATTCGGCGACGACATCGCGATGCCAGGCCGATTGCACGAAGGCGACGCGCTGCGGCTTGGCGAAGTGCGGATGCGAGCGCGCCGGCGGCGACGCCTCGGGCGGACTCGTCGTGGGGAGCCTGTCCGGCGGCGGCGAGCCGTCGGCTGCGGTGGGGTCGATTGTGGCGGTGTCGATGGAAGTGTCTTGCAACATCTGATTCATGGTTGTCCTCGTCAGAGACCAGAATCAGGGCATACGGAACGACGACGCCCCCGCGCTGAATTGCGCGGGGTGCCGGGACCCGTTCTCTTTCATCCGGACTGTGACCGTCGGCTTCGGAGTCGCACCGAATCTGCTGACCCTTCTCCATTTGGTGCGATCCGGGGAACAGGATTTCCCGAATCACGCCGCAGAGAGAAGGCGCTCGCGGGCTCGCGCCTCGACAGAGAACGCTTACCGCCGGTGGGGAATTCCACCCCGCCCTGAGAACATGAGCCGCCCGGATGGACGGCCCAAATCAACTATGCAGGGGGTCTTGGAGCCCGACAAGCCCTGACGTCGGCGATCCGCGAGGGGCCGCCATGCGGTCACGGCGCAGCCGCCTGGACGGTTTGCGCGCCCTCCCGCCGCGGATCGGCGCCGTTCGCCGCCGTCCGATTCCGTTTTGTTCTCTTTTGCCAATGATTCCACAGGCGGACAGGAGTTGTGGACGAAACGGTGTTTGGCTGTGGACGGACTCACCCCCCCGTTGCGCGGATTCCGCAAATCACATCAGTTTGTCCTCGCACGCCCCGGGGCACCTCCGGGACTGCAGCCGGGTCTCGAAGCGCCGACAGGGCGCGGGCCGGGTCGCCGCGTATGTACCAACGAGATCAAGAAGACGAGGTCGAGACGGCATGTCCCTGCTCGAAAGCACTATCGATTCCGGAGATCATCCATTGAGCGTGGTCGAGAATATCGCTTCCGACAACAACTGGATGTTCGAGCGCTCCGGCGAGGACGAGATCACGATCGCCTCCAAGGGCCAGTGGACCGACTACCAGCTCTCCTTCACCTGGATGCCGGAGATCGAGGCGCTGCATCTGGCCTGCGCCTTCGACATGAAGATTCCGGAAGCGCGCCGCGCCGAGGTGCAGCGGCTGATCGGCGCCATCAACGAGCAGCTATGGCTCGGCCATTTCGACATCTGGACCCACACCGGCATGGTGATGCACCGCCAGGCGCTGGTGCTGCCGGGCGGCATCACCGCCTCGGGGCCGCAATGCGAGAGCATGCTGGCCGGCGCCATCCACGCCTGCGAGCGCTATTTTCCGGCCTTCCAGTTCGTGGTCTGGGCCGGCAAATCGACCCAGGACGCCATGGCGGCGGCGCTGTTCGACACCGAGGGCGAGGCGTAAGCGCCCAAGGCCTCCCCTCGTCATGCGCGGGCTTGACCCGCGCATCCATCTCACATCTAAGAGCCCCTCCCCAATATTGATGGATGGCCGGGTCAAGCCCGGCCATGACGACGGTCGGGTGGTGGCGCAATGACTTCCGTTTCCGAACTCCAGACCCTTACCGGCACCATCGTGCTGGCCGGCGCCGGCAAGATGGGCGGCGCGATGCTGACCGGCTGGCTCGCCGGCGGGCTGGACCCGGCGCGCGTCGTCGTGATCGAGCCGATGCCGTCGGCCGAGATCGCGGCGCTGGCGGCCGGGGGCGTCCGCCTCAACCCGTCCGAGGCCGCGCCGGCCGGGACGGTCGTCGTCGCCGTCAAGCCGCAGATGTTCCGCGAGGTCGGGCCGGCCCTGAAGCCGTGGGTGGGTGATTCCACGCTGGTGCTGTCGATCATGGCCGGCACGCCGATCGCGGCGCTGCAGGACGTCGTGGGCGGCGCGGTGGTGCGGGCGATGCCGAACACGCCCGCGGCGATCGGCCGCGGCATCACCGTGGCGGTGCCCGCCGCCAATGTGAGCGCCACGCAGCGCGCGCTGACCGACGCGCTGCTGCGCGCCACCGGCGCGGTGGAATGGGTCGATGACGAGGCGCTGATGGACGCGGTGACCGCCGTGTCCGGCTCCGGCCCCGCCTACGTGTTCCTGCTGGCCGAGGAGCTCGCCCGCGCCGGCATCGCCGCCGGCCTGCCCGAGGCGCTGGCGACCAAGCTCGCGCGCGACACCGTCTCGGGCGCCGGCGAATTGCTGCATCGCTCGGAGCTGTCGTCGGCGACCCTGCGCCAGAACGTCACCTCGCCCGGCGGCACCACGGCGGCGGCGCTGGCGGTGCTGATGGGCGATGACGGCTTTCAGCCGCTGCTGACGCGGGCGGTTGCGGCGGCCACGGCACGGTCGAAGGAATTGGCGAAGTAGTTTCTCTCGTCATTGCGAGCGAAGCGAAGCAATCCAGAGTCGCGCGCGGGGCTCTGGATTGCTTCGTCGCTTCGCTCCTCGCAATGACGGCGAGACGCGCAGCTACGGCACCGCGAACCGCTTCTTGAACTGCGCGACATTGATCAGGCCGCGGCCGTGGCGGCCGTCGCCGATCTTCACGTCGCCATGATAGGCCTCGACGCTGAAGCGGATGACGCGGCGCTCGACCTCGATCACTTCGGCGACGGTGCGGATGGTGGCGCCGACCGGCGACGCCGCGAGGTGGCGCACATTGACCTCGGTGCCGACCGTGACCCAGCCCGGCGGCAGCACCGGGTTGATCGCATCGCCGGACGTCATCTCCATTTCCAGGATCATCATCGGCGTCGCATAGACCATGGGCATATGAGGAACAAAATGCCCAACCGTGCGCTCCGGCGGCACCACCAGCAGGCGCTCGGCGCGCATGCCGGGCTTGATGATCTCACGTGCGTCCATCGACTGCTCCGAACTCCCCTGTCGTCCCGGACAAGCTGCGCCGCGCGACAGCGCGGCGTAGCGCAGATCCGGGACCCATATGTGGACGGCCCCCGTGGCACAAGAGCGGTGTTGAGGTTCGATCGGATCGCTTGCATCCATATGTCCGGCCTTTGGATGTGGCCTGTTGGGCCGCTGGCCAAGATGGTTTCCGCGACACGGGTTCCAAACACGCCAGCGACCTTGTTCGGCCAATGGGTCCCACGGATTTGCCCGCATCTCGGTTCGATCGATCGCACCATCTCCTCTGCTCTTGCAGCTCCGGTTCGGCCGGTGGGATCGCCCTCCGGTCGGCCGAATCCTTTTGTTTGTTACGCGGCGGCCGCTACGGGGGCCTTCGCCAGGCCAGCCAGTCGTGCGCCATCAAAGGTCTCTCCCGTGGTCATCAGCTTCCACGCGATGCGGGCGATCTTGTTGGCGAGCGCCACCGCGGCAAGCTTGGCCGATTTGCGCTTCAACAGCTCAATGAGCCAGCCCGGCCCTTGCCCCTTCGCCTTTGCCACTTTGATGACCGAGGTCGCGCCCACCACGAGCAGCTGGCGCAATCGCTCGTCACCGGCGCGCGTGATCTTGCCGAGCCGGGTCTTTCCGCCGGTCGAATGGTCCCTCGGCGTGAGGCCCATCCAGGCTGCGAACAGCCGGCCAGAACGAAAGGCGTGCGGATCTGGCGCCTTCATCACCAGCGCTGCGGCGGTGACCGGGCCCACTCCCGGGATCTGTGCCAGACGCCGGCTCATGGCATTGGCGCGGTGCCAAGCCAGAAGCTTGGCCTCGATCGTCTTCAATTCCTCCTGCACCCAGGCGTATTCACGAGCCTGCATCGCAAACAGCTCACGCGCCATCTCCGGTACGCTGTCATCCTGTTCGATCCTGGTCAGCAACGAGGCGAGCTTGTCGAGCCCTCTGGCCTCGGTCAAACCGAACTCAGCCGCGTAACCACGGATCATGTTGCTCAGCTGGGTGCGACGGGTCACCAGCTGCTCACGGATGCCCAGCAGCATCAAGGCGGCCTGCTGCTCCGCCGTCTTGACCGGCACATAACGCATCCGCGGCCGGCTCGATGCCTCGCACAGCCCCTCTGCGTCTCGCCCGTCGTTCTTGTTGCGCTCGACATAGGGCTTCACCAACTGCGGCGCGATCAGCTTGGCCGTGTGACCCAGCTTGCCAAGCTCGCGCGCCAGGTGGTGCGCGGCCCCGCACGCTTCCATCACCACCACCGTCGGCGGCAATTTGGCAAAGAAATCCAGCATCACCTTGCGCGTGAGCCGCTTGCGCAACACCACACGCTCCGATCCATCCACCCCATGCAGTTGAAAAATATACTTCGACGTATCCAGCCCAATGCGGATAATCTGGCTCACGGACGGCTCCCAAGTATGAGACTTCGACAACCTCATTCTGGCACAACTGATGCCGTAGGGGGCCGTCCACACCATCACGCCGCGGCGGTCGTGATGGGCAAAAGGCCAATGACCAGCCTGCCTCAAACTGCTCCCTGGGGTTATGGGTCCCTGCGTTCGCAGGGACGACAGCGGTGTTTGTCGAGACAGACGTTATGGCTTCGCTTCGCCGGGACGACCAGCTACTTCTTCTGCTCAGCCGCGCGCTCGACGAAGGTCTTGCCGCCCTTCATCTTGTGCGCCAGCGGCGCCTCGTTGATCTGGATCACGACCGCCTCCGGATCGACGCCGAGATGCGTCACCAAAGCCTGGGTGATGTCGCGCATCATGTTGGCCTTCTGCTCGTCGGTGCGGCCGGCGGCCATGCTCACGGTGATCTCGGGCATTCGTTTCCCTTCCCTTATCGAAATTACTTTCGCCACTCGGCGCACTGCACCCTCTCCCCCTGTGGGAGAGGGTGGATCGCCGACGCGGAAGCGGCGGCGAGCCGGGTGAGGGGTCTGCATCCGCGGAGAGAGACCCCTCACCCGGTTTCTCACTTCGTGAGAAACCACCCTCTCCCACATCGCGACGATCGCTTTGCGATCGCGCTGGGGAGAGGGTGCACTTCCCCCGACTACCCCCAGCTCACGTCATGGCGCGCGAGCACCTCGCGCACGCCGGCGATGAGCTCGTCCTCCTTGCAGGAGAACTGCGCGGGGCGGCTCTCGCGCCATTCCTGGTTGGAGGCGATCGCGGCGGCCGCCTTGGCGCCCTCGATCAGGTCCTTGATCTGCACCTCGCCGCGCGCCTTCTCGTCCGAGCCCTGGATGATGACGCAGGGCGCGTTGCGGCGATCGGCATATTTGAGCTGATTGCCCATGTTCTTCGGGTTGCCGAGGTAGAGCTCGGCACGGATGCCGTGATTGCGCAGGGTCGCGACCATCTTCTGATAGTCGACGACGCGGTCGCGGTCGAACACGGTGACGACGACAGGCCCGAACGCCGGCTTCGTATCGAGCTTGCCGAGCATCGTCAGCGCGGCCTGCAGACGCGACACGCCGATGGAGAAGCCGGTCGCCGGCACCGGCTCGCCGCGGAAGCGCGAGACGAGGCCGTCATAGCGCCCGCCGCCGCCGACCGAGCCGAACACCACCGGCTGCCCCTTTTCGTTGGGAATCTCTGCGAGCAGCTGCGCCTCGAACACTGGCCCCGTGTAGTATTCGAGGCCGCGCACCACGGACGGATCGACCATGATCTGGCTGTGATAGCCGGCGGCATCGACCAGACGTGCGATCTCGACGAGCTCATTCAAACCGTCGATTGCAAGCTTCGAGTCGGCAAAGGTTTCGCGCAGCATGTCGACGATGCGGCGCGCGACGTCGTACTCATTGTGCTTGCGATCGGGGTCGTCGGCGAGGCGCTGCTGGACATCCTTGTCGCCGGCATAGGCGAGCAGCGGCGGCGCGACCAGCGCGCGCGCATTGACGAAGGTCTCGATCTTCTTGATCTGCGCATCGTCGAGACCAGCGCCCTTGGTGAAATCACCGCTGTCGTCCTTGCGGCCGGCACCAAGCAGCTCACGCACGCCGCGCTCGCCGAGACGGTCGAGCTTGTCGATCGCGCGCAACACGATCAATCGGCGGCCAAAATTCTCGTCGCCGCCAAGCCCTATCGACTCCATGACGCCGTCGAGCACCTTGCGGTTGTTGACCTTGATGGCGTAGTCGCCCCGGGCAATCCCCAGCGCCTCCATCGTATCGGCTGCCATCATGCACATCTCGGCATCCGCTGCCGGCGATGCGGAGCCGACCGTGTCGGCGTCGAACTGCATGAACTGGCGGAAGCGGCCGGGGCCGGGCTTCTCGTTGCGGAACACATAGCCCGAACGGTAGCTGCGATACGGCAGCACCAGGCCATCGGTGCCATATCTTTCGCCGACATAGCGCGCCAGCGGCGCGGTGAGGTCGTAGCGCAGCGAGATCCACTGCTCGTCATCGTCCTGGAACGAGAACACGCCTTCGTTCGGACGATCCTGGTCGGGCAGGAACTTGCCGAGCGCGTCGGTGTATTCGAACGCCGGCGTCTCCACCGGCTCGAAGCCGTAGCGCTCATAGACGGCGCGGATCTTCTCGACCATCTCGCGCGTGGCTGCGATCGCGGCCGGGCCGCGATCCTCGAGCCCGCGCGGCAGCCGCGCCTTCAGCTTCTGGGGTTTTTTGGGTTTGTCGGACATGACGGGTTGGTAGCAGCCGGAGCGAGGTGCGGCAACCCGCGGGGGCGGCACCCGCCCGTTCACAGGTTGGCGCGAGCATCGCCAATGGGAACGCATGCTCGCGCCTCCCATGCGGTGTTCTCCCTCTCCCGCTTGCGGGGGAGGGCTGGGGTGGGGGCGCCTCAGCGGCAGTCGTCGTGGGGCTCCCCCACCCCGACCCTCCCCCGCAAGCGGGAGAGGGGGCGCACCATCAGCGCGGCGACGGCTCGGCTCTCATGGGTAGGCGCGAAAGATGGGCAGGCGCGAAAGTTCGCCTCCCCTACTTCACATCGCGGATCCACTGATGCGGATCGGGGCTGCGGCCGTACTGGATGTCGACCAGCTGCTTGCGCAGGCCCATCGCGACCGGGCCGGCCTCGCCGCCATTGATCAGGACGTCGCCGCTGGCCGAACGCACCTTGCCGATCGGCGAGATGACGGCGGCGGTGCCGCAGGCGAACGCCTCCTTGAGCCGGCCGCTCTTGGCGTCAGCGCGCCACTGGTCGATCGCATAGGCCTCCTCGCGCACCTCCTTGCCGGCATCGCGCGCCAGCGCGATGATCGAATCACGGGTGATGCCCGGCAGGATGGTGCCGAGCGGCGGCGTCGACAGTGAGCCGTCGTCGAACACGAAGAACACGTTCATGCCGCCGAGCTCCTCGACATAGCGGCGCTCGATCGCATCGAGGAACACGACCTGGTCGCAGCCATGCTCGATCGCCTCGGCCTGCGCCCTGAGGCTTGCCGCATAATTGCCGCCGCACTTGACGCCGCCGGTGCCGCCGACCGCGGCGCGCGTATAGTTCTCCGACACCCAGATCGAGACCGGCGCAGGGCCGCCCTTGAAATAGGAGCCGACCGGCGAGGCGATGACCGCGAAGATGTATTCCGCCGACGGCTTCACGCCGAGGAACACCTCGTTGGCGATCATGAACGGGCGCAGATACAGGCTGCCCTCGCCGCCCGGGATCCAGGCGCGATCGATGCGGACCAGCTGCTCGACCGCCTCGATGAAGACGGCGTGCGGCAGCGGCGCCATCGCCATGCGTTCGGCCGAGTTCCAGAAGCGCTTGGCATTGGCGTCGGGACGGAACAGATTCACGCCGCCGTCGTCGCGCTTGTAGGCCTTGAGCCCCTCGAAGATCTCCTGCGCGTAGTGCAGGACGGCCGCAGCCGGATCGAGCGGAAAGTTGGCGCGGGACTCGACGCGCGCCGCATGCCAGCCCTTCTCCTGGTTGTACTGGACCACAGCCATGTGATCGGTGAAGACCCGGCCGAAGCCTGGGTTGGCGAGCTTGGCGGCGCGCTCCTGGTCGGGGGTCGGATTGGTCGTCGGCTTGATATCGAATGTCACAGTCATGTCCTTGCTTCCCCCGCTGCAATCGCCATTCGCGAGTTCTGGTGCCGACCCGTCGGTTCGGCCCGGTCGGCTTCTTGAACTTTCGGACCTGCCATGACCAGCCCGGAGGGGCCGGTCGCCGTGCAAGCCTGTCACGAGGACATGCTTTTGCGCCCGGCGGAAGTCCAGTATGGTTTGCCGAAATGCCGCTCGACAATCACACGGTCGTTAGATGCACGGCCTCATCTGCCCGTTCGGGTTGCTTACGGCCCGCTCAGACACGTCCCGAGACCTTCGCCCGCCAATGAAACGATCTAAAATTTCGTGGCCGGCGATTGTTTTGTAACATTGAACCGCAGAAACGTCAATATGGCTGACATAAATTTCTCGTCTCCGGTATTGAGCCCCGAGCTGCGGGCGTCAGAGGCCCATTCGGCTGCCGACGCGCAGCCGCTGCGCTGGGACATCATCGAACTCTTGTTCTTCGCCTATCGCGACTTCGTCGGCGATGCCGACCATGAGCTGGAGGCGTTCGGCTTCGGCCGTGCGCATCACCGCGTGATGCATTTCGTCACCCGCTATCCGGGCCTCAAGGTCGCCGATCTCCTGGACGTGCTGCGCATCACCAAGCAGTCGCTGGGACGCGTGCTGAAGCAGCTGCTCGACGAGGACTACATCGTGCAGAAGACCGGCAACAACGATCGCCGCCAGCGCCTTCTTTTCGCCACGCCAAAGGGCGAGGCGCTGGTGGCGAAGCTGGCCGGGCTGCAGACCAGGCGCATCGACCGCGCGCTGGAGCAGGTCGGTCCGGCCGGCGCCGAGAAGGTCCGCCAGTTCCTGCGCGCGATGATCGATCGCGATGACCCCGACAAGGTGCTGGAAGCCATTTTCAGGACGCCCCAGGCCAGCACGAATTCGACCGCCGCAAAGGAGTGACCGTGTCGATTGCCGCCATCGCCACCCGCCCGCCGCAGACGCCGGCCGACGACGCGCCGCATCTGCTGCTCGTCGACGACGACCGCCGCATCCGCGATCTCTTGTCGCGCTTCCTGCGCGGCGAAGGCTATCGCGTCACGACGGCGGCGAGCGCGAGCGATGCCCGCGCCAAGCTCACCGGCCTGCATTTCGATCTGCTGATCCTCGACGTGATGATGCCGGGCGAGAGCGGCTTCGATCTCGCCCGCTTCATCCGCACCCAGTCTTCCGTGCCGATCGTGATGCTGACCGCGCGCGCCGAGCCGGACAGCCGCATCGAAGGCCTGCAGCTCGGCGCCGACGACTACGTCGCCAAGCCTTTCGAACCAAGAGAACTCGCGCTGCGAATCGGCAACATCCTCAAGCGCGCGGCGCCGCCGCCGGCCGAGGAGGTCATCGAGCAGATCACCTTCGGGCCGTTCGTCTATCATCTGTCGCGCGGCGAGCTGAAGCAGGGCGAGGAGATCGTCCACCTCACCGACCGCGAGCGCGAGATGCTGCGCATCCTCGCCAATGCCCGCGGTGAGACCGTGCCGCGCGGCGCGCTGACCGGCAACGGCACCGTCAACGAGCGCGCCGTCGACGTGCAGATCAACCGCCTGCGCCGCAAGCTGGAGAGCGATCCGGCCAATCCGCTGTTCCTGCAGGCGGTGCGCGGCATCGGCTACCGGCTGATGACGTCGGGTTGAATGGCGGCGGATGACATGTGGGCCCACTCAGAAATTATAAGCGTCTCTTGCGGGGACGATGGTGCTCACCCTCCGTTGAAGGCCGTGGCAGGCGACGCTCTGGCCGCACGATCGGTGCACCCTCTCACCTTGTGGGAGAGGGTGGCGGGCATGAGCGCAGCGAAATGCACGCCGGGTGAGGGGTTCTTTCCGCGGAGGCAGACCCCTCACCCGGCTCGAACTCGCTGCCGCTCGTTCGATCCACCCTCTCCCACAAGGGGAGAGGGTGCACCGAGCTCGCCGCGCGCGATCGTGAAACAACTAACAACTCTTCACGCATGAGCACGCTCGACACCGGCCTCACCCTGATCCGTACCGCGTCGCGGCGCGTGTCGCGCGTCAACAGCGTGGTCGGCAACGCCTTCAAGGGCTGGATGCCGACCGGTCTCTACGCGCGCGCGCTGCTGATCATGATCGTGCCGATGGTGATCCTGCAGACCGTGGTCGCCGGCGTGTTCATGGAGCGGCACTGGAACACGGTGACGCGGCGACTGTCCGCCGCGGTGGTCCAGGACGTCGCGGCGCTGATCGACATCTACAAGGGCTATCCGCAGGACAAGGACCGCACCATGCTGCGTCGTATCGCGCAGCAGCGGCTCAACCTCGTGGTCGACTTCCTGCCCGCCGGCGACATGCCGCCGCCCGGGCCCAAACCGTTCTTCAACCTGCTCGACCAGTCGCTGTCCGGCCAGATCGGCCGCCAGATCAGCCGCCCGTTCTGGATCGACACCGTTGGCCGCTCCAATCTGGTCGAGATCCGCATTGCGCTCGACGACGCCGTGATGCGCGTGTTCGCGCAGCGCGGCGCCGCCTATGCGTCGAACACCGACATCTTCCTGTTCTGGATGGTGGGGACGTCGTCGATCCTGCTGATCGTCTCGGTGCTGTTCCTGCGCAACCAGATCAAGCCGATCCTGCGGCTGGCGGATGCCGCTGAGAGCTTCGGCAAGGGCCGCGAGGCGCCGAACTTCCGGCCGCGCGGCGCGCGCGAGGTCCGGCGCGCGGCGCAAGCGTTCCTGGAGATGAAGGCGCGCATCGAGCGCGCGATGGAGCAGCGCACCGCGATGCTGGCCGGCGTCAGCCACGACCTGCGCACCATCCTCACGCGCTTCAAGCTGGAGCTGGCGCTGCTCGGCGACAGCCCCGAGATCGACGCGATGCGCAAGGACGTCGACGAGATGTCGCACATGCTGGAGGATTATCTGGCGTTCGCGCGCGGCGACGGCGGCGAGATCGCGCAGCCGACCGATATCTCAAACGCGCTGGAGGATCTGCGCAGCGACGCTGAGCGCAACGGCCATTCTGCGACGGTGTCGTTCCATGGCCTGCCGGTGGTCACCGTGAAACCGCAGGCGCTGAAGCGCTGCCTCGGCAACCTCGTTTCCAACGCGGCGCGCCATGCCGACGCGATCGCCATCACCGGCCATCGCGATCACCGCTACCTCACCGTCACCGTCGACGATGACGGTCCGGGCATTCCTGCCGCCATGCGCGAGGAGGTGTTCAAGCCGTTCCTGCGCCTCGACGATGCGCGCAACCAGGACGAGGGCGGCACTGGCCTCGGCCTCGCGATCGCGCGCGACATCGCCCGCTCCCACGGCGGCGACATCACCCTCGGCGACGCCCCGATGGGCGGGCTGCGCGCGACGGTAAGGATCCCGGTGTAGGGCGAAGCTGTCGCGATGAGATGGCGGTGCAATGAACTCGTATCTTACTTGCTTCGTAAATTCACGGGCGCCTCGACCACCTACTGCTTCGCGCCGGGGATCAGGTTCTTCAGCTTGTCCATGTCCTTGATATTCATCTTCATGCCGCCGGGCATGACGATGTCGCCGGGCTTCTGATCAGCCTTGCAGGCGCCGAGCCATTTGGCCTCGATGGTCATGGCCGTGTCCTTGCCGGCCGGCCCCGTCATGCCGCCCTGGATGTGGGATGTCGTCTTGACCGTGTAGGCGGAGTTGAAATCGCCGGTGATCTCGGCATGCGCCGTCGTGTTCATGCCGCCGAAATTGCAGACGGAATCGCTGACGTAGCCGGTCGCCGTCTTCTGGACGTCCTGCTTGGAGCAGGCCTGCTTGGCCATCGGCGAGGCCATGTTGTTCATGTCCTTGTCGGTGCTCTCGTCGGTGCAGTGCTGCATGGTCATTTCCGGCAGCTGCCCGCCGGACCTGACCATCTTCAATTCCCACAGCCCGGCTTTGCGCACCGGCAGGTCGACGGCACGGGCCTGCTGGCTCGCGGTCACGCTCAAGAGGCAGCAGGCAAACAGCCCAGTGGCAATGCGTGTGCAGGTCATGTGTCCCGTTCCGGATCGTTCGTCGATATCGGAGCGATGCCGTCGAAAGATGGCAATTAGTAGAGCGTCCGCAACGGCCGCTGCGCCGAGCCATAGGGCACCCAGCGGCAGGCGAACGAGACGTAGCCGCCGTAACGCGCATCGACCGCGAGGAATTTCGCGACCTTGCCATAGGAGGCGCAGTGATCGACCGCGAGCTGGCGCGCATCCGTGGTCTGGGCCAGGGGATAGGCGATGATCCCGCCGGTGTCGTTGCCCTTGAAGGCCGGCACGACGTCGGCCCGGGCCGGCGCGACAGCCAGCAGCCCCGCCACGGCAATCAGGCCGGCCGTCTTCACGAATCGGGCCTTCGCGAACCCGTCCTTCAACATCCGCATTGCATTCTCCTTGCGCTGGCGCGCCATCCTAAAGGTCCTGTCCCGCCAAGAAAAGAACACCGGCCTCGGGTTAACAGGACTAATCGTGGAGTGTTGCCGCGTTGCACTTGACCTCCCGTGGCAGTCGCGGCACGGTCCACGCTCCCGGATCAGACTTGCGGACGGCACATGCGCGACTTCAGCACACATTTCAAGACGTTCGGTGCCGCCTGCGGCGCGCTGCTCGCGGCCATGATCGTGACGGCCCCGGCTCACGCCGCCAACCCGCTCGAGATGAACTTCTGGCTGTCGGGTCCGAAATATGAAGGCCGGGTGGCCCCCTGCGAGGCGGCAATTCCGACCATCGTGTCGCGGTTCCAGGACAAGGAGAGCACCTTCTGGAATTCGTCGCTGACGATCACCGGCGTCGCCAACGTCCGTGAGATCGCTTTCCGGCCCTGGCAGTCCGACAACATTCCGCGCCGCTTCTGCACCGGCAGCGTGATGGTCAGCGACGGCAAGGTGCGCACGGTCAACTATTCGATCATCGAGGATGGCGGCTTTGCCGGCTATGACCAGGGCGTCGAGTTCTGCGTCGTCGGCCTCGATCGCAACTGGGCCTTCAATCCGGCCTGCCGCGCCGCCAAGCCCTGAGATTCGCTATCCAGGCTTTCTGATCGGCTGCCTTCGGGCAGCCGTTTTTGTTCTTGAAATGTTCCGAAGGGCTGGTAGGTTCCTGGAATAGTCCGGGGAGTTCGCCATGTTCGATTGCCTTCGCCGACCTGCCGTCGTCGTCTCCACAACGATTGCCTGTTTTGCCCTGCTGCTCGGCGCGCTCGCCGCTGCGCCGGCGTCGGCCCAGGACGGCCGCCAGAACGCGCCGGGCGCGTTCGACTTCTACGTGCTGTCGCTGTCCTGGTCGCCGTCCTTCTGCGCCGAGGCCGAGGAGCGCGGCGGCCGCGGGAGCCGCTCGCAGCAATGCAGCGGACGGCCCTACTCCTTCGTCGTGCATGGGCTGTGGCCGCAATATGAGACCGGCTATCCCGAATATTGCGAGCAGCCGGCGCCGCGCCTGCCACGCAACATCATGACCTCGATGCTGGATCTCATGCCGGCGCCGGGCCTCATCTACAACGAGTGGGACAAGCACGGCACCTGCGCCGGCCTGCCCGCCAAGGCCTATTTCGAGACCATCCGCAAGGCCCGCGCCGCGATCAAGATCCCGCAGGAATTCCTCGATCTGGCACAGGCGAAGACGGTGTCGCCGGCTGCGGTCGAGGACGCCTTCATCAAGGCCAATCCCAAGCTGACGACGTCGGCGATCGCCGTCACCTGCAACCGCACCCGGCTGAGCGAGGTGCGGATCTGCCTGTCAAAGGATCTGGAATTCCGCAACTGCGACGAGATCGACCGCCAGGCCTGCCGGCGCGACGAGGTCAACATGCCGCCGGTGCGAGGCGGATAGCGGATCTCGCGAATCAGCGACTGCGGCGCGCCCGCGCCAGGAGCGGGGCGAGCGCTCCCCGTTGATATCGAGAGGGTACCCTTTTGACGCGGAACGGCGTAACTCGGGCGACATGAACTACCGACATGCCTTTCACGCCGGCGGCTTCGCCGACGTCATCAAGCACATCGTGCTGACGCGCATCCTGGTCTATCTGCAGGAGAAGCCGGCGGCGTTCCGGGTCATCGACACCCATGCCGGCGCCGGGCTCTATGATCTCACCGGCGACGAGGCAACGCGCAGCGGCGAATTCCTCACCGGCATCGCCCGCGTGCTGCAGGCGCGCTTTTCCGAGCAGGCCTATGCACTCTTGTCGCCATACCTCGACATCGTCAGATCGTTCAATCCGAAGGCCGAGCTCGTCACCTATCCCGGCTCGCCACTGATTGCCCGCGCACTGCTGCGGCCGCAGGACCGCATGACCCTGTGCGAGCTGGCACCCGTTCCACGCAAGCAGCTGATCGATGCGCTGCGCCGCGATACCCAGGCCCGCGTCGTCGATCTCGACGGCTGGGTCGCCCTGCCCGCCTTCGTGCCACCGAACGAGCGCCGCGGTGTCGTGCTGATCGATCCGGCCTTCGAGGCGAAGGATGAGTTCGAGCGCCTCGCCGAGCGCTTCGCGGCAGCCTTCGTCAAGTGGCCGACTGGTATCTACGTGCTGTGGTACCCCGCCAAGAGCCGGCGCGCGACCGAGGAGCTGGCGGACCGCGTCGCCGATCTCGCAGCTGCCGCCAAACCGCCGGGCAAGGTGCTGCGGCTCGAGTTCAGTGTTGCGCCGCAGATCGAAGGCGAGGCGCTGACCTCGACCGGACTGTTGATCGTCAACCCGCCCTGGACATTGCATGATGAGCTCAAGCTGATCCTGCAGGAGCTGCAGAGGCCGCTCGGCCAGGGCGGCGCCGCACGCTTCCGGCTCGAATTCCCCAAAGCTTGAGGTCGGTGTTAGTCGAAAAGCCATGGTCAATCGGCGCGGAACCGTATTACAGTGGTTGATTGTAAGACTGGCTTTACGTTCCGCTTCCGCGAATGGTTGCGGCGGGGTGATCAAGGCCTAACAAGATCCAGACGATCCGGCGTGGCGAGCGCTGGTCGTTAAGGTGGCCAACGCTTTCCGATCAAAGTGATGTCCGGTCGGACGCTGCGCAGGGCGCGCAGTGGAGGAAGCAATGCGGGGGAGGAGTTTCCCGATGGCCATGACTGGGACGGTCAAATTCTTCAATGGCGAGCGCGGCTACGGCTTCATCAAGCCGGATGACGGTGGACGCGACGTGTTCGTGCACATCACGGCGGTGGAGCGCGCAGGCCTGAAGGATCTGACAGAGGGACAGCGTATCAGCTTCGAGGTCGAGCCAGACAAGAAGGGCAAGGGTCCCAAAGCGGTGAACCTCGTTCTGTCGTCGTAGAGCAGGCCCGCCGGCGACGGCCGCGCCCACCGGCACGGCCGCCTGACGCGGGCGCCTCGCGCGGCCATTCAATCCTGTCCGTGAAGCTGCCGGCAGCGGCGCCGGCCCGGATGCGAGGCGTTGTCCCGCCTGGACCGCGCGCGCGTCCATGCGCGCCGTGCACGAGACAAAAAAATCCCGGCCGCGCGAGCGGCCGGGAGTCGTGGTATCGACGTTTCTTCTTCCTAGACCTTTTTTATTCCTGCTATCAGAAATGGAAGTTGATGCCTGCGCGCACCAATCCAAAGCGATAGTCGTTCTTCGCCCCCGTGATCACGAAATTGCTGCTGTCGAGATCGACATAGAGATACTCGATCTTGGCGGTCCAGTTCTGCGCCAGGCCGAACTCGGTGCCGACGCCGAGCGTCCAGCCGACCGTGGTGTGGGATTCCGACAAGCCGAAAGTCTCGGCGCGCAACGAGCCGAAGGCGAGACCGCCGGTGCCGTAGAACAGGATGTTGTTGAAGGCGTAGCCGGCGCGGCCGCGCAGGGTCCCGAACCAGGGGTTCGAGAACTTCCACGGCGCGAAGGTGTCATTGGCGCCGCTGAGGTTGATGTCGCCCTCGGCGCCGAACACCCACGGACCGGTCTGCCAGTTGTAGCCCGCGGTCACCCCGCCGATCAGGCCGGACGGCTTGGTCGGGTTGTTGCCGACCGTGCCCCATTCATAGCCCAGCGTGCCGCCGAGGTAGGGCCCCGCCCAGCTGTAGGCATTGAGCGGCTGGCTCACGGTATAGGGTGCGCGGGGCGCATAGTTGAGATCAGCCGCCTGCGCCGACACCGATCCCAAGACTACAGACCCGAAGACTGCAGACCCGAAGACTGCGGATCCCAAAGCCGCTCCCACGCCCGCGCCGACAACCAACCGTCTCATCGCACACTCCACGCAACTCGCCGTTCCCAGCCGGGGCATGCGCCGCACAACGTGGTGCGCGGGCCGGCATGGTTACGGAACTCCGTCTTTTTTCGTGAGCATTTATCGAGAGTTTTAGGTTAAGCCGTTGTTAAGCCCGGTTACCCGTCGATTAATGTGCTTAACGGCGCGTTACCGCCTGCCCTGTGCATGGCGCGACCGCAAGCTGGCGGGAGCGGCCTCCAGCGCTTAATTTGCGTGACATGACCACCGATAGCTCCGATCCACCCAAGGCGCCGGCGCCCGCAAGCCGGCGCGGCGTCACCGCCGACCTGCCACCCGACCCGATCGACGCCCCGGATCTCGATCCGGCAGCCGCGGCTGCCGACGAGGACGATGACGCACGCCTGCCGGAGCTGACCGAGGAGAGCCTGGAGACGGTCGGCGAAGGCCCGCTCGCGGTCGGCCATGCCGCCATCGAGAATGCCGTACGGCTCGCGCCGACCTCGCCCGGCGTCTACCGCATGCTCAATGCGGCCAGCGACGTGCTCTATGTCGGCAAGGCCAAGAACGTCAAAAAGCGCTTGTCGTCGTATGCCCGGGCCAATGCGCCGCTGCCGGCGCGCATCCTGCGCATGATCGCGGCGACCGTGAACGTCGAGATCATCTCCACCGGGACGGAGACCGAGGCGCTGCTGCTGGAAGCCAATCTCATCAAGCAGCTCAAGCCGCGCTTCAACGTGCAGCTGCGCGACGACAAGTCGTTCCCCTACATCCTCATCACCGGAGACCATTGGGCGCCGCAGATCCTCAAGCACCGCGGCGCGCAGTCGCGCCCCGGGCGCTATTTCGGTCCGTTCGCCTCGGCCGGCGCGGTCAACCGCACCATCACGGCACTGCAGCGCGCGTTCCTGATCCGCTCCTGCACCGATTCGTTCTTCGAGAGCCGCACCCGCCCCTGCCTGCTGCACCAGATCCGCCGCTGCGCCGGGCCCTGCACCCAGGAGATCGATTTCCCCGGCTATACCGAGCTGGTGCGCGAGGCCACCGACTTCCTGTCCGGACGCAGCCAAGCAGTGAAGGCGCTGCTGGCCACCGAGATGGAGACGGCGTCAGCCGAGCTCGAATTCGAGACCGCCGCCGTCTATCGCGACCGCCTCGCCGCGCTGTCGGCGATCTCGTCGCAGCAGGGCATCAACCCGCGCACGGTCGAGGAGGCCGACGTGTTCGCGATCCACCAGGAGGGCGGCTATTCCTGCGTCGAGGTGTTCTTCTTCCGCACCGGCCAGAACTGGGGCAACCGCGCCTATTTTCCGCGCGCGGAAAAGAGCTACCTGCCGGAAGAAGTGCTGTCCGCCTTCATCACGCAGTTCTACGACGACAAGCCACCGCCCAAGCTGGTCCTGCTGTCGCACGAGATCGACGAGGTCGAGCTGTTGTCCGAGGCGCTGTCGGTGAAGGCCGGCCACAAGGTCGAGGTCTCCACGCCGAAGCGCGGCGAGAAGAAGGACCTGGTGACGCATGCGCTGACCAACGCCCGCGAGGCGCTGGGGCGCAAGCTCGCGGACACCGCGACCCAGAGCCGGCTGCTGGAGGCGATGACCGCGACGCTCGCTCTGCCGCAGATCCCGAAGCGCATCGAGGTCTACGACAACAGCCACATCCAGGGCACCAACGCGGTCGGCGCGATGATCGTCGCCGGCCCCGATGGCTTCATGAAGAACCAGTACCGCAAGTTCAACATCAAGTCGGAGGGCCTGACGCCCGGCGACGACTACGCGATGATGAAGGAGGTGCTGCAGCGCCGGTTCAAGCGGCTGGTCTCACCGTCGGAGAAGGATAACGCGCGCGCCGCCAAGGAGGACGACGTGCCGCAATGGCCCGACCTCGTCATCATCGACGGCGGCCGCGGCCAGCTCAACGCCGTCCGCGAGATCTTCACCGAGCTCGGCGTCACCAACGTCGCGCTGATGTCGGTCGCCAAGGGCCCGGATCGCGACGCCGGCCGCGAGACGCTGTTCATCCCGGAGCGCGAGGCGATCAAGCTCGAGCCGCGCGACCCCGTGCTGTATTTCATCCAGCGCCTGCGCGACGAGGCGCATCGCTTCGTGATCGGCTCGCACCGCAAGCTGCGCAAGAAGGACATCCGCGAGGCCGGCCTGCAGGAGATCCCGGGCATCGGCCCGTCGCGCAAGCGCGCGCTGCTGCACCATTTCGGCACCTTGAAGGAAATCGAGCGCGCCTCGATCGCCGATCTCGGCAAGGTGCCCGGCGTCAGCGCGGAAAGCGCGCGGAAGATTTTTGAATACTTCCACAGCAACGCCGGCTGACAGAGTGCCCTCCTCCGTCCGCGCCAGCCGCTCAGAACGGCTTGACGACGACGAGAACGGCGATCGCCGTGGCGCCGCCTGCGATCAGCGGCGGCACATGAGAGAACCAGCGCGGCACCGCCGCGTCCGAGCGGGCAAGCCGCCGCAGCATCCCCGCCAGCACGCCGTGCAGCGCGGACAGCCCGACCACGATACCGAGCTTGACCGTCAGCCAAAGCGAGCCGAACCATGCGCCCTGCATGGCGAGCGCCAGGCCTGCGCCCCACACGATCAGCATGGCCGGCGTGGTGACCCGCCGGTCCCAGCGGCCGACGGTCTCGATCATTGCCGTGCCCCCTGCCGCGTCTGCCCTGGCCGCATGCGCAGCGATGGTCACCGCCGCGGCCAGCATCCCGCCGCTCCAGCACAGCACGGCCGCGACGTGCAGCGCCTTCAGCCAAACATAGATCATGGCGCGGCCAGCCGCGTCTCGCGTCGTGCCAGAACGCGGGCATTGACGAAGCCACCGAACGGCACGAGCGCGGCCACCGTCATCCGGATGATCTCCGCCCTCGGCCAGCCGCCACTGGTTGCGAGCTGGATCAGCATCCAGATGTAGGCCAGGAAAGCGAGGCCATGGATCGGCCCCATGATCCGGGTCGCGATGGCCAGGCCGGCAAAGTGCTTCAGCGGCACCGCCACCAGCACCAGCAGCAATAACGTGCTGCCTTCGATCAGCGAGAGGGCGCGCATCCGCCTCAGCTCCGCCAATTCCTCCGCCCGCTGGTGAGGGGTCATCATTCGACCTCCTTCAGCACCTTTTCGACCTGGGCGAGCCGCAGCTCGATCTGCCCGAGACTGCCCTTGAGGGCGGCGAGCAGCTCTGCACTCGTCTCCTGCGCCCGCACGGCCCTCTCGGTCAGGGCGCGATAGCTCTCCGCGGTCGCGACCTGCAGTCCGGCCTGACGGGCGGCTGCGAAATACTTCATCGCAAACACCAGGATGATGGTGACGAGCACGAGGATCGTCACCAGCAGGAAGATGGCGGCCTTGTCAGCCATGAGGGTCTCCTTCCGGTTTCATGGAGGGTCGAATGATGGTCAGCGTCTGCGCCGCCTCGGCGATCGAGGACGGCGTGAGCACGATGTCGAACGGAGCGACCTCGAAGTAGTTCAGCGCCTTGCCGTCGGCGGAGAGCTCCAGCCGGCTAGTGACGAGTCCCGCCTCTTCGAGCTTGCGGAGATGGAGGTGCAGCAGGGGCCGGCTGATGCCGAGCTCTCGCGCGAGCTGGCTGACATAGGTCCGCCCCTTGCTCTGAAGCGCCGCCAGCACCCGCAGCCGATGCGGGTTGGCCAGCGCCGCCAGCCTGTCCAGCAGTTGATCGCCCGTGTTCGGCACGCGCCGCACTCCACCTGTCAGACTTTTCTTACAGGTAGAGAGCGCCAGACGTCAATCATCTCAAACATATGTCATAAAAATATTTCACATGACGCTTCGGTTCGTGATCGACCCACACCGCGAGCTGCCACAGCAACGCAAATGAGCCGGTCGCCGGCTCACGCCTCAGCCCGCGGCTCCTCCTTCACCGCATCGGCGAACTTCCGCATCAGCCGCACCAGTTCGTCGATGTCACGGGCCTCCCAGGTTTCGAAGATGGCGCGGCCGATCCGCTCGCGGGCGGCATCGACGAGGTTGGTCATGGCCTTGCCCTTCGGCGTGATCACCGCCTCGCGCACCCGCCGGTCCGCGGCGCTGGACTGCCGTGCAACCAGCCCGAGGCTCTCGAGCTTGCCGACCTGCCGGCTGACGGTGGTGTAGTCGCGGCCGACTCGGTCGGCCATCTCCACCACGCCGATCGGGCCGAAGCGCTCGATTCCCACCAGCAGCGGAAACAGCGCGCGATCGAGCGCAATGCCGGCCTCCCTGATCAGCACCTCGTCGCGCTGCGGCCGGTTCATCACGGCGACGATGTCGAGCAGCGCCCCGTGCAGGACGCGGAGCTGGTCACTTATATGTGTATTTTGCACATTATTTCTTGCCGGCATTCGCGATCTCCGTATATATGTGCATTATACACATATAGTGAGGAGTACCACCATGAAAGCCGCTATCGTCCAGCAAACCGGGCAACCGCCGGTCTACGGCGATTTCGCCGACCCGATCGCTGCTCACGGTGAGCATCTGATCACCGTGACCGCCGCCGCGATCAGCCAGATCACCAAGGGCCGCGCCTCCGGCACGCATTACAGCTCCAGCGGCGCATTTCCCTTCGTGCCCGGGGTCGATGGCGTCGGCCGCTGCGAGAACGGCAGCCGGGTCTATTTCGTGCTTCCCAGGGCTCCTCATGGCGGCATGGCCGAACAGACGGTGGTACCTCGAGAGCGATGCCTCGCTTTGCCCGACGGCCTCGATGACGTCACCGCGGCAGCCATCGCCAATCCCGGCCTGTCGTCCTGGGCGGCGCTGCGCGAGCGCGCAAAACTCCAGGCCGGTGAAACTGTGCTGATCAATGGCGCCACCGGGACGGCTGGGCGGCTCGCGATCCAGATCGCCAAATATCTCGGCGCGGCCAAGGTGATCGCGACCGGGCGCAACGCCGAGACGCTGCAATCACTGACTGCGCTCGGCGCCGACGTCATCATACCCCTGGCGGGCGATGGCGACGCGCTGGAGGAACGCTTCAAGCCTCAATTCGCTGAGGGCGTCGACATCGTGCTCGACTACCTCTGGGGCGATAGCGCCGAGCGGCTGTTGATTGCAGCGGCCAAGGCGGGGGCGGAGGCGAGGCCGATCCGTTTCGTCCAGGTCGGTTCCGTCAGCGGCGGCGACATCACGCTGCCGAGCGCGGTTCTGCGCGCATCGGCCATCGAATTGATAGGCAGCGGCATCGGCAGCATCCCGCTCGAACGCCTGATCGCGGTCACCGGTGAGCTGTTGCAGGCGACCATCCCTGCGGGGCTCAAGATCGCGGTCGATCCCGTGCCGCTGCAAGACATCGAACAGGCCTGGCGCAGGGACGACAGTTCCAAGCGGATCGTGGTCACCATGGGGATTTGACTCGCTCAAGATCCCATACCGGTCAGGAAGACGATTTACCCGGATGAAATTATCGGCTAATATCATCCGGGTATTAATATGGAGATCGTCTGATGACCCCCGACCAGCGCAAGGCGGCTGTCGCCGCCTACAAGGAACGCAAGACCGCAGCCGGCATCTTCGCCGTGACCTGCGCCGCCACGGGCGAGCGCTGGATCGGCTACGCGCAGGACCTGAGCACCATCCAGAACCGCCTCTGGTTCACCCTGCGCCAGGGCGGCCACCGCCGCGGCGGGCTGCAGGCGGCCTGGACCGCACACGGTCCCGAGGCGTTCGGCCTCGAGGTGGTCGAGACACTGGACGAGGAGACCCTCGGCTACGTGCGCGACCGCGTGTTCATGGAGCGTCAGACCCATTGGTGCGCGGTTCACCAGGCTGAGGCGATTTGACGAAATGTGGGGCGGACGTTCGCTTCGCTGTCATTGCGTCGCAATAGGGTCGGCCGCCGAGCGCGTCGCCACGGACCGATCAGGAGACTGGCGCGACCGCCTCGGGTTGCTTAAGGAAGCGTAATCGCTCTCTTTGTCGTTGGCGGGAGAGTTCCTATCTCCGCAGGACTTCGTTGCGATTCGCGTCATATCTGCGTCATCCTGCCGGAGCGGTCGGCTCAAAGGTTGACGTTCGGACGGCGGCAGTATTGGTACACCGGATGAACATTGCGACCACACGCGTGCCCAGCAAGACGTCGACGTCCCTGCCGAACATCCTGACCTATACGCGCATCGCCGCGATACCGGTCGTGGTCGGCTGCATCTACGCCCAGTCCATCATGGACTATCCGCTGTGGCTGCGCTGGGTCGCGGTCGCCGTGTTCATCGCGGCCGGCGTCACCGACTACCTCGACGGCTATTACGCCCGCATCTGGAACCAGCAGTCGGCGTTCGGCCGCATGCTCGACCCGATCGCCGACAAGCTGCTGGTCGCCTCGTGCCTCTTGATGCTGGCGGCCGACAACAGCATCCATGGCTGGACCTTATGGGCCGCGATCGTGATCCTGTGCCGCGAGATCCTGGTCTCGGGTCTGCGCGAATATCTCGCCGCGCTGCGCGTCAGCGTGCCCGTGACAAAGGTCGCGAAATGGAAGACCACCATGCAGCTGGTCGCGATCGGCTTCCTGCTGGCGGGTGAAGCCGGCGACCTCATGGTGTCGGCGGTTTCCACTCAGGTTGGCCCGCTCGTTACCCAGATCGGATTGCTGCTGCTGTGGGCCTCGGCGATCTTCACGATCTATACCGGCTATGACTACTTCCGCGCCGGCATCCACCACCTCATCGAGGAAGACTCGCGATGAAGGTGAAGTATTTCGCCTGGGTGCGTGAACGCATCGGCAAGGCCGAGGAGAAGATCGAGCCGCCGGACAGCGTTCGCACGGTCGGCGAATTGATCGCCTGGCTGGCCGGGCGCGGCGAAGGTTACGCCTATGCGTTCGAGAAGCCGAAGGTGATCCGCGCGGCGATCGACCAGACCCACGTCCAGCCCGACGCCGCGATCTCAGGCGCCCGCGAGATCGCGTTCTTCCCGCCGATGACCGGCGGCTGAGCCGGCGCGAGCAACACGCGAGCAGAAGCAGACCAGTCCATGACCGCGATCGTCACCGTCCGGGTGCAGCAAGAGGATTTCGACACCGCGGGCGAGATCGCAGCGCTCACCCGCGGCCGCATCGACATCGGCGCCGTCGTCAGCTTTTCCGGCCTGTGCCGCGGCAACGACCATGACAGGCCGATCACGGCACTGACGCTCGAGCACTATCCCGGCATGGCGGATGCGGAGATCATGCGCCACGCCGAGGAGGCGATGGCGCGCTGGCCGCTGCAGGGGCTGACGGTAATCCACCGCTTCGGCCGCATCACGCCGGGCGAGAACATCGTGCTGGTGGTCACCGCCTCGAGCCACCGCCAGGCGGCGTTCGAGGCCGCGGAGTTCCTGATGGATTATCTCAAGACCAACGCCCCGTTCTGGAAGCGCGAGGAGACCGAGGACGGCGGCAGCTGGGTCGAGGCCAAGGGCCACGATGACGCCGCCGCGGCGCGCTGGACATCGTGATGGCGAAGAAGGTCAAGACCGCAGCGCCGCGCAAGGCGCCGGCCCCCAAGCTGCCGAAGGTCAATGCCGGCGAGCTCGTGAGCCTGCTCGACTATCTGCGCTATGCCGTCAGCGGCTTCCAGGAGGCCGACCTGGTGTTCGCGCACGGCACCACCGACCCGGTGTCCGAGGCGGCCTTCCTGATCGGCGAGGCGCTGCATCTGCGCCCCGATCAGTTCGAGACGTTCATCACGGCGCGGGTCACGGCGGCCGAGGGAAAGGCGATCCTCGACCTGATCACGGCCCGAATCACGACGCGCAAGCCGGCAGCCTATCTGGTCAACAAGGTCTACATGCGCGGCCTGCCGTTCTATGTCGACGAGCGCGTCATCGTGCCGCGGTCGTTCATCGGCGAGCTGCTGGAGACGCATTTCGGCGGCGCCGAGGGCGACGGCACTTCGCTGATCGACGATCCCCTCGCGGTCGACAGCGTGCTCGATCTCTGCACCGGCTCCGGCTGCCTCGCCATCCTGGCCAGCCGCCATTTTCCCAACGCCGTGATCGATGCCGTCGACATCTCCAAGGATGCGCTCGCGGTCGCCGCGCGGAACGTCGCCGACTACAACCTCTCGGAGCAGATCTCGCTGCATCGCGGCGACCTGTTCGCGCCGCTCAGCCAGCGACGCTATGACCTGATCATCTCCAATCCGCCCTATGTCGATGCCGAGGGCATGGCCGGACTGCCGAGGGAATGCCGCGCCGAGCCGGCGCTCGCCTTCGACGGCGGCTCCGACGGGCTCGACATCATCCACCGCATCCTCAGCCAGGCCCGCGACCATTTGACCGCCGAGGGCGGGCTGCTCTGCGAGGTCGGCCGCGACCGCCCGCAGATCGAGGCCGCCTACCCCGACCTGCCGCTGCTCTGGCTGGATACCGAGGACTCCGAGGGCGAGGTGTTCTGGATCACGGCGCGGGATCTGGTCTGACGACGGCCGGCGCGCGTCTGGCACGAAATGACGCAGCGACTTCCAATAAACGGCACTTTCTGCTGTTGCTGTGCAGAAACCGCTCACCAGGGCAGCAGGAACGCCGGACCTTTGACATTTCCGTCCGCGCGCGAAACTGATAGCTTGGCGCTGGCCCGGATCATCGGCTGACCACGTCGGCGCGCGCATTCAGGCCCATCAAGCACGATCCGTTTTGTGTCTCGGCAACCGGTTCGCCATCTTTCCGGATCATGCTGCCGCCGTCGCCCACTCTGCCTTGAACGTCCGAAGAGGTCCCCATGCTGGACAAGAGCCCCCGCCCCGCCGTTACCGTTCCGAATGATCTTGCCGCGCATTGGATGCCGTTCACTGCGAACCGCGCGTTCAAGAAGAACCCGCGCCTGCTCGCCGGTGCCAAGGACATGCACTACATCACGGTCGACGGCCGCAAGATCATCGATGCCGCCGCCGGCATGTGGTGCTGCAACGCCGGCCACGGCCGCACCCAGATCGCCGAGGCGATCGGCAAGCAGGCCGCAGCGCTCGACTACGCGCCGCCGTTCCAGTTCGGCATTCCCCAGGCGTTCGAGCTGGCTACTCGCATCGCCGACCTCGCGCCGGCCGGCCTCGATCACGTGTTCTTCTGCAACTCCGGCTCGGAGGCCGCAGACACCGCGCTGAAGATGGCGCTCGCCTATCACCAGATCAACGGCCAGGGCAGCCGCACCCGCCTGATCGGCCGCGTCCGCGGCTATCACGGCGTCGGCTTCGGCGGCACCTCGGTCGGCGGCATCGTCAACAACCGCAAGCTGTTCGGCACGCTGCTGACCGGCGTCGATCACATCCCGGCCACCTATGACCGCGAAAAGCAGGCCTTCACCAAGGGCGAGCCGGAGTATGGCGCGCACTTTGCCGACGAGCTCGAGAATCTCGTCAACCTGCACGGTGCCAACACCATCGCCGCCGTCATCGTCGAGCCGATGGCCGGCTCGACCGGCGTGATCCCGGCGCCGAAGGGCTATCTCAAGCGGCTGCGCGAGATCACCCAGAAGCACGGCATCCTCCTGATCTTCGACGAGGTCATCACCGGCTTCGGCCGCCTCGGCTACGCCTTCGCCGCCGAGCGCTACGGCGTGACGCCTGACCTCCTTACTTTTGCCAAGGGCGTCACCAACGGCGCCGCGCCGATGGGCGGCGTGCTGGTGCGCGACACCATCCATGACGCCTTCATGAGCGGCCCGGAGCACATGGTGGAGTTCACCCATGGCTACACCTACTCGGCGCATCCGATCGCGTGCGCCGCAGGTCTCGCCACGCTCGACATCTATCGCGATGACAAGCTGTTCGAACATGCCCGCGCCATCGAGCCGAAATTCGCAGACGCCGTCATGACGCTGAAGGGCCTGCCCAACGTGCTGGATATCCGCACTATCGGTCTCACCGCCGGCATCGACCTTGCCTCGCTGCCGGACGCGGCCGGCAAGCGCGGCTACTCCGCAATGGAGGCGGCGTTCCACGACAACGACCTGATGCTGCGCATCGCCGGTGACACGCTGGCGCTGACCCCGCCTCTGATCATCAACGAGGACCAGGTCGGCGAGATCGTCGAGAAGGTCGGCAAGGTCATCAAGGCCGTGGCGTAATTCGCCAACATCTCTCGCTCGAGATCATCCCCTCCCCCGCTCGCGCGGCGGAGGGGATTTTCTTTGGGCGACGGCTTTAGGGCGGCTTAGCGGGGCACCATCAGCGGGAACCTTCGCAAAGCCTCCACGTTCATGTCGCGCGCCGGCGATTCGCGCGCGGCAAACGGACTTTCGGAGGACGTGCATGCTCGCACCGCCAGGAGAGCTCTTGCGATTGGGGCTCGAGCAGAGGCTTAACCGCGTCCGGCGCGCCACTCAATCCTACATGCGCGACCGCGCGCGCCAGGCGACGGGAACGGTGACGTCCTATGCAGCTGCCGCCGGCCTGTTTGCCGCGGCCGGCATCTTCCTGATCGCTGCCTGCATCGTCGGACTGGCCGCGTTGTTCCGCTGGGTGGAAATGAGCTACGGCCTGTTCACCGCGTTCGCCGTGGTCGGCGGCATCCTGGTCGCGCTGGCGCTGCTCTGCGCGGTGATTGCGGCCGTCAAGCTCCGTAGTCCGGCGCCGCATTATCCCTCGCTCGGCAGCCGGCTGCGCGTCGCGATCGCCTCGCCGGTGGCGCGGGAGCCCGACGCCGATCAGATCGATCCCGACACCATTCCGCTCGCACCCTCGGCCTCATCGGGCAACCCCACGGGCGGGCTCGGCCGCGTCAATATTCCGGTCGGTGTCGCCGTTGCGGCCCTGCTGCTGGGCGTGGCCGCCTTGCGCCGGCGCCGGCATCGCGACGTGTGAAGCGCTGATGACGTCGAGCTTGGCGCATTCCTGGCGAAATCACTTGAGCTGATCAGCATCCGCAGGGACGCGCATCAAGCGCTCCGCGCGCCGATGATGTCGAAATGTTTCCCGCCTTCACCGGCGAGCGTCTCCGTTGTTCTACGGGGGATGCAACACGATGAAGACACTCCACCTCATCGCATGAATTTGCGTAAATGACACGCTGGCGGGGAAATCATCGGCGCCTCCCGGTATTTGAATCCTGCCGACTATCCTCGCGAATCAACAGAGGTGCTAAGGTTGCGTTCGGTTGGGAGCGGCGCGCAGCATGATTCGTATTTCCACGATCTTCATTGCCATCTGCATGGTTCTGGTCGCCGCGTCGCTCGGCCTGATCCTGTATTCGATGGCCGGTATCAGTGGCTCGGAGTCGGCGATCGTCGCGCTCACCGCATTGACCTTCCTGATTCTCTACAATGCAGTTTCGATGCGGCTGCGCGATCGCACCGACGTCGGCAGCCAGATTGCCGACCTCTCGCGCGGAACTGCAGACCTCGCACGTCAGGTGGCGGAGTTCGGCCGGCGGCTGTCGGCGCTCGAAGGGCGCATGGTCTCGTCGAATTCGGTCAGCGCCGACCGCTTGCATGGAGTGATCGGCGAGATCACTGAGCTCGGCGGACTGATGAAGCAGCTCGCAGTCACCGTGGCCCAGCACGAGGATATCATCGCGACCATCCCCACCGCCTCGACGGCAGATGCCGACGCACCAGCCGCGACTCGCGATGCGAATCGCCCGCTGCCCGCCGCCCCTTCCTTAGGCCAGGCCCCGGAAACGAAAGCCGCTTCGTCGAGCAACCCTGACGTCAAGACGACCGAGACCACGGCGACGTTCAGCGCGCCACCGGCGCCAGCCCCCGTCGTCGCTCCGCAGGCGCCGGCCGTCGCCGTTTCGCCCGTGACTGCGGTCAGCGCCCCTGCGCCGTCGACTCCCGCGAGTCCGCCCGCGTCGCGCAGCCAGCCGCAGATCCTCGCCGCGGTCAAAGGCGCGATCGAGGACAACCGCCTCGACATCTACCTGCAGCCGCTGGTGACGCTGCCGCAGCGCAAGGTGCGCTTCTACGAAGCGGTGACGCGGCTGCGCGACGATAGCGACCATGTGCTCGCTGCCGAGGACTTCATCGGCATCGCCGAAGCTGCCGGTCTGGTCGGGCGCATCGACCACATGGTGATGCTTCGCTGCGTCCAGGTGCTGCGCCGCCTGATGGTGCGCAACAAGGACGTCGGCATCTTCTGCAACGTCTCGGCGGCGACCCTGAGCAGTCCGTCAAACTTTTCCCAGTGCCTGGACTTCCTTGAAGCCAACCGCGCGCTGGCGCCGTCGTTCGTTCTCGAGTTCAAGCAGGCGACCTTGCGCGCCCTGGGGCAGACCGAGACCGAGCACCTCGCAGCCCTCGCGCAGCGCGGCTACCGCTTCTCGATCGACCACGTCACCGACCTGCGCTTCGAGCCGCGCGAGCTCGCCGATCGCGGCGTTCGCTTCATCAAGGTGCCCGCCGCGCTCCTGCTCGATCCGAGGCAGGGCTCGGTGTCGGACATCCATCCGACGGATCTGTCCGACCTGCTGGGCCGGTTCGGCATCGACCTGATCGCCGAACGGATCGAGGGCGAAAGCAGCGTCATCGACCTGCTCGATTACGACGTTCGCTTCGGCCAGGGCTTCCTGTTCGCGCCGCCCCGCCCATTGCGACCCGAGGGCGCATCTGCTACCGGCGGAGCCATTTCCGGCCCCGGAGGCGGGCAGGACATCAAGATTCAGGACCCCCATGCCGCCGGCAACACGACATCCGACGCGTCAACCGCCAACGCCGCGACGCGCAGCGGCAACGCCGCGCTGGCCCGCCGTATCGCCGGGACCATCTGATCTGCGACGGCCGTCATGACCGTGCTCCGCTTCGCAGAGCGGCTGCGCGACCTCATCGGCCGCAAGCGGGTCGTTTTGAGCGACATCTGGGGCGTGGTCCATAACGGACTCGAATCCTTCCCCGAGGCCTGCGAGGCGCTGCATCGCTTTCGCGGCGAGGGCGGTACGGTGATCCTGATCACCAACGCGCCACGGCCGGCCGATTCGGTGCAGCGGCAGCTACGCAAGCTCGGCGTCGCCGACGAGGTCTACAGCGCCATCGTCTCGTCCGGCGACCTGACGCGGCACTATGTGGCGGAGCACCCCGGCGGCAAGGTGTTCTGGCTCGGCCCCGAACGCGACAGCTCGATCCATCGCGGCCTCGCGGTGACGTTGTCGCCGCTCGAACAGGCCGACTACATCATCTGCACCGGCCTCTATGACGACGAGACCGAGACCGCCGAGGACTACCGGCCGATGCTGCTGCGCGCGCGCGAGCGCAAGCTGCCGCTAATCTGCGCCAATCCGGACATCGTGGTCGAGCGCGGCGACCGACTGATCTACTGCGCCGGTGCCATCGCCGAGCTCTATCGCGAGCTCTCCGGCGAGGTGATCTTCTACGGCAAGCCGCACCGGCCGATCTATGATCGCGCCATGGCGCTGGCCGGGCAGCATGCGGGCCGGCCGGTCACGCGCGAGGAGGTGCTGGCGATCGGCGATTCCGTGCGCACCGACCTCGCCGGCGCGCACGGCTTCGGCATCGACTGCCTGTTCGTCACGCGCGGCATCCATTCCGAGGAATTCGCCGGCGTCGAGCAGCTCGACCCGGCCTCGGTCAAGGAGCTGTTCGGCCACCCGCCACACGCTTTGATGCGCGAACTGAAGTGGTGACAAGGTTCTGAAACGAAAGACGCCCGGCTGATCAGGCCGGGCGTGTTTCATCTTGGATCGGAACGCCCGTCGAGCGCTCAGGCCGTCGCCATGTCCGGGAACACGGCGTCGATCTTGGTCTTCAAGGTCGCGGCGTTGAACGGCTTCACGATGTAGTTGTTCACGCCGGCTTTCTTGGCCGCGATCACGTTCTCGGTCTTCGATTCCGCCGTGATCATGATGAACGGCGTGGTCGCCAGATTGGGGTCGGCGCGCACCTCGCGGAGCAGGTCGTAGCCCGTCATCGGCTCCATGTTCCAGTCGGAGATCACGAGCCCGTACTTCTTGGCGCGCATCTTGTTGAGCGCCATCGAGCCGTCGCTCGCATCGTCGATATGCTCGAACCCAATCTGTTTCAGAAGATTCCTGATGATACGGATCATGGTGCTGTAATCGTCGACGACGAGCACCTGCATCGTCAAATCAACCGCCATCTTGACTCCCCCACACGCGAACAAAACGCGCAGACTGTTACCAAAAACTCTACTGCGGCTCGGGTCCGGAACGACCACCGCTATCCGCTCCCACGAGTAGCATCAGCCGTTAAACAGCGCGTTAACTGCCCCGCGGCTGCATGTCGCTATTGCTGCACTGCATGCGCCGGGGAACCTGGGCGGCTTGACTTCGCGGAGCCGGCCGCCCACGGTCGGCAGCAGCCACCGCCGGCCGGCGGTCTTACGAAATCCGCGAGATATTTCCGTAACATGCCTGCTTTCACGATCATCCGCGATTCCACGCCGCCGTCGGACATCCTCAAGGGCGCGGTGGTGGCGATGGGCAATTTCGACGGCGTCCATCTCGGTCACCGGGCCGTGATCGAGGCCGCCATCGAGATGGGCAAGGCGCACGGCCGCCCGGCCCTGGCGCTCACCTTCGAACCCCACCCGAGGCGCTTCTTCAGCCCGAATACGCCGCAGTTCCGGCTCACCGACGAGACCGCCAAGCTGCGGCTGCTGGCCGGAATGGGGCTGGCCGGGGCGGTCGTCATGACCTTCGACAAGGGCCGCGCCCAGACCTCGGCGCAGGACTTCATTCACCATGACCTGATTGGCCGGCTCGGCGTGTCCGGGATCGCGGCCGGCTACGACTTCCATTTCGGCAAAGGCCGCGTCGGCTCGCCCAGCCTGCTCGCCAATGAGGCCCCCAAGCTCGGCATCGAGGTCGACGTGCAGGCCCATGTCGACATCGACGAGCGGCCGGTGTCCTCGACCGCGATCCGCGAGGCGCTGGCCGAGGGCCAAGTGACGGAAGCCACCGCGATGCTCGGCGGCCCCTGGTTCGTGACCTCGGAGGTCATTCATGGCGAGAAGCGCGGCCGCGACCTCGGCTATCCCACCGCCAACATGCGGCTGGACCGCGATTGCGGCCTCAGGCACGGGATCTATGCCGTCCGGGTCGGCCGCGGCCGCGGCGCCGACCGGGTGCTGATCGACGGCGTCGCCAATTTCGGCCGCCGGCCGACCTTCGACAACGGCGCGCCGCTGCTCGAGACCTTCCTGTTCGATTTCAAGGACAGCCTCTATGGCGAGGTCCTGGATGTCGCCTTCATCGGCTTCATCCGTGAGGAGGCCAAATTCACCTCCATCGAGGCCCTGATCCGGCAGATGGACGACGACAGCGCCAAGGCGCGCGCGCTGCTTGCGGCCTCGCCCGGCCTCTTCCCCCGGCTCGGCGAGATCGGCTGACGGGTGCGCGAACTGGACTTTGCGATTTCGCCGCCCGGCTGCTATGAGGGAGCCCCATGTTGATACGGCGCATCATCGGCATTAGCGGCCCGGCTTCCGCCTGAGCTTTTCGAGCTCGGCGCAAGACCGGGATGTCTCTGCTCGTTCCGCCGCCCGCGATCCAGTCGCGTCTCAGCGCCCTCATAGCCATTCAGCTCACCAAGCCAGATCACGATGTCCGAGAAGCCGCAAAAGTCCGACGCATCAGACTATTCCAAGACCCTGTTCCTGCCGCAGACGGAATTCCCGATGCGCGCCGGCCTGCCGCAGCGCGAGCCGGAGCTCCTGAAGTACTGGAACGACATCGACCTCTACGGCAAGTTGCGGGCGACCGCCAAGGGGCGGCCGAAATTCGTCCTGCATGACGGCCCGCCCTACGCCAACGGCAACATCCATATCGGGCACGCGCTCAACAAGATCCTCAAGGACGTCGTGACCAAGAGCCAGCAGATGCTCGGCCACGACTCAAACTACGTTCCGGGCTGGGACTGCCACGGCCTGCCGATCGAGTGGAAGATCGAGGAGGAGAACTACCGCAAGAAGGGCAAGACCAAGCCCGACTTCCGCGACTCCGCCGCCATGGTCGCCTTCCGCCGGGAATGCCGCGCCTATGCCGACCACTGGCTCAACGTGCAGCGCGAGGAGTTCAAGCGGCTCGGCATCATCGGTGACTGGGACCATCCCTACGCCACGATGACCTATCCGGCGGAAGCCCAGATCGCGCGCGAACTGATGAAGTTCGCCGCCAACGGCACGCTCTACCGCGGCTCCAAGCCGGTGATGTGGAGCGTGGTCGAGAAGACCGCGCTCGCCGAGGCCGAGGTCGAGTACGAGGACTACACGTCGGATACGGTGTGGGTGAAGTTTCCGGTGACGTCGCCGGCGCATGGCGCGCTCGCCACTGCCTCGGTAGTGATCTGGACCACCACGCCCTGGACCCTGCCCGGCAACCGCGCCATCTCGTTCTCGCCGAAGATCGCCTACGGGCTCTACAAAGTCACCGACGCGCCCGCCGACAACTGGGCGAAGACCGGCGACATGCTGATCCTCGCCGATGCGCTCGCCGAGGGCGTGTTCAAGCAGGCGCGCGTCACGGCTTACGAGAAGGTCCGCGACATCCCCGGCGACACGCTGGACGCCGTCGAATGCGCGCATCCGCTCAAGGGATATGCCGGTGGCTACAACTTCGTTGTGCCGCTGCTCCCGGGCGACCACGTCACCGACGACACCGGCACCGGCTTCGTCCACACCGCGCCCGGCCATGGCCGCGAGGACTTCGACGTCTGGATGGCCAATGCCCGCGAACTCGAGGGCCGCGGCATCGCGACCACGATCCCCTACACCGTCGACGAGAACGGCGCGCTGACCGATCACGCCCCGGGCTTCACCGGCAAGCGCGTCATCAACGACAAGGGCGAGAAGGGCGACGCCAACGAGGCCGTCATCAAGGCGCTGACCGACGCCGGCATGCTGCTCGCGCGCGGCCGGCTCAAGCATCAATATCCGCATTCCTGGCGTTCCAAGAAGCCGGTGATCTTCCGCAACACGCCGCAATGGTTCATCGCGATGGACAAGGACATTGCGGACGACGGCAAAGCCAAATCCGGCGATACGCTACGCGCCCGTGCGCTGCATGCGATCTCGGTGACGCAATGGGTGCCGGCCGCCGGCCAGAACCGCATCAACGGCATGATCGCCAACCGCCCGGACTGGGTGATCTCGCGCCAGCGTGCCTGGGGCGTGCCGATCGCGGTGTTCGTGCGCGAGACCGGCGACGGCTCCGCCGAGATCCTGCAGGACGAGACTGTCAACACCCGCATCGCGGACGCGTTCGAGAAGGAAGGCGCGGACGCGTGGTACGCCGACGGCGCGCGCGAGCGCTTCCTCGGGTCTCGGGCGAACGAGGACTGGAAGAAGGTCGACGACATCTGCGACGTCTGGTTCGATTCCGGTTCGACCCACGCCTTCGTGCTCGAAGATCCCGTGCACTTCCCCGGCCTCGCCGGCATCAGGCGCAAGGTCGACGGCGGCCAGGACACCGTGATGTATCTGGAAGGGTCGGACCAGCATCGCGGCTGGTTCCACTCGTCGCTCTTGGAAAGCTGCGGCACCCGCGGCCGCGCGCCGTATGACGTGGTGCTGACGCACGGCTTCACGCTCGACGAGAACGGCCGCAAGATGTCGAAGTCGCTCGGCAACACGGTCGAGCCGCAGAAGGTGATCAAGGATTCCGGCGCCGACATCCTGCGCCTGTGGGTCTGCGCCACCGATTATGCCGACGATCAGCGTATCGGTGCCGAGATCCTGAAGAACACCATCGAGACCTATCGCAAGCTGCGCAACTCGATCCGCTGGATGCTCGGCACCCTGCATCACTACAAGCGCAGCGATGCGGTTGCATTTGCCGACATGCCGGAGCTGGAGCGGCTGATGCTGCATCAGCTCGGTCAGCACGCCGAGACCGTCAGCCGCGCCTATGCCGCGTTCGACTACAAGACCGTGATCGCCTCGCTCGCGGCCTTCATGAACACCGAGCTGTCGGCGTTCTACTTCGACATCCGCAAGGACACGCTGTATTGCGATCCGCCGTCCTCGGTGGCGCGCAAGGCGGCGCTGACCGCGATCGACCTGATCTGCGACGCGATCCTGAAATGGCTGGCGCCGGTGCTGTCCTTCACCTGCGACGAGGCCTGGCGGATGGTTCGCCCGGACGCCGAGCCGTCGGTGCACCTGACGCTGTTCCCGGAGGCGATGGATCAGTACCGCGACGACGTGCTGGCCGCGAAATGGGAGACGATCCGCAACATCCGACGCGTCGTCACCGGCGCGCTGGAGCTCGAACGCGCCGCCAAGACCATCGGCTCCTCGCTCGAGGCGTCGCCGATCATCTATGTCGCCGACCGCGCCCTGCTCGGCACCTTGTTCGATACGGATCTCGCCGAGGTCTGCATCACCTCGAACTACGAGGTTCGCGAGGACGAGGCGCCGGCCAATGCGTTCCGGCTGGACAGCGTGCCGGGTGTGGCCGTGGTGGTCGAGAAGGCCGTAGGCAAGAAGTGCGCCCGCTCCTGGAAGATCCTGGAGAGCGTCGGCGAGGACAAGGAGTATCCCGACGTCTCGCCGCGCGACGCGCAGGCGCTGCGAGAATGGAAGGCGCTCGGCGTCGGCGTGTGATCCACGATCGCGCGTCACCCACCACTGTCGTCCCCGCGAAAGCGGGGACCCATAACCACAGTCCTCGCTTGTCGGCAAAGAACGATGATCCAGAGTCTTTCAAACAAGATCGGCCGCGGCGTATGGGTCCCCGCGTTCGCGGGGACGACAGCCGTGCTGGTGGCGAGCGATCGGGCATGACCTCCCGCCTCCGCCTCGGCCTCCTCGCGGGCCTCGTCACGCTGGTCGTCGACCAGGCCTCCAAGCTGTGGCTGCTGTACGCGTTCGACCTGCCCAACCGCGGCACGGTGAAGGTCACCCCGTTCTTCGACCTCTATCTGGCCTGGAACATCGGCATCAGCTTCGGCTGGCTGCAGAACGACAGCCCGGCAGCCCAATTCGCGCTGATGGCAATCAAGGCGGTGGCCGTGGTGCTGCTGGCGATCTGGATGGCGCGCTCGGAGACCAAGCTGGCCACATCGGCGCTCGGCCTGATCATCGGCGGTGCGATCGGCAACGGCATCGACCGGCTCGCCTACGGCGCAGTGGTCGATTTCGCGCTGTTCCACGTCCAGATCGGCGGCACCGTTTACAACTGGTACATCTTCAATCTGGCCGACGTGGCCATCGTTGCCGGGGTGGCGGCGCTGCTGTATGACTCGTTCTTCGGGGGCCCCGCCGCAAAAGCGCCCTGATCCGGGTCAATACCGGCCGATGCCGATCCAGGGTCAAGAGCCTGAGGTTCTTCACGTTTTCGGGATCGCGGAATGACCGCACGATCGGCACGCGTCGAGGGTCCAGATCGATGGATTCGCGGCCGGTTCGTCGGAGCACGAGCACTGGACAAGCGAGGACAGGGAAAGCCATGCGCAAGACCGAAGTCAGCGGCCGGATCGTGACCGGCGCGTCCCACGCCGCCATTCGCGCCCTGCGGCTGTCCGCCGTCGCGCTCGGCATCGGCGTCATCATGGCAGCGGGCGTTGCCCGCGCCCAGGAAGGCGACGAGGACGACAAGACCTTCGAAGAGAAGATCATCGACAATCTGATGAAGGGCATGGGCGCCACCAACATGGAAACGCCCAACATCGACTACCGCGAGCGCTCGCCGCTGGTGGTGCCGCCGAAGCTCGACCTGCCGCCGCCGGCGCGGGGCGCCCAGGCCACCGCGCCAAACTGGCCGAAGGACCCCGACGAGCAGCAGCGCCGCGCCGCCGCCGCCGCGCGCAAGAAGGACAACAAGGACCCCGTCGCCTCCGCCCGTCCGCTGACCCCCGCGGAGATGAGGGTCGGACGGACAGCCTCGGCGAAGCAGACCGAGCCGATCCAGCCGGGCGTCAGCAACAATCCGATGATGAGCCCGTCGCAGCTCGGGTTCAAAGGCGGCCTGTTCGGCATGTTCAAGGGCAATGACAGCGAGAGCAAGCCGTTCACCACCGAGCCGGAGCGCGAGAGCCTGACCCAGCCGCCGCCCGGCTATCAGACCCCGTCGCCCGGCTATGCCTATGGCACCGGCCCGAAAGAGCCGCTGGGCGGCAAGCAGCTCGACATCATGACCGGCAAGGAGCGGTGACGGCGGCCGAACACCCCGGAGTGACCCGGGATTGTCGGCATCCCCTGCCGTTAACGAAACTTAATTGCGTCATGCGGCGAGATGTCATCGCCGCTTTGTGAGCCTGCGCCCGTCCCGGCGCAGTGTAGCATGCCGTGCTCAAACCCGATCGCTCGCCCGCGGGCCCTCAGAAGGATCATGATGTCCTCGCACAGGTTCATTTCCGTCGCCGCCGCGCTCGTCTCCCTCGTTGCGTTCTCGGCCGGCGCTTCGGCGCAAACGACGTTCGCCTCCGAGCCCCCTGCCAGCTTCACCCTCCCCAACGGCTTGCAGGTCGTCGTGATCCAGGATCACCGCACCCCCGTGGTGACGCAGATGATCTGGTACAAGGTCGGGTCCGCCGACGAGACGCCGGGCAAATCCGGCCTGGCGCATTTCCTCGAACACCTGATGTTCAAGGGCACCGAGAAGCATCCGGCCGGCGAGTTCTCCAAGACCGTGCTGAAGATCGGCGGCAACGAGAACGCCTTCACCTCGGTCGACTACACCGGCTACTTCCAGCGCGTCCCGCGCGACCAGTTGGCGAAGATGATGGAGTTCGAGGCCGACCGCATGACCGGCCTGGTGCTGAAGGACGAGAACGTGCTGCCCGAGCGCGACGTCGTGCTCGAAGAATACAACATGCGCGTCGCCAACTCTCCGGAAGCCCGCCTCAACGAGCAGGTCATGGCGGCGCTCTATCTCAACCATCCCTATGGCCGGCCGGTGATCGGCTGGAGGCCCGAGATCGAGAAGCTTGGCCGCGAGGATGCGCTCGCCTTCTATCGCCGCTTCTACGCTCCCAACAATGCGATCCTCGTCATCGCCGGCGACACCGACGCCAAGGAAGTGCGGCCGCTCGTCGAGCAGACCTTCGCCAAGGTCCCTGCGCAGGCCGATATCCCGGCGCGCCGGCTGCGGCCGCAGGAGCCCGAGCCGGTCGCACCGCGCACCGTGACGCTGTCGGATCCGCATGTCGAGCAGCCCTCGATGCGCCGCTTCTACCTGGTGCCGTCGGCGACGACCGCCGCGCCCGGCGAGTCCGCCGCGCTCGACGTGCTGGCGCAGCTGATGGGCAGCGGCAGCAACTCCTATCTTTATCGCGCGCTCGTCGTCGACAAGGCGCTCGCGATCAGTGCCAGCGCGTCCTATCAGGGCACCTCGCTGGATCCCAGCCAGTTCTCGATCGCAGCCGCGCCGAAGCCCGGCGTGGAGTTCGCGCAAGTCGAGGCCGCCGTCGATAGCGTGATCGCCGAGATCGCGCAAAATCCGGTTCCAGCCGCCGACCTCGAACGGGTCAAGACGCAGCTGATCGCGGAAGCGATCTACGCCCAGGACAACCAGGCGACGATGGCGCGCTGGTATGGCGGCGGGCTCACCACCGGGCTCAGCATCGAGGACATCCGGAGCTGGCCAGATCGCATTCGCGCCGTGACCGCCGAGCAGGTGCGCGCAGCGGCGCAGAAATGGCTCGACAAGAAGCGCTCCGTCACCGGCTATCTGATCAAGGACAATGCCGCCAAGCGCGAGGAGAAGCGGTCGTGAGCAGCACAATGACCTTCGCCCGCCGCATCGCCTGCGCGCTCACCGTCGCCGCAGCAGCGCTCGCAGTTTCCCCGTCTGCCCAGGCTGCCACCAAGATCCAGCGGCTGGTCTCGCCCGGCGGTATCGAAGCCTGGTTCGTGCAGGACGCCACCGTGCCGCTGATCGCCATGGAATACGCATTCCAGGGCGGCGCCTCGCAGGACCCGGCCGGAAAGCCCGGCGTCGGCAATCTCGTCGCCGACCTGCTCGACGAGGGCTCCGGCGATCTCGACTCCAAGACCTTCCACGAGCGGCTCGATCGCCGCGCCATCGAGCTCAGCTTCCAGGTGTCGCGCGACCAGTTCCGCGGCTCGCTGCGCATGCTGCGCGACAACAAGGACGAGGCGTTCGAGCTGTTGCGTACGGCGCTGACCTCGCCGCATTTCGACAGCACCGATGTCGAGCGCATCCGCTCGCAGGTGATCTCCGGCCTGCGCCGCGAGACCACCAATCCCAGCTCGCTGGCGGGCCGCAAATTCCTCGAGCTCGCCTACCCCAACCATCCCTACGGCCGGCCGGCCAACGGCACGCTCGACAGCGTGCCGGCGATCACCGTGGACGATCTCAAGGACTATACCGGTCGCGTGCTGGCCAAAGACACGCTGAAGGTCGCCGTCGTCGGCGACGTCGACCCGGCCACGCTCGGCAAGCTGCTGGACCAGACGTTTGGCAGCCTGCCGGCCAAGGCCACCTTGACGGCGGTGCCCGATGTGGTCGCCACCAAGCCGCCGCAGCGCGTGCAGGTCGCGCTCGACGTGCCGCAGACGGTGATCACCTTCGGCGGCCCCGGCATCCGCCGCCACGACCCCAACTTCATGGCGGCCTATGTCGTCAACCACATTCTCGGCGGCGGCGGCCTGTCGTCGCGGCTGTACAAGGAAGTACGCGAGAAGCGCGGCCTGGCCTATTCTGTCTATGACGCGCTGTTGTGGATGGATCATTCGGCGCTGTTCATCGGCAACACCGCCACCCGCTTCGACCGTGCCGGCGAGACCATCACCGCCGTCGAGGGTGAAATCCGCCGCATCGCCGAGGAAGGCCCGAGCCAGCAGGAGCTCGACGAGGCCAAGTCCTACATCAACGGCTCGCAGATGCTGGCGCTCGACACCTCCTCCAAGCTGGCGCAGGCGATGCTGCAATATCAGCTCGACAAGATGCCGATCGACTACATCGAGAAGCGCAGCGAGATCGTCAACGCCGTGACCCTGGACGACGCCAAGAAGGCCGCCAAGCAGCTCTGGAGCCAGGGCCTGCTCACGACCGTCGTCGGCCGCACCCCGCAGGCCGCCGCCGAACCGGCCCAGGCCCCGGCCACGGCGCCGGTGACGAAGACGAACTGAGGCGGGGAGAGGGTGCCGTCGCTTTCGGCAGCGGCGGCGCACATCCGTCTCGCATTGGCCTACCGCTACTCGCGTTCCCGGGAACGCAAATGGTTCCGCGAACCATAGTCCTTTGCTCCGAAGGTCCAGCTAGTTAGTTGGTCGTCATGCCCGGGCTTGTCCCGGGCATCCACGTCTTTCGAGACCGTCGATGGACGTGGATGGCCGGGACAAGCCCGGCCATGACGGCGTGGTGAGAGACGGGCACAAGGTCTGATCCTCGATGCCGTTGCCTGCGCTTGCGGGGTGAGCTGCTCGCCCCCACAGCCGCCGCGGCGTATGGATCCCGGGTCGGCGCCGCCGGACAACGCTTCGTGTTGCCGGTGGCTTGCCCGGAACGACATTGGATAACGCTGCGCGATTGGATGTCGCGGCGAGACTTCCGAAAAAGATAATCCTATTGCTATTTTTCAGAAATCATGATTATCTCTCCGCATCCCGCCTCACTGCGGAGGGGCGTTGCGCGCGATCGTCACGACACGCGAGGCGGGGATGCGATGGCCGCGAGAGATCGCAGCGTCTTCTTGACGAGGGCGCCGACGAACGATCGCTTGCGGACGTGAAGTCGCAGCGTCCTGATACCCCGATGCTGGTATCAAGTTCGTGTCGGCGCTGACGCGCCGCGCGGATGATGGTGGCCAACAAGCCCGGCGCACCAGGGAGACTGCGTATAAGCGTGAAGACCATCGCGCGGGGAATGCCGGGATGTCTCGGCTGAACCTGTGGTACCTGCCGCCTGCATTTTTTTTCGCAGGCGGGCCATGGGTGCGGCCAGCGCCCGGCATTCCCCGCGCCCTCTGCATTCTTATGAGGGACGAATTGATCATAAGCCTCGGGCGCGATGCGCCGCGAGAACCCAAAGCTATGTCAATCGCTGTTTGAGCCGTGAATCCGCCTCCCACACCGCTGTCGTCCCGGACAAGCCGCGACGCGCGCCAGCGCGGCGCGGCGCCGATCCGGGACCCATAGTCCGCGGCGGATATGATGCGGGAGGTGTCAACGACTAGCCTGCCTCAAACTTCTCCCTGGGAGTATGGATCCCGGCGTGCGCCGGGATGACAGCGGAGATTTTGGCATCGGTCCCGGGCCAGCCGCACGATCGAACGGGTGCAGACCGCGCACATCAGCCCTAAACCCGCTATGGTGCACGCCACAATCGATTCCTGTGGTGCCCCATGCTGCGGATATCCCGCGACCTCGTCATCGACGAAAACGACATCGAGATCTCGTTCGTCCGCGCTTCCGGCCCCGGCGGCCAGAACGTCAACAAGCTGTCGACGTCGGCGCAACTGCGCTTCGATACGACCCGGATCACGCTGCCCGAGGATGCGGCTGTCAGGCTCGCCCGGCTGGCCGGCCAGCGCATGACCAAGAACGGCGTCATCGTGATCCAGGCCGAACGCTTTCGCACCCAGGAGCGCAACAAGGCCGATGCGATCGACCGTCTCGTCACGCTGTTGAAGGAGGCGATGGTGCGGCCGAAGGTGCGCCGCCCGACCAAGCCGACCTTCGGCTCCAAGCAACGCCGGCTCGAGGGCAAGAAAATCCGCAGCGACGTCAAGGCCGGACGCGGCGGACGCCGCTTCGACGATTAGTCCTTCTGCATCGAAAAGAGCTGAACAGTTGGGTTGTCACCGTCATTCCGGGGCAATCGGCAATGCGAAGTCGCGAAGCGGCTGCGCGTTGACGATTGAACCCGGAATCTCGAAATCGTTAGGAATGGACGCCAGACAATATCGAGATTCCGGGTTCAAGGCCTGCGGCCTTGCCCCGGAATGACGGTGGTTGCGACGCAGCCGGAATAGTCCGCAACGCTGACATACCCTGGGGCCGGACGAGTCCTGCGCACGCTTTGTTCTGGCCGAAACAGCCCGCTACTACCACGGCGCTTTGGCTGCGACCTAGTCTCATCAAAAATGATGAGAGAGGATCGATGTCGGGACGGCGTGCGGCGCGAGAGTTGTTGTTTCTTTTCGGACTTGGATGGTGCGGCGCGATACTGAGCACCACGATCGCGGCGGCGCAGATGGCCTTGCCATCGCCCAAGCCGGTCGACGGGGCGACCTTGTTCAAGCAGCAATGCGGCGTCTGCCACACCCTCAGTACCGCCGAGCCGATGCGCCAGGGACCGCCGCTTGCGAAGGTCGTCGGCCGCCGTGCCGGCGCGGTCGAAGGCTTCCGCTATTCGGCCGGCTTTGCCAAGGCCGATTTCAGTTGGGACGAGGCCAGGCTCGACGCCTGGCTGACCAACCCGCAAGAGCTGATCCCCGGCGCCGTGATGGCCTACCGCCAGGCCAAGCCCGAATTGCGCGCTGCGATCATCACCTATCTGAAGGACAATTGAGATGGCCAAGCCCGTTCATTCGATGATCCGCGTCTTCGACGAGGCCAAGGCGCTCGACTTCTACAAGCGCGCCTTCGGGCTCGAGATCGCCGATCACCTGAAGTTCGACGGCTTCGCGCTGATCTATCTGCGCCATCCATCATCGCCGTTCGAGGTCGAGCTGACCGTCAACTACGACCGCAAGGAGCCCTACACGCTCGGCGACGGCTACGGCCATCTCGCCGTCGTGGTCGACGATCTCGACGCCGAGCATGCCCGTTTCGAGCGCGAGAAGCTGGCGCCCGGCCCCTTGCGCGACTTCAAGCACAACGGCGCGACGCTGGCGCGCTTCTTCTTCGTCACCGATCCCGACGGCTACAAGATCGAGGTGATCCAGCGCGGCGGCCGCTTCGGCTGAGCCACGCACGACGCGACGTCATAAGTAAAAAACAAACGGAGGAAAGTCCCATGAGAGAAGTCGATCGCCGCAACAAATACGACCGCCGCGTCTTTCTCAAGGGCGCGGCCTCGACCGTGCCTGCTGCCGCCGTGGCCTCCGCGACCGGCCTCGGTATCACCGATGCCTGGGCCGAGGATGCCAAGGCGCTGACGCCGGCAACCCTGAAGACGCTGGTCAAGGTCGCACGCGACATCTACCCGCACGACTTCCTCGCCGACCGCTACTACATCACTGCGGTCAAGCCGTGGGACGACAAGGCGGCCGAGGACGCCGCCGTCAAGGCGATGATCAACGATGGCGTCGCCCGGCTCGACCAGGATGCGCGCGACCGCCACAAGGTGCCGTATGCGCAGGTGCCGTGGGAGGCCGACCGCGTTACGCTGCTTCAGGGCATCGAGCAGACGACCTTCTTCAAGACCATCCGCGGCGACCTCGTGGTGTCGCTCTACAATCAGAAGGAGCTCTGGCCGAAATTCGGCTACGAGGGCTCTTCCGCCGAGCATGGCGGCTACATCAACCGTGGCTTCTCCGACATCGACTGGCTGCCGAAAGCCTGACGCCGTCGAACAACAGACAACACGGAGGAAACCACCATGGCAAAATTCGATCAGAACGATTCGAGCGTCGTCGTCATCATCGGCTCAGGGGCCGGCGGCGGCACGCTCGGCAACGAGCTCGCGCAGAAGGGCATCAAGGTCGTCATTCTCGAAGCCGGCAATCGCTACGAGATTCCCGATTTCATCAACGACGAATGGGAGAGCTTCACCCAGCTCGCCTGGACCGACATGCGCACCACGTCCGGCACCTGGCGGGTGGCGAAAGATTTTGCCAACCTGCCGGCCTGGATCGTCAAGGCGGTCGGCGGCTCGACCGTGCACTGGGCCGGCGCCTCGCTGCGCTTCGACGAGCACGAGTTCAAGGCCCGCACCACCTATGGCGGCGTGCCCGGCACGAGCCTGTTGGATTGGCCGGTGACCTTGGCCGAGATGGAGCCGTGGTACGCCAAGGCCGAGTTCAAGATGGGCGTGACCCGCACCAACGACATTCCCGGCCTGCCCGGCAACAACAATTTCAAGGTGCTCGAGGCCGGTGCCCGGAAGCTCGGCTACAAGACTGTGCACACCGGCAACATGGCGATCAACTCGCAGCCGCGTGACGGCCGCGGCGCCTGTCAGCAGATCGGCTTCTGCTTCCAGGGCTGCAAGTCCGGTGCGAAATGGTCGACCTTGTACACCGAGATCCCGAAGGGCGAGGCCACCGGCAATCTCGAGGTGCGGTCCGGCAGCATGGCGATCAAGATCGAGCATGACACCTCGGGCAAGGTCACCGGCGTGGTCTATGCCGACGGCCAGGGCAAGATGCAGCTGCAGAAGGCCCGCATCGTCGCGGTCGCCGGCAACTCGATCGAGAGCCCGCGGCTCTTGCTCAACAGCGCCTCCAACCTGTTCCCGGATGGCCTCGCCAACTCCTCCGGCCAGGTCGGCCGCAACTACATGCGGCACATGACCGGCAGCGTCTACGCGACCTTCGAGCAGCCGGTGCACATGTATCGCGGCACCACGATGGCCGGCATCGTCCGCGACGAGGCGGCGTTCAATCCGAAGCGCGGCTTCGTCGGCGGCTATGAGATGGAGACCTTGTCGCTCGGCCTGCCGTTCATGGCGGCGTTCCTCAATCCCGGCGCCTGGGGCCGCAGCTTCACCGCGGCGATGGAGACCTATCCGCGCATGGCCGGCATGTGGCTGGTCGGCGAGGACATGCCGCAGGAGACCAACCGCATCACGCTCGATCCGGCCGCCAAGGACAAGTTCGGCATGCCGGTGGCCTCAGTGCATTTCGACGACCATCCCAACGACGTCGCGATGCGCGCCCACGCCTACAAGCAGGGAAGCGCGATCTACGAGGCGGTCGGCGCCACCGTGACCTATCCGACCACGCCCTATCCCTCGACGCACAATCTCGGCACCAACCGGATGAGCGAGAAGGCCAAGGACGGCGTCGTCAACAAGTTCGGCCAGACCCACGACGTCAAGAACCTGTTCGTGTCAGACGGCAGCCAGTTCACCACGGGCGCTGCGTGCAACCCGACCTTGACAATCGTGGCGCTGGCGATCCGCCAGGCCGACTACATCGCAGGCGCGATGCAGAAGAAGGAGATTTGATCAGCAACGCTTCATGGGTGCACACCTCACCCACCGCGAACGCTGTCAGCGCCTCCCCCGCTTGCGGGGCGAGACGGGCGAAGCTCGCTCTGAGAGCTCGCATCGCATCGCAGATGCGATGCGGGTGGGGGAACGCTAAGGAAAGACTATCTTTGTGGCGCCCCCACCCCGCCCTCCCCCGCACGCGGGGGAGGGAGACGAGACAGCAGGCGTGTTGCTATTCCGCGGCGTCGAGGATCGCGCTGTCGGGGAATGGTGGCATCGCGGCGGTCGCCTTCGCCCGGTAGATCAAACAGGAGCAGCGCAGCAGCGACGCAAAATTCTTCACCTCGCCGTGATGATCGAGCACCTCGGCGTAGAGCGTGGTCACGAACTTGGCGAGGCTCATGCCCTCCTTGGCGGCGATCTCCTCGAGCGTGTCCCAGAACGCCATTTCGAGCCGGATCGAGGTGCTATGGCCGCCGATCCGCAGAGAGCGGGTCTGCGATGCATAATCGCGCTGAGGCTGGTGTGCGAACAGATGGCACATGGGTTTCCTCCGGCTGATCGTTATTTTTGCGAAACGATATACTGGCCCCGCCCGCCTCACAATCCCGTTGGAGAACGTGGCTTTCGCCTGCCGCACTGCATAAAAAACGCTATTCTCCCGGCCGCAATTGTGGCGCCGCGTCGACATCGCTCCGGGCCGCCGCCGCGGTTACAACAGCGCATCCGAATCTCACGGCAGTCCCGCCTCATGCCCGTCCGCCAGCTTCCCGAACAGGTCATCAACCGCATCGCCGCCGGCGAGGTGGTCGAGCGGCCCGCGAGCGTGGTCAAGGAGCTGGTCGAGAACGCGATCGATGCCGGCGCCAGCCGGATCGACATCTTCACCGACGGCGGCGGGCGGCGGAAGATCGCGATCACCGACGATGGTGGCGGCATGACCGCGGCGGATCTGGCGCTCGCGGTGGAGCGCCACGCCACCTCCAAGCTCGACGACGAAGACCTGCTGCAGATCCGCACGCTCGGGTTCCGCGGCGAGGCGCTGCCCTCGATCGGCTCGGTGGCGCGGCTGTCGATCACGACGCGGCACAAAAGCGAGCCGCATGCCTGGGCGCTCGCGGTGGATTGCGGCGCGAAATCGCCGATCGTTCCGGCAGCCCTCAACCAGGGCACCCGCGTCGAGGTCGCCGACCTCTTTCACGCCACGCCGGCGCGGCTGAAGTTCCTCAAGACCGACCGCACCGAGGCCGAGGCGATCCGCGAAGTCGTGCGTCGCCTGGCGATGGCGCGGCCCGATATCGCCTTCACGCTTGCCGGCGAAGAGCGCGCTCCGGTCACCTGGACCGCCGCATTGCCTGGCGCACCGGGCCAGCTCACGCGGCTCGGCGACATCCTGGGCGCCGACTTCCGCAGCCATGCGATCGCGGTGCGCAGCGAGCGTGACAGCGTCGCGGTCGAAGGCTTTGCCGCCGCGCCTGCGCTCACGCGCGCCAACGCGCTCGGGCAGTATCTGTTCGTCAACGGCCGTCCGGTGCGCGACAAGCTGATCCTCGGCGCCGTGCGCGCGGCCTATGCCGACTACCTGCCGCGCGACCGCCATCCGGTCGTGGCGCTGTTCGTGACGCTCGATCCGCGCGAGGTCGATGCCAACGTGCATCCGGCCAAGACCGAGGTGCGCTTCCGCAATGCCGGCCTGGTTCGCGCGCTGATCGTGCACGCGCTGAAGGAAGGTCTCGCGCGTGAGGGGCGGCGCACGGCGGCCAATGACGGCGGCGCGACCATCGCCGCCTTCCGTCCGGCCTTCGGGCCGTCGCGCCCCAACCTTGGTGCGGTCAACTGGGATTGGCAGCGCTCGCCGTCGATGCCGGTCGCGCCGATGCCGCACTTCGGCGGCTCGTTCCCGTCGGCCGCACCCTCGGCGTCTCCCACCCCATTTGGTCTCGCCGAATCCTCGCAGGCCGCGTTCGACGTCGGTACGCCCAGCGCCGATCTGCGCCTGCACGAGCAGCCGGCCGCGCCCGATTTGCTCGACCGTCCGCTCGGCGCCGCGCGCACGCAGATCCACGACACCTACATCGTGGCACAGACGCGCGACGGCCTCGTCATCGTCGACCAGCACGCAGCCCATGAGCGCATCGTCTATGAGCGGCTGAAGGCCTCGCTCGCCGCCCACGGCGTACAGCGCCAGATCCTGCTGATCCCCGACATCGTCGAGCTCGACGAGGCGACCGTCGAGGCGCTGCTTTCGCGCACCGACGAGCTGTCCTCGTTCGGGCTTGTGATCGAGTCGTTCGGACCCGGCGCGGTCGCGGTGCGCGAGACGCCGTCGCTGCTCGGCAAGATCAATGCGGCGGGGCTGCTGCGCGATCTCGCCGAGCACATGGAGGAATGGGGCGAGGCGCTGCCGCTGGAGCGCCGCCTGATGCACGTCGCCGCCACCATGGCCTGCCACGGCTCGGTGCGCGCCGGCCGCCGCCTCAAGCCGGAGGAGATGAACGCGCTACTCCGCGAGATGGAGGACACGCCGAACTCCGGCCAGTGCAATCACGGCCGCCCGACCTATGTCGAGCTCAAGCTCGCCGATGTCGAGAAGCTGTTCGGGCGGAGATAGCGAAGCTGCAACGACTCATTCAGTCGTCATGCCCCGCGCAGGCGGGGCATCCAGTATTCCAGAGACGTCAGTCGTTCTCACCAACGGCGCGGCGTACTGGATCGTCAGCCTGCGCGGACGATGACAGCGAAGGGCGATGAGAGATTGCGGCGCGCCTCAGGCAAAACGCAAGAACACGAACTCGGTGTCGTCATAGGCGCGGCGCTCCAGCTCCGCGAAGCCCTCGGGCGCCTTGAACGCGGCGGCCTTGGACTCTTCGACGACGAGAAGCGCCGACGGCACGAGCCAGCCGCCGTCCCGCAACGACACCAGCGCCTTCTCGGCCAGGCCCTTGCCATAGGGCGGGTCGAGGAACACGAGGGAGAACGGTTCGACCGGATGCGCTGGACCGAGATCGGCCGCATCGCGGCGATAGACCTTGGTGACGCCGCCGAGACCGAGCGCTTCGACATTGTTGCGCAGCAGCGCCCGCGCCTCGGCGCCATTGTCGACGAACAGCGTGAACGCCGCGCCGCGCGACACCGCCTCGATGCCGAGCGCGCCGGTGCCGGCGAACAGGTCGAGCACGCGCGCGCCGTCGATCGGGTCGTCGTAGGCGTGCGCGAGGATATTGAAGAGCGACTCGCGCAGGCGATCCTGCGTCGGCCTGATCTCGCCCGACGCAGGCGACGCGATGTTGCGGCCTCTCAGCCGTCCACCGACGACACGCATCGAGAAGCCCTACTCGTCCTGCGGCTTGATATCGCGCTTGCCGTGATAGCCGCGCTTCGGCCGGCGCGGCGGACCATAGCCGGCCGACTCGGCCTCATTGCGCGCGCGCGCCTCGTCGCTGCCGGTGCGCTGAACCAGGACGCGGCGGCCCTTGCGATCGGCGACCACCTCGCGCTTCGGCTTGGGCTTCGGATCCGGCAGTGGCTCGCGATCGGCCTTGCTCCCGCCCGGCCCGAGATCGGCGCCCGACTGCGCGATCACCTTCTCGCCGAGCTGCTCGCGCAGCACCCGCGTCTTGACCTCCTGCACCTCGCCCTCGGCGAGCTCCAGCAGCTGGAACGGACCATAGGACACGCGGATCAGCCGGTTCACCTCGAGGCCGAGATGGGCGAGCACGTTGCGCACCTCGCGGTTCTTGCCCTCGCGGATCGCAACGACCAGCCAGACATTGGCGCCCTGGTCGCGTTCCAGCGTCGCCTCGATCGGTCCGTATTTGACGCCGTCGACCTCGACGCCTGCGGCGAGCTGATCGAGCTGCGCCTGCGTGATCTCGCCATGGGCGCGCACGCGATAGCGCCGCGTCCAGCCAGTGTCCGGCAGCTCGAGCACACGCGCCAGCCCACCGTCATTGGTGAGCAGCAGCAGCCCCTCGGTGTTGAAGTCGAGCCGTCCGATCGAGATCAGGCGCGGCAGCGCTTCGGGCAGATTGTCGAACACCGTCGGCCGCCCCTCGGGGTCGCTGTGGGTCGTCATCAGGCCGCGCGGCTTGTGATAGAGGAACAGCCGCGTGCGTTCGCGCTCCGGCAACGGCGCGCCGTCGACCTGGATGACGTCGTTCTCGGTGACGTCGAGCGCCGGCGAATTGATGATGCGGCCGTTCACGGTGACGCGGCCCTGCGTGATCATCTCCTCGGCGTCGCGGCGCGAGGCGAGCCCTGCCCGCGCCAGAACCTTGGCGATGCGATCGCCGGGCTTCTTCGGCTGGGCAGGCTCGGCCACAGGGCGTGGGGTGCGCTTGTCGGTGTCCGGCTTGCGCTCGCGATAGGCGCCACGGCCGCCGAACGCCGGACGCTTGGCGAAGACCCGGCTCTCGTCCTCATTGTCGCGGCGCGGCCGGTCGGCGAAATCACCGCCGCGGCGCTCGCCGCGCGGATGCTCCTGCCAGTCGCTGCGGCCCTCGGGGCGCTGACGCGGACGATCGAACTTGCGGTCGTCGCCGCGATCGCGTGGCCGGTCGAATTTCGGACGGTCGGACGCGGGGCGGTCGGATCTCGGACGGTCGAATTTGGGACGATCGGAGCCAGAACGATCGGAGCTGGGGCGATCGAACTTCGGACGATCGAACTTGGGACGATCGAATTTAGGGCGGTCCTCGCGTGGCCGATCGGAGCGCGGCCGGTCGAAGCTGCGGGCGCCATCGCGGGGCGGGCGGGCGCTGCGCTCCGGACGATCGCCCCCCTCGGCCCGCTTCTGCCAGGGCTTGGACTCGCCGCGGTCGGGACGATCGCCGAATTCCTTGCGTGGGCCGCGCGGACCGGCACCGAACTTGCGCTCACCACGTTCGCCATCGGCACCGCGGGAGAACGTCTTCTCGCCGCCGAACTTGCGCTCCGGCCGATCGCCGCTGCGCTGAGGACGGTCGCCGAAGCTCTTCGCCGGACGCGAACGGTCGCGCGCACCCTCGCCGCGCGGCGTGTACGGGCGCTTGTCGCCGTCGCGCTCCCGCGCCGCATAGGGCTTGCGCTCACCAAACTTCCGCTCGGACGAGCGCGCCGCAGGACGGGCGTCGTCGCGATCGGCGCGCGGCGTAAAGGGACGCTTGCTGCCCCCGCCAGCGTCGCGGTCGAATTTCGGCCGGTCACCGCGCGGCTTGAAGGCGCGCTTCTCACCGTCCTCGCCCCGCGGCGGACGCGCAGCAAACGGCCGATCGCCGCGCGGGCGCTCGTCGCGATTGAATTTCGGTTTGTCGCCAAAGGATTTGCCGCCAAAGGATTTGCGCGGCGCAGCGCCGTCCTCGCGACGGCGTGGCGCGCGGCCCTCGTCGAACGACCGCTTGTCGCCGTCGCGCTTTACGAAGCTCTTGCCGCCCGCGCCTGCAGCCCCTGCACCACGCTTGGCAAATTTCTTCTCGGGCCCACGCGCGGCGCCCGATCGTCCCTTGTCGCCGCCAGACCGCGCCCGCGGGGGCCGGTCGGGACGGCCACGGGAATCGTTGTCTTTGTCGGAGTCGCGGGGCATGAAGGTCTCACTTTGAGGTGCAGGACGTGGCGTGATACGCGCGCTCTGAGCAGCGCATGTCACGCGGGAAATCGAGGTCCGGTTTTGCTGAAGGGCGATGCAGTAGCAGACTTGTCCGGGTATTACGAGCCATGAAAGCTCCCTCTTTCATGGATTTGGCGCTGAAAGCGGCCGAATCGGCCGCAATTTCCGGCGAGGTCCCGATCGGCTGCGTCGTCGTGCGCGACCACCAGGTCATCGCCACCGCCGCCAACCGGACCCTGACCGACCGCGATCCGACCGCCCATGCCGAGATCCTGGCGCTGCGGCAGGCCGCGCACGCGATCGGGAGCGAGCGGCTGATCGACTGCGATCTCTACGTCACGCTGGAGCCGTGCACGATGTGCGCGGGCGCGATCTCGTTTGCCCGCATCCGCAGGCTTTATTACGGCGCGGCCGACCCGAAGGGTGGCGCGGTGGAATCCGGCGTGCGCTTCTTCGCACAGCCGACGTGCCATCACGCGCCGGAGGTCTATTCGGCGGTCGGCGAGCAGCAGGCGGCGCAGATGCTGAAGGAGTTCTTCAAGGCACGGCGGTGACCGCGGATTCTATTCCGCCGCCTCGCTACGCAGCGCTCGGAAGTTCAGACGTACGGGAAGTCTGCTGACGCCACTCATGAACGGCGACTGCACGCGGCGCACCCGCCCGGTCAGTTCGATGCGATCGGTCCGTTGCAGCAGCGCCGCGAACAAGGCGCGCATCTGCATCCGCGCCAGCTGCAGCCCCATGCAGATATGCGGTCCGCGGCCGAAGGCGATATGCGGGTTCGGGCTGCGATCGATCCGGAATGCATTCGCCTCGGCGAACACCGCCTCGTCGCGATTGGCGGAATGGAAGAACAACGCCAGCGCCTCGCCTTCGCGAATGGGCTGGCCCGCAACCTCGGTGTCGCAGACCGCCGTCCGCATGAAATGCCGCACCGGCGTGGTCCAGCGCAGCATCTCCTCGATGGCGCTGTCGAGCAGCTCCGGCTCGGCGCGCAGCCTGGCCATCTGGTCGGGCGCCGCCAGCAGCGCCTCGAGGCCGCCGGCCAAGGCGAGCGCGGTCGTATCGTGGCCAGCCGTCACCAGCAGGATGAAGTAGGAGATCAGCTCGTAGTGCGGCATGGCCGCGCCATGCGGCTCGGCATGCGCAATCAGGCTGGCGAGATCGTCGCGCGGCTTGGCGCGGCGATCGGCGACGACCGCTTCGAAATAGTCGCGCAGCGCCAGCATCGCCATGCGCATCGTGTCGCCGGGCGACTCCGCGAGGCGCCGCTGCGGATCCTCGGCGCCCACGAAGGCCTGGGCGAGCCGTGCAAGCCGCGCATCGTCGGCCTCAGGCGTGCCCAGCATGCGGCCAATCACCCGGAAGGTGAAAGGCAGCGCAACGTCGACAGCGAAATCGAAGCTGCGCACGCGCGAGGCAACGCGGTCGATCATTTCGGCCGCCCAGTGCGCCAGCCACAGCTCCGTCTCGCGCAAGGCCGGCGGCGCAAAGGCGCCCTGGATGAGGGCACGATAGGCGCCGTGATCCGGCGGATCCATCTCGGTCAGGCTGCGCACGAGTTGTGGCTTGCCGGTGACACGCTGCAGCACGGCCTCCGAGGTCTCGCTGGCGAGATAGGTCCGGGGCCCCGCCGCAAACTCCCCGCCGCGCGTCTCGATCGACAAGATGTCGGCGTAGCGCGTGACGGCCCGGAACGGGCGCACGCCCGGACGTTCCACCCAATGCAGCGGCGCTTGCTGGCGCAGAAGCGCGCAGGCACTTTCCAGCCGCGTGGGGCTGGCGTGACCTCGCGAGGAGATCACGACGTCCACGGCGCGGTCGATCGCGACGCTGCGGCGATCGGTCTGCGAAGATGACGACGGAGCAACCGACATCAGTGCGACGGACTCGCCATCGGCTGTGCAGCTTCGGGCCTGCGCCGCACCAAGAGCGTGAACTCCTTCATGCCATAGTTGCTGACGACCTCGACCTGCGCTGCAAGTTCATTTTCACAATAGGCCGTCCAGGCGTCCGGCGTGCTCCGATAGAGGCGCGACGCCGTCGGATCGCCATCCATGTCGCCGTCACCTGCCTGCATGAAGTTGACACTGAAGCCGCACCCGCTGGTCGCGAACATGCGCTGCAACATCGCCTTGACGTAATCTTCCCAGGCCGGGCGCGAATAGCCGACATTGACGTTCATGATGCCCGAAGCGACCGAGTAGTCGGCGATGCGCGGGCTGTCAGACGCAACGACGAAACGTCGTTGCGGTCCGGAAAAGCGTCGACGTGCGCGACCGATCATGGCCCGGGACAGGTCGATGCCGAGATAGTCGATCTCGCACGAAGGAAAGCGCGCGGCAAGAAACGGCACCAGCGCGCCATAGCCGCAGCCGATGTCATTGAGGCTGAAGGGTGCGGACGCATCGCACAGCTTCATCAGCTGCACGAAGCGCAGGCCCTGTGTCGCCTCGCACGACCAGTCGACACCGCGTGGCGTCGCGCCATGACGCGCGACGCACGCAGTGTAGTAGGCATCGACACCGGAGCAGATGGCATCGAGCGAGGATTGACCAGGCTCGATGACGCTGTCCGCGGTCCCCCTCATTTCTTGCCGCGCTTCTGGACGCGCCTTGCCCGGGCAGTCTCGGCCGCCTGCTTGCGTGCTTCACGACCGGGAGTCGTCGGGATCGAGACGATGACGTGTGTGTCGAGAGAAAAAATGATCGGGCGCCCTTCCGAAACGGTCACACGAGGATCTTCAGCCGCAGAGTGACAGATGATCGAGACAGGAATCGCCTTTTCAGACTCGAGATCATCCTTGAACGCCTGGATCACTCGATCATGACCGTTCACATTGGCTATGTCCGACGGATACGTCTTGAGAAAATCGAGAAATTTGTACCAGCGCCGCCGCTCGGACCAATCAGCGGGCACGATTCCAAGCAGAGCAAACGACTGTTGCAGACTATGACTCAGCGAGAACACCCCGAATTCCCTTTGCAACTCAACCATTTCAGCCAAAGCCTCAGCGTCGAACCGCTTGTTGAGCTGCACGACGATATCAAGCGTCGTACTGTCCTTAATCATCGCGCCCATTTGTCATCCCCTAATTAAATGATCACGTTAAACAACGGTACTTTGCGCGAATCACCCGGCACGTTCAAGGGTGGATCGCAGCTCCATCAACAGCGGTCGATAAAGCCCGGCAGCCGAAACATCCAACAAGCGCTCCGACCGTTCTAACAAGTCGCGCGCCTCTTTGTCGTTGCGAAGCGCAGAGCTCGACGCGCGAACGAGGCCGCGCAGCAGCGATCCCTGCAACTCGGCGATACGATCCGTCCGGCGCCGACCGAGATCGATCGCTTGCTGAGAGACATCGAGCGCCTCGTCGAGGCGGCCGGCGCGGAAGAGCAGATCAGCGTAACCAGCAAGCATGCGCGCCTCGAAATCCAGGGCCGCTTTGACCCGACGCGCGAAGGCAATCGTGTCATGCAGCCTGTCGATGGCAGCGGCCAGATCGTCAGCAACCGCGTCCGAAAGGCTGAGGCAAAACAGGGACAGAACGCGAATATAGGGCATACCTGATTGTTCGGCGATGTCGGCCACGCAGGCGGCGTGCCGGCGCAGCAGATCGTCATCACCGCGCGCCCAGGCCAGCTCGACCGACGCGAAATGCGGGATGAAGCGCACCACGGGCGCCATCTCTGCGTCGGCTCGCAAAAGCTCGTCCACGAGCGGATCAGCCTCGGCAAAACGCCCGAATTGAGCCAGGATGCGCGCCTTCAGACATTTGATCCAGTACTCGATGTCGAAACCGAGAAGCTGATTGGGATTCAAGCCCAACGTGACATTGCTGTCGAAACCTCCATATTCCGCGATCGCGGCGTACGCAGTCTCGACGGCACTCAATGCCTCGCTAAGGCGCCCCGACATGAAGAACGCCTGCGCGAGCATCGCATTGACCGTCGCATAAAGGCCGACGTCACCTTCCTCGAAGGTCAGCTTGACCGCGTTCTGCGCCAGATTGACGTAGTCGTCGACTGCACCGGTCGAGGCGAGGACCCGCCCGTAAGCGCCGATCACGAGCGGCTCATGCATCTTGTCCGAGGAACGGGCATAGCGCAGCGCCTCTTCGGCAAAAGGCCTGACCTCATCGGCGGAGATGCCCTCGCGCCATCCGCAGTTGAGAATCTGGGCGCTGGCCAGCGCACGCAGGCGGTCGACGTGCTCCGATTGCGGCAGCGCCTGCAGCATGGCGCGAACCTTCTTCCACAGCCGCAGTGCTTCCGTCGTATTAGTGCGGCCGATCCACCGCGCCGCGCGCTGCAGATGCTCGACGGCCTGCATTGTCTGGCCGGCGAACTCGTAGTGCGAGGCGATCAGGGCTGCGAACTCGTCCTGGCTGCCCCAATCGAGCGCCTCGATGGCCTTCGCGACGGCCGCGTGCACCGTGCTCAGGCGCGAGCGCAGCTGCATCGCATACGCCACTTCCTGAATCAGCGGATGGCGGAAGGCGAGCACGCCCATGTCGAACGGCGGCAAGTCGTAGAGAAGATCGGCCTGTCTCAGCTGAGCCAGCGCATCGAACAGCTCGGCATCGGCGAGCCCCGTCACCGGCCTGAGCACGGCGAGCGCCACCGAGCGGCCGATCACGGCCGCCGTCTCCAGCACGTTCTTGGCGGGCTCGCTCAGCCGATCGATGCGCGCAGCCACGACCGCATGCACGGTCGGCGGCAGCGGAATGGCCCCCACGCCGCCCCTAAGCCGGTAGGCGCCGCGCTCACCCTCGAAGCCGCCACTCTCCGAGACCGCGCTGGCCAACTCCTCGAGGAAGAACGGATTGCCCTGCGCCCGTTCGACGACGTCGCCGGCAAGCGCTTCCAGCGACGGGTCGTCGCCGAAGACGCTACGCAGCAGCTCGCGCGCCTCGGCGGAGGCTAGCGGGACGATGTGCAGTTCGTGGAATGCGGCCCGCTGCATGAAGGACGCGGCGAAGCCGGGCCTGTAGTTCACGACCAGGAGCGTCTTGGTGCCGATGGTGGCCTCCGCCAGCGCCTCGACGAACTCCTCGCTCGCCTCGTCGATCCAATGCAGGTCCTCGATCATGATCACCGTGGCGCCGTCGGCCGGCGCCGAGCGGAACAACGTCTTGAATACATTCAGAAGGCGAGTCTTGAACACGCCGGGATCGAGCCGGAGCGCCGGACGGGTCGGATCGGCCAGACCCATGAAATCCAGCAGCAGGACCAGCGCGGTATCGGGCGCGCCGATGGCTTCCAGCTTCTCGACCACGCGCTGACGCGAGATCTCGACCGGGTCCTTTGTCTTGATGCCGAAGAAGTCGCGCAACAATTCGAGCACCGGCTGGAACGGCGTGGCGCGGCCGTGCGCCAGCACGCGCGCCTCGTGGACGCGGATGCCCTGGCGGCGACAACTCTCGGCAAACTCGAAGCAGAGACGGCTCTTGCCGATGCCGGCTTCACCGACGATTCCGACCACCGCGCCCCTCGCCGCCAGCACGTCTTCGAGCTCTCGTTCGAGAACCCGGAGCTGAGCATCGCGCCCGATGAGCGGCAACAGGCGCTGGCCGCTGCGGAAGACATCGCTCGCCGGCGCATTGAGGCGACCGATCAGCTTGTAGATCGCAACCGGCGTGGATATGCCGCGGACGGTGTGGATACCGAGCGGCTCGGCTTCGACGAATTGCCGCGCGCCGGTGTACGTCTCCTTGGTGATCAGGATCGCCCCCGGCTCGGCCATGTGCTCCAGACGGTTAGCCAGATGAACGTTGGCGCCGGCCGCGTCATAGGTCTGGTACATGCTGTTTTCGACGACCTGGACGATCACCTCGCCGGTGTGCAGCCCGACGCGGACCTGCAGATGCGGATCAGCCAGGCGGGCGATCGAGTCCTGCATCGCCAGCGCACCGAGACAGCCGCGGACCGCATGATCCTCATGCGGCACCGGTGCGCCGAACAGCGCCATGACTCCGTCGCCCTGCGTCTTGTTGACGACGCCATCGTAGCGGTGAACGGCCTCCTTCATGAGGTTGAGCACCGGATCGAGCCGCTGCATCGCAAGCTCGGGATCGCCGAGACTGTCGATCAGCTCGGTCGAATCACGAATGTCAGCAAACAGGATGGTGAGGCGCTTGCGCTCTCCGCCCTTGCTGCTCAGGTTCCGCAGCACGCGCTGGGCGGTCTGATCGGGCGGAGCGAGCCGCCCCGGCAGCGGCGAGCCACATTGGCCGCAGAAGCGATTCGACAGGCCGTTCGTATGATTGCACGCCTCGCATCTGAGGCCGAGCGGCTCTCCGCAGACCTCGCACGAGGCGCGCCCCGGCAGATTCTGCTTTCCGCACCGCGCGCATTCCATGGCCCCTCCGTTCCACGGCGGAACTGATTCATCCCATAAGGCATGACCCTAGGGAACTGCCACAATTTTCGCGCGAAAAATAGCCTGGAGTGCTCAGATCAGCATCCGACTGGCGTTGGAATCGACCCGGCCATCGCCGGCCAGGGCGGAGACATCTCGCCTCAGCTGTTGCCGCGCTCCTGCGCCAGCGCCTGCCAGGCGATGTCGCGGCGACAAAAACCATCCGGCCACCTGATGAAGTCCACCGCCTGATAGGCCCGGGCCTGCGCCTCGGTGACGGTCTTCCCGGAGGCGCAGACGTTGAGGACGCGTCCGCCATTGGCCAGGATCGCGCCATCCTTGGCCACGGTGCCGGCATGGAAGATCTCCACGCCGTCGACCTTCGCCGCCTCGTCCAGTCCCGCGATGACGCTGCCCTTGCTATAGTCGCCGGGATAGCCGTTCGCCGCCATCACGACGGTCACTGCGGCGTCCGGAAACCAGCGCAGATCGAAATTCTTCAACTGCCCGTCGCACGCCGCCAGAAGCGCCGGCACCAGATCCGACATCATGCGCAACATCAGCACCTGGCATTCCGGATCGCCGAAGCGCACGTTGTATTCGAACAGCTTCGGCCCCTCCGCGGTCAGCATCAGGCCGGCATAGAGCACGCCCTTGAAGGGCGTGCCGCGCGCATTCATGCCGGCGATGGTCGGCAGAATGACCCGATCCATGATCTGGTCATGGATGGCCTGAGTGACGAACGGCGTCGGCGAATACGCGCCCATGCCGCCGGTGTTGGGTCCCTGGTCGTGATCGAACACCCGCTTGTGGTCCTGCGCCGAGGCCAGCGGAATTGCGGTCTCGCCATCGCACAGCGCGAAGAACGAGACCTCGCGGCCTTCGAGATATTCCTCGATGACGACCTCCGCGCCGGCCACGCCAAAGCCGCCATCGAACATCATCCTGACGGCGTCCTCCGCCTCCGCCAGCGTCCTGGCCACCACGACGCCCTTGCCCGCGGCCAGTCCGTCCGCCTTGACGACGATCGGCGCCCCCTGGTCGCGCACATAGGCCAGCGCCTCCGGAGCATTGTCGAACCGCCCATAGGCGCCGGTCGGAATGCCGTATTCGCTGCAAAGATCCTTGGTGAAGCCCTTGGAGCCTTCGAGCTGAGCCGCGAGCTTGCTCGGTCCGAACGCCTTGATGCCGGCCGTCTCGAGATCGTCGACGATGCCGGCAGCGAGCGGCGTCTCGGGGCCGACCACCACCAGATCGACCTTGTTCGCCCTGCAGAAATCGATCACCGCCGCATGATCGGCGACGTCGAGCGCGACACATTCGGCTTCCCGGGCGATCCCCGCATTGCCGGGTGCACACCAGAGCTTGGTCAGCAGCGGAGAGCCGGCAATCTTCCAGGCGAGAGCGTGTTCGCGGCCGCCGGAGCCAATGAGGAGAATGTGCATATCTAACGCCGTCGCAGGGGATGAGAGTCGATTGGAGGCCCCAATTGCCCGGCCCTCGCAACGGAGTCAAATCATGGGTCGGGCGGCCTTGCGGCGGCCCCGGCGATGATTTCCTGCAGGCTCGCGACATGGCGGGCAAAGGCGGCGCGACCTGGCATGGTGGCCGTCACCGTGGTCTGCGGCTTCTTGCCGACGAAGGCCTTGTCGACCGCGACATAGCCGGCGCGCGCCAGCGTGTCGATATGGGCGCCGAGGTTGCCATCAGTGGCCGCCGTCAGCTTCTTCAGCCGGACGAATTCCAGCCCGGTGCCTGCCGGCAGGGCATTCAGGGCCGCCATGATCTTCAGCCGCAGCGGCTGGTGGATGATCTCGTCGAGCTCCGCCAATGCGTCAGCTCCGCCGCATCCACAGGCCGCCAACGATCAGGCCGCCGCCATTGACGAAGGCCATCCACAGCGGAAACGCCGCGCCGATGTAGACGTAGCCGATCAGGGTCAAGATGGTGACGCAGAGGCCGAACATCGTGAACGCGATGCCGAACCACAGGCCGGCGAGGCCGTAGAACAGCATGAAATAGATCGGCCAGAACGCGCCCATCTCACGCGGCCCGAAATGGCCGATCGTTTCGACGAAGAAACCGAAAGCAAAGAACATCACGAAGGCGAGCAGCGCCCTCAGATCGAAGCTGCGCATCCCCGAACGCGCCTTCTCCGCCGCCCCCAACAGGACCGACCCGGCCAGACCGAGGACATAGACCGACAGCCATGCCTTGTCCGCGTAGACGGGCGTCAGGTAGGTCACGAGATTGCCGGCAAACACCAGCGCGCCCCAGAGGATCATCAGCAGGCTGGACAGCCGGTAGATCTGCGACTGGCGCACGCGCTTCATCACATCCTCGATGTCATCAAGCGCACGTGCGGCTTCCAGGCTGTCGATCATGCGGCTTGAACCTCAACGCGTGGCCACGTCCTCGGCAATGGCGGCGACCGCCTGCGCTGCCGAGACGATCTCCATGTGATTGACGCCCGCGATCAGCTTCACGTCAACACCGGGCGCGACGGCATACACCGCGTCGGCATATCTGTCGGCGAGCATCAGCTCGTCGTCGGCGCCGGCGATCAAGCTGAGCGGGTGCTTGGCCGCGGCCAGATCGGCCTTGTAGCCGCGCGTCGCAAAATTCCGCAGCAGCCGGTAGCTGTAGGTCGGGGCCAGGAACTTTTCCGAATTCGGCCGGACGGCAAAGGCCAGCGCCGGCAGCGCCTCGCAGCACGGCAGGCCGAGGCGATCGAGCACGCCGAGCGCCAGGATTCGCGGAATGTCGGGACCGGCCCAGCCGCCGGAATTCTCCCGGTTGGTCGGTGCATCGTAGCCGAGATAGGGCGAAAGCAGCACGGTGCGCGCGAACAGGTCCTGGATCGGCGCGCCAGCCGCACGCAGCGCGAAACCGCCGCCGGCCGAATGCCCGAGCAGCGTGATCGGCTGGGCCGGAACCGATTTCCTGACCTCGGCGACGAGATCGGCGAGATCGTCCTCGAGCTGACCGAGATAGCCGATGTCGCCGCGGCTGCCGGAGCCGCCATGACCGCGGATGTCAGGCGCGAACGTGTCAATGCCGCGGGCGGCGAGCCCGTCCGCCAGCGCATGCACGGCCACGCTGGAGCCGGAGGAACCGTGAACCAGGATGGCGACCTTGCCGACCGGCGTCGCCCGCGCCGGGTAGTGGCGATAGGCCAGCTCGGTACCGTCCCGGGCGCCGAAGCGCTGCAACGCGGGCATGGTGCTGCGGTCGACGCGGCCGACGGTCTCCGAGATCGATTTCAATTCGGGCGGACGCACCAGGGGCGTCGCGATCATCAGGGCCAGAACCAGCGCCAGAGCACCGGCGAGGCCGAGTCCCCAGCCGATCAGCCGGCGCATGATCTTGATGCTCCTCCACATGGTATCCATCTCCGCTTTTGCTCTATATAGAGTACTCTGTAATATAGAGTTATCGAAAAGACAACGGCTTGATTGGCGGTTTGGGCGGAAAGCCCCTACCTTGACGGCTGCTCCCAAACCCGAATCAGCCAGCGATGCCGCCCGCGGAAGCCCTTCCCAACGCGCCCGAATTCACCGTCTCGGAACTGTCCTCCGCGCTGAAGCGCACGGTCGAGGACCAGTTCGGCCATGTCCGGGTGCGCGGCGAGATCACCGGCTTCCGTGGCCCGCATTCCTAGGAACGCCAAGATCGAGGCGGTGATCTGGAAGGGCGTGCACGGCCGCATGCGCTTCAAGCCCCAGGAAGGGCTCGAGGTCATTGCGACCGGCAAGCTCACGACCTATCCGAACTCCTCGAAATACCAGATCGTCATCGAGGCGCTGGAGCCGGCCGGCATCGGCGCGCTGATGGCGCTGATGGAGGAACGGAAGAAGAAGCTCGGGGCCGAAGGCCTGTTCGATCCCGCGCGCAAGCAATTGCTGCCGTGGCTGCCGGAGGTGATCGGCGTCGTCACCTCGCCGACCGGCGCCGTCATCCGCGACATCCTGCACCGGCTGGAGGATCGCTTCCCTCGCCACGTGCTGGTCTGGCCGGTCAAGGTGCAGGGCGAAGGCTCGGCCGAGCAGGTCGCGGCGGCGATCCGCGGCTTCAATGATTTGCCGGAGGACGGCCCAATCCCGCGGCCCGACGTGCTGATCGTCGCCCGCGGCGGCGGCTCGCTGGAGGATCTCTGGTCGTTCAACGAGGAGATCGTGGTCCGCGCTGCAGCGGACAGCCTGATCCCGCTGATCTCGGCGGTCGGCCATGAGACCGACGTGACCTTGATTGATTTCGCCGCCGACAAGCGCGCGCCGACGCCCACGGCTGCGGCAGAAATGGCGGTGCCGGTACGCAGCGAGCTGATGCAGGAGGTCGCGAGCCTCGCGCGCCGCGTCAGCGTCTGCTGGCAGCGCGGCCAGGAGAGCCGCCGTAACGAGCTGCGCGCCGCCGCGCGGGCGCTGCCGGGGGCCACCGAGCTGCTCGCGATTCCCAGGCAGCGGCTGGATTCGGCGGCAGCGACGCTTCCGCGCGCGCTCAAGACCAATACGCACGTGCATTTTCGCCGCTTCGCCGCCGCCAGCGCCAAGCTCACTCTGCGCGTGCTTCATGGGCAGATCGCGCAAGCCGATCATCGCCTCGTCGTCTCGTCCGAGCGGTTGTCGCTGTCGTCGCGAGCCCTGTTGCATCGGCGGCGCGAGCGCTTCGAAGCCCTCGACGCGCGCTTCAAGGCGTCACGGTTCGCCTATGCGCAGGCCAAGCGCCAGGCCATCAGCCGCGAGCGCGAGCGCGCGGAGCGTCTCGCAGAACGCGCCCGGCGTGCACTGATGACGTCGATCTCGCGTCTGTCGGCCCGCGCTGACCATGCCGGCCAGCTGCTGGCGGCGCTATCCTATCGCAGCGTGCTGGCGCGTGGTTTCGCGCTGGTGCGCGACGAGACCGGCCACCCGCTGCATCATGCAGCGAGCATCGGTCCGGGCGCCGCGCTCTCGATCGAATTTGCCGACGGCAAGGTCGCGGCAACGGCCGGCGCGGGATGCCCTGTCCCGGCGGCAGCACCGGCGGCGCCGAAAGCCGCGCGCGAGGGGAAGCCGACGGCTCCGAAGCGCACGCCCGATCCCGCCGACCAGGGCAGCCTGTTCTAGGCTCCGTTCAACGTGCCAGCCAATCGGCCACCAGCTTCTGGGCATCGGCCCGCGCCTCGGGATCCGAGCCGACATGGCCGCGTTCGGGCGCAGCCGCGTCGGCGCCGGCCACCTGGTGCAGTGGAAGGTTGACCCGATCGAAATCGTGATAGGCGCCGGGATAGACCACGATGCGCGTGAGCGCGCTGCGGCCGCGCGCGCCATCGATCATCTGCCGGCAGGCCGGCGGCGAATAGACGTCGTCCAGGCTGCCGATCAGGATCAATGTGGGGACGCGCGTGCTCCACCCCAGGCCTGATGAAGCGCGACAATCCGGATAGAACGCGACGGCAGAACGAAAGTCGGGCGAGACGTGGTCGGGGAGCTGCGGACGCACCGCCCACAGCAACGCACTCGCGCCGCTGGCCCAGCCCACGAGGCTAACACGGTCGGGCATGGCCCAGGATTGCTGGGTCAGCCATTTCTGCGCCGCCACGATATCGGCGACGCGATCACGCCGGCCGCTGATGCGACGCTCCTTGACGCGACATTGCGGGCCGAGCCCGCGCGAGCTGTAGCTGTCCGGCAACAGCACCGCCTTGCCGTCCTTGACGAGCTCCTCGGCCCAATCGCGGTAGCGGGGCAGCACGGCTTCGGAACGGCCAGCAAGCCCGCCGCAGCCATGCAGCGCGATCACCGTCGGAAATGGGCCGTCCCCGCTCGGCCTGTAGAGCTGCGCGTGCAGAACGTAGCCACTGGAGGGGATCTCGATTGCGACGGGCGCCGCCAACGGCTCCGCAGAGGCCGTGGCGCAAAGCAGAGAGACGACGACGGCGACGAGGGAGCGCATCAAACCAGCCGGGCAAGACAAGCGGCGGACATCCTGAATTTTAGCTAGCTAGCACGGACGTTCAGGCCGCCGCATCACAAATCAGTGGGTTTGCGGAAGGGACAGGGCCCCCTATTTATGCTAGCAAACCGTCGATAATGGCGTGTCGTGCGCTCGATGGCGTACAGGGATTGGAGGTCGCGAACGTGCTCAACAAGTTTGGTCCCTCGGGCCAGGGCGAAGCACAGGTGCAGTATCTGGATGGCGACTTCCGCGTGATTTCGCCGGGAAGCTACGTGCGCTGCGCCGTCACCGATGCGCGGATACCGTTGGACGAGCTCAAATATTGGAGCGTCGACCTCCAGGAGGCCTATGCCGTGCCGAGCGCGGTGCTGCAGCGGCACTATCCGGGCGCGCTGAAGGCGAACGGCTGAGCTCCGCTATTGGCGCTGCCGCGTCGCGGACAGCCGTTGCGCGACGAACGCGCGCAACGCAGAAAAATCGCTGAACTGCAGCGTCACCGGAAATGCGGTGATATCGAGGTCCGGCCGGCCAGACTTGCTGCCGCCGAGCCGTGCGAGATCCTTCTCGGTCGTGACCATGGTCAAGCCTTGGCGCCTCGCCTGCTCCGTCAGGGAGGCGATCTCGTCCGCCGTAAACGGATGATGATCGGGAAACGCCCGCTCGCCTTTGACCTCGAGGCCGCTGGAGCGAAGCGTCCTGAAGAAGCGTGCGGGATCGCCGATCCCGGCAAAGGCGAGGAGCGGCCGTCCGGCGAGCGCGGCGATCACCGCCGCGTCCGGCTGCAGCTCGGCCGACAACACCGGCTTTCCGCTGGCCCTCATGCGTGACGCCACCGCGTCGCTGGCGTGGCCGCGGCCGATCACCACGAGCGCGTCTGCCCGCGCCAGCTGCGGCGGCAGCGGCGCGCGTAAGGGGCCCGCAGGAAAAACCTCGGAATTGCCGAGCCCGCGCGCGCTGTCGATCACGATCAGCGCGAGGTCCTTGGTGATCGACGGGTTCTGAAAGCCGTCATCCATCACGATGACACTGGCGCCGCGCGCCTTGGCAAGGCCGATGCCTTCGACCCGGTTGCGCGCCACGACGACGGGCACGCGGGACGCCATCATCAGAGGCTCGTCACCGACATCGGCGGCCTCATGAGCAGCCGGATCGACCTGCACCGGCCCGCGCAGCCGGCCGCCATAGCCGCGACTGAGCACGACCGGCTGCTCCCCGAGCTCGCGCAGCAGACCGGTCAACGCCAGGACAGTCGGCGTCTTGCCGGCCCCGCCGACATGGAAATTGCCGACGCAGATCACGGGCACGCCGGCCTTGATCCCAGGCCTCGCCATGCGGCGTGCGGCGACAGCGCCATAGAGCATCGACAACGGAGACAGCAGACGCGATTGCCAGGAGCGTGGCCGATGCCAGAAGGCCGGCTCACGCATCACCGGCAGCTCCCATCTCGAGCGTGATTTGCAGGAGATATGGCTCGAGCGCCGACAGCGTCCGTTCGAGCGCGCCACCGAGCTGCTCGACGACGCGAGAACCTGCGGCAACCAGACTGTTGCCGGCCTGGGGATCGGAGAGCAATTGCCTGAGCTGCCGGACCAGCGCCTCCGGATCATGGGCGAGCCGGGCACCTGCCGCCTTGTCCAGCGCCTCGTAAACGTCGGCGAAGTTGAAGACATGCGGACCGTGCACGATGGCGGCCCCGAGCTTCACGGCCTCGATCGGGTTCTGGCCGCCATGCTCGACCAGCGAGCCGCCCATGAACACGATTGAGGCCAGCCGATAGAACAGGCCGAGCTCGCCCATCGTGTCCGCGACGTAGACCGCGGTCCCGGCGAGCGGCTGGTCCTCGCGCGAGCGCAAGGCGCCCTGCAACCCCGCGCCCGCGACGAGCTCGGCGACGGCGGGACCGCGATGGGGATGGCGGGGCACGATCACGGTCAGCAGCGACGGGAGGGAGGCAGACAGGGCTTTGTGGACGGCGATCAGGATCTCTTCCTCGCCGGGATGGGTGGAGGCGGCGACAATCACCGGCCGGCCGCGCGTCATCGCCGTGAGCCGGTCCAACTTGGCTGGATCGGCGGGCGGCGCCGGCACGTCGAGCTTGAGATTTCCCGTGGTGATGACGTTGCGGGCGCCGAGCACTGAAAACCGGTCTGCATCCGCCTGCGATTGGGCGAGGCAGATGTCGAAACGCCCCAGCAGTGCCGAGATCGTCCCGGACATCCGGCGCCAGCGCGGGAACGAGCGCGGCGACATGCGGCCGTTGATCACCACCATCGGGAGCCGCCGCGAGGCTCCGGCCAGAATCAGATTGGGCCACAGGTCGGATTCGATGAAGAGCCCGAGCGAAGGACGCCAGTGATCGAGAAACCGCTCCACGAAGCGCGGCGTGTCATACGGCACGTATTGGTGGATCACGTCGGGCGGGAAACGCTTGGCTACGATCGCCGCCGACGTCACCGTGCCCGAGGTAATGAGGACGCGGATGTTCAGCGCGCGCAGCCGTTCGATCAGAGCCGCCGCGGCCAGCACCTCGCCGACGCTCGCCCCGTGGATCCAGACCAGTGGTCCCAGCGGGCGCGTGTCATGACTCAGGCCACGCCGCTCGTCGGTCCGCTCCGGGTCTTCCTTGCCATGCTTGAGCCGCTGCCTGATCAAGGCTGGTGCAAGCGGCACTGCTGCCGAGGACAACCCGCGATAGACGCGCAGTGCCATCGGCAGCGTGCTAGCCACTGGACGCCCCCGACGCAGGAGCTCGAGCAGGACCTGGACACGCCTCCGGCCGGCCGACGATTTCATAGGCGCGGTGCATGCATTCGTTCAGCGTGGCCTCGAGATCGAGGCGCGCCTGCTCCATCATCGCGGCGTCGGCATCACGCGGCACGTTGATTTCCTTGATTCCCACCAATGCGCCGCGACCGAACGGCAAATTGATGGTGGTGCTATCCCAGTTCTTGAGGCGGATGAAGCGGCTCGTGACCATCGCGAAGGGCATGATCGGACGTCCTGATTCACGCGCGAGCATGATGATGCCGAGACCCGCAATCCGCGCGCGCTTCGGCACATCGGCGGTCGATGCCACATTATAGTTGTCATCGAGGGCGCGCACCATCTCCTTGAATGCCCCCACCCCACCTTTGCGGTGGAAGGAGGATCCATGATCCCCCGAGCCGCGGATGGTTCCGATGCCGAGCCGCTCGGCTGCGATCGCGTTGAACTCGCCGTCGCGGTGGCGCGAGATCAGGACCTTGGCGCGATAGCTCGGCTTATTCTTGATGAAGGGGGTCAAGAAATGCTGGCCATGCCAGAACGCGAAGATTGCGGGCATCTGCGGCTCGACGATGTCGTAGACCTCCGGCGGCTCATAGGTGAAGCGATTGGTCAGCCACACCAGCCGGAGGTACTCGGCCGCAAGAAATCCGATGGCGCGCTGGAACCAGCCGCTGCGGAGCGTATTGCGAAGCAGATGTTTCAAGTCGTGGACTTTGCGTCTTACTTGGGGTCCTGGCCGGGATCGAGCAGCCGGTGCAGGTGCACGATGAAATAGCGCATATGGGCATTGTCCACCGTCATCTGCGCCTTGGCTCTCCAGGCCGCGTGGGCCGCCGCATAATTGGGATAGACGCCGACGATATCGACCTTGTCGAGATCCTTGAATTCGTTCTTGTGGAGGTCGATGAGCTCGCCGCCGATCACGAGGTGAAGGAGCTGCTGCGAGGCGCTATCTGTCATCGGTATCGTTCCTAATCAACGCCTTGCAGGCGACTGGGACGGCGCAAGACGAGGGCGTCAGGTCGGCGGAAGTCGACGATAATGCGCGACGATATCAGCATGTCGATCGCGTCCCGCAGCCACCAGCACCCCGTGCACCACATCCGGACGATTATAGAGGATCGCGTCGCCGGACAATGCCGTCATTTTACCACCCGCTTCCTGCACGATCAAATGAGCCGCCGCAAGATCCCAATCGCGGCTTTGCCCGCCTGCAAAAGCGGCATCGAGGGCACCATGGGCGACACGGCACAGGCGTAGCGCCAATGATCCGATTCGGGGATGAAGTTCAATCCGCGTCGAGTCCGGAGCGAGCCGCTCAACCAGGGGTTTGGGGCCGGCGACCCGCGAGAAGTCGAGCTCCTTTCCGGTCGCGGCGTGAACCCGCTCGTCGTTCAGCGTGGTGCCCCTTCCCTGCGCAGCGAAGAAGAACTCCTCGCTGACCGGGACATGGACCGCGGCGAGAACCGGGACACCATGCTCGACCAGCGCGACGCTCACGCACCAGTCGTCGCGACCGCCGAGATACGAGCGGGTGCCGTCGATCGGATCGACGATCCAGACCCGACTCCGGCCGAGCCTTACCGGATCATCGGCGCTCTCTTCGGATAGCCAGCCATAATCGGGCGTCGCCGATCTCAGTCTGCGTTCGAGCAGCTCATTGACGGCCATGTCGGCTTCGGACACGGGGGAGGAGGCTCCCTTGGTCCATTTGCGCAACTCGGTGCCGAACATCGCGTGCGCCAGCTCGCCAGCCTCGCGCACCGCCTCCTTCAGAAGCCTGGCGTCCGATGTCAGACTGGTCTCGCCGGGCTTCTCGATGTCACCGTCCGCCAAGTGTCAACCCTTCGATGCGCACGGTCGGCGCATTGACCCCATAGCGGAATTCCAGATCGCTGGCCGGGGTCATCGACTTGAAGATCTCGAACAGGTGTCCGGCGATCGTCACCTCGCTCACGGCGTAGGTCGCCTCGCCATTCTCGATCCAGAAGCCTGATGCGCCTCTGCTGTAGTCGCCGGTCACACCGTTCACGCCGGACCCGATCAGGTCGGTGACGTAGAAGCCCTGCTTGATGTCGGAGATCAGCTCGGCGGGCGTGACCACGCCGGCTTCGAGATGCAGATTGTACGGACCCGGCGACGGCGAGGACGACACGCCGCGATGCGCGTGACCGGTCGTCGTCAGGCCCAATTCGCGGGCGGTCGCCGAATCCAGCAGCCACGTCGTCAGGACGCCGTCATCGACAAGCGCCGTCTTCTTGACCTTCACACCCTCGGCGTCGAACGGCTGCGAACGCAGGCCGCGCAAGCGGAGCGGATCGTCGATGATGCGGATGCCCTTGGAAAACAGCTGCGCGCCGAGCTTGTCCTTGAGGAAGCTGGTCTTGCGGGCAATGGAAGCACCGTTGATGGCCCCGACCAGATGGCCGACGAGCGAGCCCGACACGCGGGGATCGAACACTACCGGCACCTGGCACGTGGCGACCTTGCGGGGGTTGGCACGGGCCACCGCACGTTCGCCTGCGCTGCGTCCCACCGCGGCCGGCGCCAGCAGATCGGCGCCATGCGGCGCAGTCGTGTAGTCGTAATCGCGCTCCATGCCGGTGCCCTCACCGGAGATCGCGGTGGTCGAGATGCCCTGGCTCGAACGCAGATAGGCGCCGTGAAAGCCGCTGCTCGTGACCAGCACCATCCCGCCGATGCCGGCCGAAGCCGACGCCCCGCCGGACTTGGTGACACCCTTGACGCTAAGCGCAGCAGCCTCCGCCTCCTGCGCGCGTCGCTCCAGTTCCGCCGTCGAGGGGATTTTCGGATCGAGCAGGTCGAGGTCGGGAATGTCGCGCGCCATCAGCGCAGGATCGGCCAGGCCGACATAGTCATCGTCGGGCGCCACACGCGCCATCGCCACCGCCCGCTCGGCCAGCCGCGCCACGCCATCCCCGCTGATGTCATTGGTCGACACCACCGCCTGGCGCTTGCCGACCAGCACCCGCAGGCCGACATCGTCGCCTTCGGAGCGTTCGGATTCCTCGACGCGCCCGTCACGGACCTCGACGCCCTGCGAGATGCCGCGCACCGCGATCGCGTCGGCGGCATCGGCGCCGGCCTTACGCGCCGCCTCGACCAGCCGCTCGGCGAGCGTTCTCAGAGCTGACTGATCGAGCAGATCGGAATGGGTGGATTTCGACGATGCAGCGGCTGTAGGGGAAGAGGTCACGAACACAATCCGATCGATGTCAGGTGGGCGGCTAAGACGGGCTCAATCCAAACGAAATGTGGCCTGTTCACGCCGACTTCAAGCAGGAAGGCAGACACCACGTCGGATTGTCGGCAATCCGGCAAGGTCTCGTCAATCATGCGGGGCAAGCGCTTGTCAATCATGACGGTAAGAGGGTCATCTGTGACGGCTGATTAACCAGGCTTCTTAAGCTGATACGGGCGACCCGCGTGGCAAGGTCTCACGCATCGACCGGGAACATAATCCTGGCGGGGAGACCAAGCCGTGAGGCGTCAAACAGCAACAGGCGGAAGCAATTCCGCTGGGTCGGGCCGCGTTCTGCGGCTCGACCCTCTTTCCCTGCCCGTCTCGTACAACGCGCACGACACCCGTGCCGATGGCGGAATCCGGCAGATCGAATTGCACCGGGAGCGCGTGGTCCTGCGCCGTGCCGTCAGCGGCATGCGGATGGCCGTCAATGTGCGCGTCAGCGACTTTCTCGGCATCGCACTGCGCGAATTCGAGGACGCGCAGATGATGCTGGTGCTCGTGCACCGCGACCCTTCCCTGACCATTCCGCTCTGCGTCAGCGACGATCAGGACGAGATCGCGGCCGCATGGGCGATGTGGAGCGAGACCTTCGCACTGCCGCAGCTTCAGGATGCGAGCCGCGAGGCGACGCCGCGTCGCCGCCGCCGCAACGCAATCCGCTCGCGCCGTCCGCGCTTCCTGATGCGCCGCCGTGTCGGACACCTGCTCAATCCGGCCTCGGTCTATCATGGCGAGCGCGAGATCATCGCGCGCAACTGATCAGCTCGCGCGCAGCGCTGCGTCCACCAGCAGGCCGGCAAACAGCAGCAGGCCTGCATCCCTGTTCGATTTGAACACATGCAGGCACAGCGCCGGATCGGCGACGTCGAGACGTCGGATCTGCCAGCCGAGATGCACGGCGAAGCAAGCGAGCCCGAGCCAGGCCGCGACATGCACATGGGCGGTGATGAACGCGCCTGCAATCAAGGCAACAGCGAGCGCGTAGAACACGACGAGCGCCAGACGAGTGCGCACACCGAACAGGCGCGCAGTCGACTTGATCCCGATCAGCGCGTCGTCCTCGGCATCCTGGTGCGCATAGATCGTGTCGTAACCGATCACCCAGGCGATCGAGCCGGCATAGAGCAGAAGCGCCGTGGCATCGATGCGGCCGAACGCAACCGCAAATCCCATCAGCGCGCCCCAGGAGAACGCGAGCCCGAGCACGACCTGCGGCCACCAGGTGATGCGCTTCATGAACGGATAGATCGCGACGATGAGCAGTGACGCGATCCCGGTCAGGATCGCGAAACGGTTGAATTGCAGCAGCACGACGAGCCCGATCAAGGCTTGCGCCACCAGGAAGGCGAGCGCCTGCTTGACGCCGATCTGACCGGCTGGAATCGGACGCGAGCGTGTGCGCTCCACCTTGGCATCGAGATCGCGGTCGGTGATGTCGTTCCAGGTGCAGCCCGCACCGCGCATGACGAAGGCGCCGACGAAATAGAGCCCGATCCACGCCGGCAGCATCGCGAGATTGCCGGACATGCCCGCCGCCAAAGCGGCGGACCACCAGCACGGCATCAGCAGCAGCCACGATCCGATCGGGCGATCGAAGCGGGCCAGTCGCAGATAGGGCCGGGACCACACCGGCGCCCGCGTGTCGACCCAGTTGCCGGTCGCGTCGGCAACGCGGACGGCCGTGTCGCTCATCGCGTCAGAACGTTGCCGTTCAGCGTGTCGAAGGTCGAGCCGCCCTTCTTCGTCGCGTTCGCTTCAGGCAAGGCTGCCGAGGACCCAAGGACGTCACTCAGGCTCGGACCGGCCTGGCCACGGACCTGCACCTGCGCCGCCACGGCGCAGACCTTCTTCTCGAGCGCGTCGGTGTTCTTGTGGCCGGCCTTGAGCTGGTCGGCAATCTGCTGCGGGATGCCGCAGGACGCAGCATGCGCCTCGACATATTTGATCATCTTGACTTCGGCCTTGCCGAAATTACCGATCAGCTTGCAGGCCTCGTCCGGCGACGCGTGCCGGTCGCTCGCCGCCTTGATCAGCTTGCCGCGCTTTTCGGCTTCCTCGCGCAGCGGGATGAACTCCTTCATGCAGCCGTCCGGCCCGCCGCCCTGCGGCGCGCCCATCGGACGCGGCTGGAAGCCGCCGCCGCCTCCGAACGAGGGCGCGCCACCGCTGGGGAACGGAGCTGAGGGCGCAGCGACTGCTGTGGTCGGCGCGCCGCCGATGGGCGGAAAAGGCGAGCTGCTGGTCTGGGCCTGGCCGGGAAGCGGCGCAGGAAACGAGCTTTGAGCCGATGCCTGCCCTGCTGAGAGCACAACGGCGGCGACGACGAGCGGCGCGAAAGAATGGCGGATGATCAAGGCTGGTTCTCCGGCAAGACCAAGAATCCTCAACACTTCCGGACGAAAGCACGATCCGATCCGGGGCTTTTACGATTCCCGCCCGCCCGGCACAACCGCGGAGTTTGGCACATCCGCGGCGGAGAGACGCAGTCCGAGCCCCAAAACGGTCCGTATCGGTCACAAATTCGTGCCGACCCGAATGTCAGGCCGGGATAAGGTTCATTCGACGCCCCGGACGCGCCCGTCGCCGCAACCAGCGCTCAAAGCCGGGCCATGCCTGACGCCGCAATTCGATTCGCGGCCCCCTGAACCATGCGCGGCGCCGGCTGTCCCGCATCCCGGCTCGGCTCGAAGTTCCAAGTGACCGTACAGACCTTCCGCATCAAGGCCAGTGTATTTTCGTGATTCGCCCTGAGCTGGTCCGTGATCTTGACCGGGATGCCGCACGCCGAAGCATGCGCGACCGCGTAGTCGATCATTTTCGTCTGGGCGAGCTCGTAATCGTGCACCAGCCGGCAGGCCTCCCCAGGCGCAAAGCGATGCTCGGTCGCCACCTTGATCAGCTTGGCGCGGCGGGCGGTCTCGTCGCGCAGCGGCGTGAACTCCTTCAGACAGCTTTCGGGCGGGCGAAAGCCGCCCATGGCGGCCATTCCGGCTCCGCCGGGAGCCGCGGAATCCATCATCCTGGGCGCGCCGGCGCCCTTGTCGTCGGCCCGGCAAGGGCCGGCAACCATCACCGTGAGGACGGTGGCGAGAGCCCAAAGAGTCCGGGTCGTAGGTCTGCAGATCACGGCTATTCTCCTCGCCGAAGCTCGTCGCCAAGAGCTTGCGCTTGTTGCCACGGCGTCCGGCGTCGCCCGGAATCGCGCCCGAGGGGACGGTCGCCATAACGCCTTCCACCCAAGCGGAAAAATCTGTCGACAGCGCGACCAAAAGGCGCCATCGCCGATGCAGCCGGTTCTGGCGCGCGTCCGTCTGCTTTCCAGCCAGCCCAGATCCATCAAGGAACCCTGGTTCCCTTCAGTGTCCGGTTGTGCATGCCCGAATACGACTTCATCGCCCCGCGCCTGTTCGTCGACGCGCCCCTGCAGGAAGGAGGCGCGGTCGGGCTGGACCGCGACCAGAGCAATTACCTCGGCAACGTGCTGCGCCTTGGCGCAGGCGACCATGTGCTGGTCTTCAACGGGCGTGACGGCGAGTGGCAGGCGGCCATCCAAGGCCGCAAGCGGCCGGACAGCCTCACGGTCCGGCACCGGACCCGGCTTCAGAACCACCTCCCCGACGTCGCCTATGTGTTTGCGCCGCTCAAGCACGCCCGTCTCGACTACATGGTGCAGAAGGCCGTCGAGATGGGCGCCTCGCGCCTGGAGCCGGTCATCACGCGCCACACCCAGGTGTCGCGGGTGAACGGCGAGCGGATGCGCGCCAATGTGATCGAGGCGGCCGAGCAATGCGGCATCCTCAGCCTGGCCGAAGTCAGGGATCCGGTGCCGCTGGCACACTTCCTCGACCAGCGGCCACCGTCGCGGCTGCTGGTGTTCTGCGACGAGGCGGCCGATGTGGCCGACCCGGTACGGGCCCTGCACGACGCCAAGGACCCGCACGCGGGCATCGACGTCCTGATCGGCCCCGAGGGCGGCTTTGCCGCCGACGAGCGGGAGCTGTTGCTGCGGCAGCCTTGCGTGACCCGACTGGCGCTGGGGCCGCGTATCCTGCGTGCCGATACGGCCGGCGTTGCGGCTCTCGCTTTGGTCCAGGCGACCTTGGGCGATTGGGGAAAACAAACCGGTTAAGCGGTCGCGCCGATTGTGGCCTGCCGTGGCCATTCATGGTCGAATCCACGGGATGACCATGCTAAGGGGCAGCCGCCGCCCCCTCAGGGGGCTCGATCCATTTTGGAATTTGGACCGTCATGACCGGACCCGCTCCGACCGGACCCGCCGCGTGGGCGGACACGCTGCTGCAGGCATTCGCCCAGGCCGGATATCAACGCGCCGAGCCGGCCATCCTGCAGCCGGCTGAGCCTTTCCTGGACCTCTCCGGGGAAGACATGCGCAAGAGCCTGTACCTCACCACCGATGCCAACGGCGAAGAGCTGTGTCTGCGGCCTGATCTGACCATCCCCGTCGCCTGTGATTACCTGGCCTCGGCCCGCGCCGGTCAGGCGGCCGGGTTCAGTTATCTTGGTCCGGTGTTTAGATACCGAGGAAGCCGTCCGAGTGAGTTCCTGCAGGCCGGAATCGAATCGTTCGGCCGCAAGGATCGACCGGCGGCCGATGCCGAGATGCTGGCGCTGGCGATCGAAGCCACGGCGACGGCCGGCCTGGACGAGATCGATATCCGCACCGGGGATGTCGCACTGTTCACCGCCCTGGTCGATGCGCTCGACCTCTATCCGGTGTGGCGGCGCCGGCTGATCAAGGATTTCAACCGCAAGGTCACCCTGGAGCAGGACCTGGAACGGCTGGCGGTCGCTTCGGCGGCAACCCGCAACGAATATGAAGGCGTGCTCGCCGCGCTGGCCGGATCGGATCGCAAGGCGGCGCTCGCCCTCGTCACCGACCTGATGTCGATCGCGGGCGCCGCGGTTGTCGGTGGCCGCACAGTGGCTGAGATCGCCGATCGCTTCCTGGAGCAATCCACCTTGAAGGGCGGCGCGCTGCCGCGCGACGCGCTCAACCTGATCAAGCGTTTCCTCGCGATCGGCGGCAGCCCGACGGAATCAGTCGAACAGCTCCGCGCCCTCGCCGCCGACGCCCAGCTCGACCTCGCCGCTGCCATCGACGCGCTCGACGCCCGCACCGGCTTCATGGCGGCGCGCGGCATCGACCTCGGGCGGGTGCGCTTCGCCACCGGCTTCGGCCGCGGCCTCGACTACTACACCGGCTTCGAGTTCGAGCTGCATCGCAAAGGCAATGGCGACGAGCCGCTGGTCGCAGGCGGCCGTTACGACGGCCTGCTGAGCCAGCTCGGCGCTCCCGAGCCTATTCCCGCGGTGGGCTTCTCGATCTGGATCGAGGGCCTCGCCCGGAGCGGCGGCGCCAGCAAGACCTCGCGCGGGAGAGCATCATGAGCGGCCCCCTCGTTCTCGCCGTTCCATCCAAGGGACGTCTGCAGGAGAATGCGGAGGCATTCTTCGGCCGCGCCGGACTGACCTTGTCCAAGCCGGGCGGTGCGCGCGACTATCGCGGCACGATCGCAGGCCTCGACAATGTCGAGATCGCCTATCTTTCTGCGAGTGAAATCGCCTCGCAACTGGCGCGCGGCACCGTGCATCTCGGCGTCACCGGCGAGGACCTGGTGCGCGAGAGCATCACCGACGCCGACAAGCGCGTGCTCCTGATCGACACGCTCGGCTTCGGCGGCGCCAACGTCGTGGTCGCGGTGCCGCAGTCCTGGATCGACGTGCGCACCATGGCCGATCTCGACGACGTGACGACCGGCTTCCGTGCCCAGCACAACAGGCGCATGCGCGTCGCGACCAAGTACATCAACCTGACGCGCAGCTTCTTCGCTGCCCACGGCATCGTCGATTACCGCATCGTCGAAAGCGCCGGAGCGACCGAAGGCGCCCCCGCCGTCGGCACGGCCGAACTGATCGTCGACATCACCAGCACGGGCTCGACCCTGGCCGCCAACGGCCTCAAGGTGCTGGATGACGGCGTGATCCTGCGCAGCCAGGCCAATCTGGTCGCCTCGCGCGAGGCCGACTGGTCGGACGGTCCGCGCGAGAGCGCCCGGATCATTCTCGATCACATCCATGCCCGCGCCCGTGCGAGCAAATACCGCGAGGTCCGCACGAGATTCAAAGGGTGCGACGCAGCAATGCTGACCGAAGCGCACAATCGGTTCGGCGTCGTGGCGCCGTTCGGCGGCCCGACCTCATCCGGCATGCTGACCCTGCACTGCCCGCCGGCGCAGATCTATGCGCTCGGCAGCTTCCTGCGCGCGCACGGCGCCGAGACCGTCTCGGTCGCCTCGCTCGACTACGTGCTCGACCGCGAGAATCCGCTGTTTGCCCGTCTCGAGGCCTTCCTGCGATCATAAATCGCCGTTCATCGTAGCGACAGGTGAATGAGACTACCATATGTTGGTAGGAGAACGAGGACGCTGAGCAATGCTGGGTACTGACGTGTCGGATCTGACCACGACTGCGGCCGACGCCGCGTCGCAGGGACTGTCGATCGTTATCCCCGTCTACAACGAGGGCGCGGGACTGACGGCGCTGCACGAGCGGCTGAACGGCCTGGCGCGCAGCTTGCGGCAACGCTTCGGCCTCGCCTGCGAGCTCGTCTATGTCGACGACGGCAGCCGCGACAACACGCTCGCGATCGCGCGCACCCTGCAGGCCGATGCGCTCGACGTGCAGGTGGTGTCGCTGTCGCGCAATTTCGGCAAGGAGGCGGCGCTGATCGCGGGCCTCGATCATGCCCGTCGCGGCGCCGTGCTGTTCATGGACGGCGACGGCCAGCATCCACCGGCCCTGGTCGAGCAGCTCGTCACGCACTGGATCAAGGACGGCTACGACGTCGTCTATACCGCGAAGGCGCATCGCGACAACGAGCCGTTCCTGCGCCGCGTGGCGGTTCACGGCTTCTATGCCCTGATCAACTGGGGCGCGCGCCAGAAGATCCCCGAGGATGCCGGCGACTTCCGTCTACTGTCGCCGCGCGCGGTAGCCGCGCTACGGCAACTGCCCGAGCGCAACCGCTTCTTCAAGGGACTGGCGAGCTGGATCGGCTTTCGCCAGATCCGCGTCGACTATGAGCCCGCACAGCGCGCCCATGGCGTCACGACCTTCAACCTGACGAGCCTGCTCGGGCTGTCGATCGAGGGCCTGACCTCGTTCTCGGTCGCGCCGCTGCGCTTCGCCAGCCTGCTCGGCATCCTGCTGGCGTCGGGGGCGTTCCTGTTCGGCCTCTCGATCCTGTGGGAGACCTTCACCACCGGCAAGTCGGTGCCCGGCTATCCCTCGCTGATGGTCGGCCTGATGACGATCGGCGGTGTGCAGCTGATCATGATCGGCATCATGGGCGAATATATCGGCAAGATCCTGTCCGAGCTGAAGGCGCGTCCGATCTACTTCGTTGCCGAGCACAGCGAGAAGCGCGCCACCGTCGAGGCCCGCAACGATGGCGTCGAGAGGACTGCCGCCGAATGAGCGAAACGGCGCACCGGCGCATCTGGCTGTGCGCCGATGACTACGGCATCAGTCCGGGGGTCAATCGCGCCATTCGCGACCTGATCGCGCGCGGTCGTTTGAATGCGACCTCGGTGATGACCGTGGGCACGGCGATCGGGCGCGACGAGGTCGCGGAGCTGACCAAGGTCGCCGCCGATAGTCCGCGTTGCGCGATCGGCCTGCATGTGACGCTGACCGCGCCGTTCCGGCCGCTGACAATGCATTTCCGTCCCTCGGAGGGTGGCATGTTTCCGCCCTTTCCCAAACTGCTCCGGGCCGGACTGACCCGCCGGCTTGATCCCGACATGATCCGCGCCGAGGTCATGGTTCAGCTGGCGGTGTTCAGCGAGCTGTTCGGCCGCGCGCCTGATTTCGTCGACGGCCATCAGCATGCGCAGCTCTATCCGCAGGTGCGCGATGGCTTTCTCGCCGCCGTGAAGGAAGCCGCGCCTTCGGCCTGGGTCCGCCAGGGCGGCCGGAACCTGCCGCTGCTGCAACGGCTGACGGCGCCGAAGGCGCTGCTGCTCGATGTGCTCAGCGCGCAGTTTCGTCGTTACGCCACGCGCGCCGAGATTGCCTTCAATCCCGGCTTCGCCGGCGCCTACGACTTCACCAAGGCGTCGGACTTTGGAAGCCTGATGGACGGCTTTCTGGACGAGCTTCCCGAGCACGGCCTCGTGATGTGCCATCCCGGCTTCGTCGATGATGTCCTCATCGAGCTCGATCCTTTGACCGTGCAACGCGAGCATGAGCATGCCTATCTCGCCGGCGAGCACTTTCCCGCTCTGCTGGACCGCCGCCGGATGACGCTCGCCTGAACCGATCTTTCGCGCCAACGACGAACAAAACGCCATTTGACGGCGTTTCATCTTGAATGGAGGTAGCGTGCAGTCGAAAGCGCTTCGCAAGTCCATAGACGCTTTGTCGCATACGGAAATTTAATCCGCGGCCCGACTGGCCGGACCACAAAGTCCCCCTAAATCTTGGCCGCGCTTCGCCGGAACAAGGCAAGCGGCAGGAGAACCACATGACACCGCAAGAACGCCAACTCATCGACGATCTGTTCGACCGGCTTGCCACGTTGGAGAGTGCGCCGCGTGATCCGGAGGCCGCTGCCGCGATCGCCCAGGCGCTGCAGCGCGCCCCGAATGCCGTCTACGCGCTGGTGCAGACGGTGCTGGTGCAGGACGAGGCCCTGAAGCGCGCCAATGCCCGCATCGAGGAGCTGCAGCACGCGCAAGGCGCGCAACAGGCTCAGTCCGGCGGTTTCCTCGATTCGATGCGTGACAGCATCTTCGGCTCGAGCAGCAGCCGCGGCTCGGTTCCCAACGTCCCTCCGCCTTCGTCGAGCCGGCCGGTCTGGAACAGCGGCCAAGCCATGCCCCCGGCCTATCAGGGCCAGCCCGGCTATCCCAGCCAGCCCGGCCCCTATGATCAGGGCGGCTTTGGCCAGCCGCGCGGCGGCATGTTCGGCGGCGGAGGTGGCTCGTTCCTGGGAACGGCGGCAGCCGCCGCGGCCGGCATGGTCGGCGGCTCGCTGCTGCTCGGCGGCATCCGCTCGATGATGGGCGGCGGCCAGCATCAGGCGTTCGGTGACACGACGATCGTTGAGGAGCGCGGCGGCGGCAGTCCGTGGAGCGACCAGTCCAGCGGCTCGCTTGCGCGCGATGCCGGGCTCGACGACATCGGCCGCTCCGGCGACGGCGGCGGTCGCACCGGCCTGTTCGACCAGGCCTCCTCCGATGATGGCGGCAATGACAGTGACGAGACGGATTTCGATGCCGATGACGGCAATGACGATGGCGGCAGCGACTACGCGTGACGCAGCGTCGTCGTAACGACGATCGGAACTACGAAGGCCGCCCGATGGGGCGGCCTTGTTGCATGATGATTGCCATCAGAACGTTGGTCGTCAGAGCACGATCACCCTGGCACCGACGTTCACGCGCCCATAGAGGTCGATGACGTCCTCGTTGCGCATCCTGATGCAGCCCGACGAGACGTTCGTTCCGATCGTCCATGGCTCGTTCGAGCCGTGGATCCGGTAGAGCGACGAGCCCAGATACATTGCGCGCGCGCCGAGCGGATTTTCCGGCCCCCCCTCCATGTGCCGCGGCAGATCGGGGCGGCGCGCGAGCATCTCTGCGGGCGGCGTCCAGTCGGGCCATTCGCGCTTGGCCGAGATCGTCTTCACGCCCGCCCAGGTGAAGCCGGGGCGACCGACCCCGATACCATAGCGCAGCGCCCTGCCCTCGCCCTGCACCAGATAGAGGAACTTGTTCGGTGTATCGATGACGATCGTGCCGGGCCTTTCCCTGCCATCATAGTCAACGATCTGTTTCTCGTATTTCGGATCGAGCGGATGTTGCGTCTGCTCATAGGCCTCCTCGTCCGGCGCCTGCTGTGGCGCCATACCGGGCATTCCCGGACGTTGCGGCTCATAGGAGGACGGCTGCTGCTGATACATCGGCTGGCCCGGCGGAAGAGCGCCTCGGCCGCCCTGCCGATCACCGAACAGGAATTCGATGAAGCCGCCGCCCATGCGCGAACGTTCGACATAGGCCGCGCGCACCGGCGCGCTCTGCTGCGGCGGACCGCTATAGATCACGGTCGGCTGCTGAAATCCCTGGGCCGCCGCGCGATCCAGACCTGCATAGACGCATGCGCTGGCCAGCAGCGCCGTGGAGAATGATTTGAACATCGACGTACTCTGTACTGTTTCGTCTGGTGACTGCTCATCGCACGAGGCATCCGAAGCCGCCGCGTATCGTCAATAGAGAGCAAAACCCGATCGCTTTGGTAAACAGAGCGCCTGCCCGGATTCACCATCGCTGCAGATCACGGCCGATTTGATCGCTAGCGTTTATTTTGCGTGAAGGGCGCAGGCCCATGGTTAATCGGTGGTGCACGTCACACGCTGGCGTTGCGCAAGTCCGGTTCCTGGCGTGAACGTGATGTTAAATAGCCTCCGCGTAGAACTGACCTCAGTAAAAGGTCAGGGATACTCTCATGTCGGTCCGCAAGCGTTTCCGTATCGAAGAAGCTATCGTCGGCCATATGCCGGAGCCCGAAATGATGGGCGGCGAAATCGGCCCTCATCACAAGGAAATCATGGACGAGCTCCGCGCAATCCGCTCCCAGATGGGCAACGCCATCCGCAACGGTGGTAACGGTTCCGCCAACGTCGCCATCGAAGAGTCCGCCGCACGGGAGGTCGCCGAAGCGCGCGCGCTGCTCGAGACCTATCGCGCCCAGATCGAGCAGTGTGAAAAGCTCAAGGTCGAGCTCGACCTGATCCACGACGCGATCAACCGCACCAAGGGCGAGATCGCGACGCTCCACGCCAAGAGCTTCAACGGCGAGGAGATGGCCAAGGTCAACGGCGAGCTCGGCGCGGTCGTCGGCGGCACCGAGCAGGCGACCCAGCAGATCCTGGAGGCCGCCGAAGCGATCGACAATGCCGCGAGTGCACTCGGCAAGGTCGACTCGGCGGAGCAGCAGAAGATCCTGAGCGAAGAGATCCAGGAGCGTGTGGTCTCGATCTTCGAGGCCTGCAACTTCCAGGACCTGACCGGCCAGCGCATCAACAAGGTCATGACCACCATGAAGTTCATCGAGCACCACATCGTGGTGATGATGGACATCTGGGGCGGCGTCGACGCCATCAAGGCGCATGTGCCGCCGATCGTCGACCATCGCGAGGGCGATGCCAAGCTGCTGAACGGCCCGAAGGCCGACGGCGAAGTCGGCCACGCCTCGCAGGACGACATCGACGCGATGTTCAACTGAGAATTTCTCGACCGGAATCGCATGACCCCGCTAGGCAGAAAGCTTGGCCGGACCACGTCCCAACGAAGACACTCCCAACAAAAACGCCGGCGGACCGCCGGCGTTTTTCATTTCAGGCATATTGGTTTGGTCGGCCTGGTTCGGCCGACGCGGATCGTCCTCAGGCCCGGGGGCCGCAGCGGACGTAGACCATGTTGCCGTAGCGGGTGCCGGCGTCCTTGTCGATGAAGCGGGTGATCAGGACCCGGCCATCGAAGGAGACGACCTCGCGATCCTGTTCGCCGCCGGCCGGGCCTTCGGGACCGATATAGTTCTTGCCGCTGGCCGAGCCCTTCAGCCGCAATTCCTGAGGCGTCGCCTGGTCGGCCAGATGCATCACCACGCCGCCCGCCGTGCCGGCTCCGATGGTGTAGGGCTGTTTGCACTGCGCCAAAGCCATCTTCTCTGTGCGCGTGCGGTCGTTCGGATTCTGGTAGGAGGCGAGCCCCCACTTGCCGACCAGCTCATCGGAGCGAATCGTCGCCGGCCGCTCGGGCTCGACGGCCATCTCGGGCTGCGAAGGGGCCGACGGCGACAGGCTGAAACCCGTGCACGCTCCCAGAAACATCGTGAGCGCCGACGCGATACCGAGATTGGTAACGGGCCGCGCGCACCGTGAACTCGTCATGGCATCCCCTTAGGAACAAGATCATGGCTGCCCCGTCCGGCAACCAAGCGCAAAACGCGCGTCAGAGCAACGACGTCGGATGACGACGCCGCTCCACTAACATGTCTGGCCCGGTACAACATCCCCTAACAGCCTCAAGAAGGGCTTAACCGCCGGCCTTTGCTTGACAGGATCGGCGGCAAGCCATATTTCCGGCAGCGGTCTTTAGCACTCGGAGGGCATGATTGCTAAGGCCGCGAGTCAGTTGGCGCCACGTGGGCGCCAAATGTGGCCGGATTCAGATTTCCTCCGACAGCAACCTATCGAAGCACCCCCAAAGGGATCCGTCATGGCTAAATCGAAGTTTCGTCCCCTGCACGATCGCGTCGTGGTTAAGCGCATCGACGCCGAAGAGAAGACCAAGGGCGGCATCATCATTCCCGACTCCGCCAAGGAAAAGCCCTCGCAGGGCGAAGTCGTCGCCGTGGGCCCGGGCGGCCGCGACGAGAGCGGCAAGCTGATCCCGATCGACGTCAAGGTCGGCGACCGCGTGCTGTTCGGCAAGTGGTCCGGAACCGAGGTCAAGCTCGACGGCGATGAGCTCCTGATCATGAAGGAGTCCGACATCATGGGCGTGGTCGCCTGATCCGAACCGCCCAGGGCGGCACGAGCCGCCCCGGGCGACTAGCACTTTGCAACCTCGTTCAGGCGACAGGCAGGCGATCACGCCCCTGGCCGTCGAGGTCCACTCCAGGAGAGTTTTGAAATGGCAGCCAAGGACGTCAAATTCGCCGGCGACGCGCGCGACCGCATGTTGCGCGGCGTCGACATTCTCGCCAACGCCGTCAAGGTGACGCTCGGTCCGAAGGGCCGTCACGTCGTCATCGAGAAGAGCTTCGGCGCTCCGCGCATCACCAAGGACGGCGTCACCGTCGCCAAGGAGATCGAGCTGGAGGACAAGTTCGAGAACATGGGCGCGCAGATGCTGCGCGAGGTCGCCTCCAAGACCAACGACACCGCGGGCGACGGCACCACCACCGCGACCGTGCTGGCCCAGGCCATCGTGCGCGAGGGCGCCAAGGCCGTTGCCGCCGGCATGAACCCGATGGACCTCAAGCGCGGCATCGACATCGCGGTCGCCGCCGTGATCAAGGACATCGAGAAGCGCGCCAAGCCGGTGGCCTCGTCCTCCGAAGTGGCCCAGGTCGGCACCATCTCCGCCAATGGCGACGCCGCGATCGGCAAGATGATCGCCCAGGCGATGCAGAAGGTCGGCAACGAGGGCGTGATCACGGTCGAGGAGAACAAGTCGCTCGAGACCGAGGTCGACATCGTCGAAGGCATGAAGTTCGACCGCGGCTATCTCTCGCCCTACTTCATCACCAACGCCGAGAAGATGACCGCCGAGCTCGACGACGTCTACGTGCTGCTGCACGAGAAGAAGCTGTCCGGCCTGCAGGCCATGCTGCCGGTGCTCGAAGCCGTGGTGCAGTCGGGCCGTCCGCTGCTGATCATCGCCGAGGACGTCGAGGGCGAGGCGCTCGCCACGCTGGTCGTCAACCGCCTGCGCGGCGGCCTCAAGGTCGCCGCCGTCAAGGCGCCGGGCTTCGGTGATCGCCGCAAGGCCATGCTCGAGGACATCGCGATCCTGACCGGCGGTCAGCTGATCTCGGAAGATCTCGGCATGAAGCTCGAGAACGTCACGGTGAAGATGCTCGGCCGCGCCAAGAAGGTCGTCATCGACAAGGAGAACACCACGATCGTCAACGGCGCCGGCAAGAAGGCCGACATCGAGGCGCGCGTCGGCCAGATCAAGGCGCAGATCGAGGAGACCTCCTCGGACTACGACCGTGAGAAGCTGCAGGAGCGTCTGGCCAAGCTCGCCGGCGGCGTCGCGGTGATCCGCGTCGGCGGCGCGACCGAGATCGAGGTCAAGGAGAAGAAGGACCGCGTCGAGGACGCCCTCAACGCGACCCGCGCCGCGGTGCAGGAAGGCATCGTCCCCGGCGGCGGCGTCGCCCTGCTGCGCGCCAAGAAGGCGGTCGGCCGCATCACCAACGCCAACTCGGACGTCCAGGCCGGCATCAACATCGTGCTTAAGGCGCTCGAGGCTCCGGTTCGCCAGATCTCCGAGAACGCCGGCGTCGAGGGCTCGATCGTGGTCGGCAAGATCCTCGACGAGAAGTCCGAGACCTTCGGCTTCGACGCCCAGACCGAGGACTATGTCGACATGGTCGCCAAGGGCATCATCGACCCCGCCAAGGTCGTCCGCACCGCGCTGCAGGACGCCTCGTCGGTGGCCGGCCTGCTGGTGACGACCGAGGCGATGGTCGCCGAGCTGCCGAAGGACGCTGCTCCGGCGATGCCGGGTGGTGGCGGCGGCATGGGGGGCATGGGCGGCATGGGCTTCTGAGCCCGTCGCGCCCGACCTCAAGCATTCAGGAAGGCCGCCTCCGGGCGGCCTTCTTTTTGGCCGACCTTCCCGACAGGGGTGCAGCGATCGCAAATCGGCGGTAGAGGTAAGGCCGATTCCGCCTCCTACAAGGATTTTCAGATGCGTTCGATTTTGGTTGCCCTGGCCGTGATTGCAGCGGCCTCGCCGGAACTCGGTTGGGCCCAGGCCAAGAGCGGGAGCAAGGCCGCTCCAGCCAACGAGACGCGATATTTCACCGCGATCGATGGACTGATGGACGGCAACGCCGACGTGATCCTGAAGGAGACACGCCAAGGCAAGACCGTCACCGCGGCGACCCTCGACGTCTGCTACCCCGTCACCAAGAATTCGGACCGCAAGGACCGCTTCGTCGTCCCCCTCGCTGTCAACGGGCAGACGCTGACCGGAACCAGCCAGAGCAATGGCGCCAAGGAGCCGGTCTCGGTGAAGCTGAACCGCAAGCCGACCGGCGACACGTTCGAGTTCCGCGGCCAGATCACCATCGGCAAGAGCGTCACCGAGGTGGCGTCGACGGACAATTCCGACGTCAGCGAGAAGGAGTTCCTGGAGAGCCAGTCGACCGACGACGGCATCAGCGCGCAGCCCAAGGATTTCACCGACGTCTCCCCCGAAGCCGTCTCGGTGCGCCTTAAGCTCGACGCGGTGCTCGACTTCCTCAAGAGCCTGAAGGGCCAGGACGTCGAAGTGTCGCTCGCGAGCCTGATCGTGACCTGCGACGCCCTGCGCGCGGGCGAACAGACCATCAGCATGACGGTCGACCCCGAGCGTGCCGGCGCATTGATCGCGAAGGCGCGGACCATGAACGGCGTCGTGACGGCCGGCTGGACCGCGGGCACGGTCGAGATGGACCGCACCATCCGCCTTTCGGCCGCCGACTGGCGGGATGGCGACAAGCTCAACAGGGACAAGCTCACGGGCGCGATCTCGGACGTGCTGGCACGGACCTACGGCGCCAAGGCAACTGGTGCTGTCTGGAACCCGGTGACGGGCAAGCTCAAGCTGACCTTGAAGCGGCCGAGCCAGCTGATGCCCGGCCTCGACCTCACCGACGTCATCGAGGTCAGCGGGCTCGTCTCGGCGGACAAGCCGGGCGGAGCCGACGCGCTGATGCTGTGGATCAGCAGCCCGACGACGACCACCATCGACGAATCGTCCGGTGCCAAGCTGATGCTGTCGGAAGAATCCGCAAGCGACGAGGAAAGCGATACGCGCGACGATGGCGGCGCCATCGACGAACTGGCGAAGGCCTTGAAGGCCAAGCGCTGGGATGCGGACAATTCGGTCTGGAAGTAGGTCGACGGTATCGGGCGCACGCCGCCGCGGCGTGCGCCGTCTTGCTTAATTGGTGTTGAGCCGGAAGCGCAGCGTCTTCGGTCCGATGAAGATGATCAGGTCCCCCTGGCGCTTCCAGTTCGTGACCGCGCTCAGTGCCGCGATCAATTCATCATCGGCCTGGGCCCGCGCGGCCGGACAATTGCGGTCCTCGATCTGGCCGGCGATGAAGACGATGCTATTGCCGGCCACCGAGAACTGGCCCTTCCCGCCCTTGCACCACAGCTCGAGCACGGTCTCGCCGTGGTCGCCGATGTCCAGATCCGGGACCCGCTTCGAGCCCGGCTGCGGCAGCGCATCGAGCGTCATCTCCATCCCGAACGGAAAGCCATCATCCGCAAGGGCCATGCCGGGCTGAGCGCCGGACATCAACAAGGCCGCCGCCAGACCGGCGAAGGCACGCTTCACTACTCGCATCATTCCTCTCGACATATCACCGCGCGCGGGGCTCGCCTTCCAGGCGATCCGCTGGTTGAACGCAAGCACGGCTCCCGCACAAATGTGACCCAAACATAGCAATCCCCGCATCGCGACTGCGACGCGGGGATTTTGGCGCAGCAGTGTCTCTACTTCAGCACCATCGCCGTGAACGGATAGACATAGGCCTGCAGGGTCACGAACAGGCCGACCAGACAGGCGAGCACGATCGAGTGCAGGAAGACGTAGCGCAGAATCGAGCTCTCATGGCCGTACCAGTTGGTGGCGGTCGAGGCGACCACGATCGATTGCGCATCGATCATCTTGCCCATGACGCCGCCGGAGGAATTGGCCGCCGCCATCAAGACCGGCGACAGGCCGAGCTGCTCGGATGTGATCTTCTGCAGGTTGCCGAACAGCACGTTGGAGGCCGTGTCCGATCCCGTCAGCGCGACACCCAGCCAACCGAGCAAGGTGCCGAAGAAGGGATAGAGCACACCGGTGGCGGCGAAGGCGAGACCGAGCGTGGCGTCGACACCGGACAACCGGGTCAGCGTGCCGATCGCCAGCATCGCCGAGATCGTGATCAGCGAGACCGCGCACAGGCGGATGGTGCGGCCATATTCGGCGATCAGTTTGCCCGGACCCACCCCCATCAGGAAGCCGGAGATGATCGCCGCGATCAGCATGCCGGTGCCGGTGAAGGTCAGATAGGTGAACGAGAACACCGCGCCCTCCGGCGTCGCCTTCGCGGCCACCGGCGGCACCTTGTTGATCATCTTGTCGAGCTCAGGCACCGGATAGCTCCAGGTGAAGATCGCGTTCGCCCAGCTCTTGAAAGCGCCGCTGCCCCAGATCAGCATGATGATGCAGACGATGATCCACGGCAGCAGCGCGCCCCACAGCTCGCCCTGCGTCAGCGGCGTCCGGTCCATCGGCTTCTGCACCGCCATGGTGGCCGCCGAATCGTCCCGGCTCCGCAACGCCGGCGACAGCCATAGCTGCCTTGGCTGCCAGACCCGCAGGAACAGGATCAGCGCGCCCATCGAGATCAGCGAGGCGCCGATGTCGACGATCCAGGGATTGATGTAGTTCGAGATCAGGAATTGCGGGACCGCGAACGAGATCCCCGTGACCAGGACCGCCGGCCAGACGTCCTTCATGCCCTTCCAGCCCGCGAACGCCCACACCACCCAGAACGGCACGATCAGCGAGAACACCGGCAGCTGGCGACCGACCATCGCACCGAGGATATAGGGATCGATGCCGGTCACCGAGGCAAGGCCCTGGATCGGCGTGCCGAGCGCGCCATAGGCGACCGGCGCGGTGTTGGCGATCAGCGACAGGCCTGACGCCGCGAGCGGCGAGAAGCCGAGGCCGATCAGCACGGCGCCGGTGATCGCCACCGGCGTGCCGAAGCCGGACGCGCCTTCGAAGAAGGCGCCGAAGGAGAACGCGACCAGCAGGAGCTGCAGGCGGCGGTCTTCGGTGACGCCACCGATGGCGCGCTTCAGCAGCTCGAACCGTCCGGTCGAGACCGTGACCTGATACAGGAAGATCACGTTCAGCACGATCCAGCCGATCGGGAAGAAGCCGGTCACGACGCCGAGCAGTGTCGCGCGCAACGACATGTTGGCCGGCATCGTGAAGATGAAGATCGTGATCAGGTTGGTCAGGATGACCGCGACGATTGCCGCGATATGCGCCTTCACCTTGCCGCTGGCGATCAGGACCAGCAGCGTCACCACGGGGACGGCGGCGGCAAGCGTCGACAGCGCCGGGTTCCCCAACGGGTCGTAGATTTGATTCCACATTGTGACTTCTCCCCCCACGTTCTTGTTGTTGGACCCGGTCCGGCGGGTCGGATCAGGCCTGTTTGCCGCGATCGGACCGGACAAAACGGTCGGAAAACGAGATCACAAAACCGGCAATGCCAAACTCTGCTCAAATTCTCGCGAAATCTGGCAGCGGCCGCGGTCCCTCTCCCCGGCCGCATGCTACGGTTTGCCACAGGCGACCGACAAGCCGGTGGTCGCCGGGCAGGTTACGACTTTAGTCTAGGCAGACGATCGAGACTGAGAAAATCTCGTTTCAGTTCAGCCTGTTAAGCCCTTTGCTCAGGAGCAGCCTTTCTGTGAACAATCTGCGCTCGACCGTCGCCATCGTCTGGCGGATCGCCATTCCCTACTTCCGCTCCGAGGACAAGGTCGCCGGTCGCACACTGCTCGCCGCTGTGATCGCGATCCAGCTCGCCCTCGTCGCGATCGATGTCCTCGTCAACAAATGGCAGAATCGATTCTTCAACGCGCTGCAGGAATACAGCTGGGACGTTTTTGTCTGGGAAATCGGCGTGTTCGTCGTTCTGGCGACGGCCGCCGTCTTGCTGGCGGTCTATCAGCTCTACCTCAATCAGTGGCTGCAGATCCGCTGGCGCAACTGGATGACGCAGCACTATCTCGAAACGTGGCTCGACCAAGCCAACCACTACCGGATGCAGCTCACGGGCGACGCGGCCGACAACCCGGACCAGCGCATCGCCGAAGATATTCAGATGTTCGTCCAAAATACACTGAGCCTCACGATCGGTCTGCTGGGCCAGATCGTGACCTTGGCCTCCTTTGTCGTGATCCTCTGGGGGCTCTCTGAGTCCGCGCCCTTGATCATCTTGGGCAAGGAACTGCCGATCCCGGGCTATCTGGTCTGGGGCGCCCTGATCTACGCGATCTTCGGCACCGCGCTGACCCATTGGATCGGATCACCGCTGGTCGATCTGTCGTTCCAGCAACAGCGCTTCGAGGCCGATTTCCGCTTCAACCTGGTTCGCACGCGCGAAAACTCCGAGCAGATCGCTCTGCTCCGCGGCGAAGGCGCCGAGCGTGGGCGGCTGCTCGACCGCTTCGGCAGCGTCATCGGAAACTGGTACCAGATCATGAGCCGCACCAAGCGGCTCACGGCATTCACGCAAAGCTATTCGCAGGCTGCGGTGATCTTTCCGTACATCCTGGTCGCTCCAGCCTATTTCGCCAAGATGATTCCCATGGGCGGCATGATGCAGACCGCCTCGGCATTTTCGAGCGTGCAGGGGGCCTTGTCATTCTTCGTGACGGCCTATCGCACGCTCGCCGACTGGCGCGCCGTCGTCGCCCGTCTCGATGGTTTCGAGAGATCGATCGAGAGTGCCGCTACGCTGGCCAGCCAGCCGCATACGGTCGATGTCGTCCACGTCGCCGACAAGGACAGCATCGACCTGGCCCAGCTGCTCCTGAAGCTGCCCAACGGCCTGCCGCTGATCGCGGCAGACGGCTTCAGCATCAGCGGCAATGAAAGCACCCTGGTGACCGGTCCATCCGGTGCGGGCAAGTCGACCCTGTTCCGCGCGATCGCCGGCGTGTGGCCGTTCGGCAGCGGCTCGATCAGCGTGCCAGCGCACACCAAGCTGATGATGCTGCCGCAACGGCCCTATTTCCCGATCGGCACGCTGAAGGCTGCGATCGGCTATCCCGCCGAACCCGACACGTTCACATCCGACAAGGTCAAGGACGCGCTCACAGCCGTGGGTCTGCCGCAATTGGCGGACCGGCTCGGCGAGGAGGCGCACTGGAACCGGATGCTGTCGCTCGGCGAGCAGCAGCGGCTTGGCATCGCCCGCGCGCTGCTGCATCGGCCGCAATATCTCTTTCTCGATGAGGCCACGGCATCGCTGGACGAGCCGAGCGAGGCAAGACTCTACCGGGTCATCGCGGAGCAGCTGCCCGAGACCACCATCGTCTCGATCGGCCACCGGTCGACCTTGCACGCATTTCACGATCGCAGGGTGGAGCTGATCCGGGACGGCGACCGGTTCTCGTTGCGGCCAACGGACCAGGCCGCCGCCGCGGACGCCGCCGCGGGCAGCGGTGGCAGCTGAGCGGAGCGCAGCCGCCTCCCCGGGAGAGACGGATACGCTTTGCGCGCCTCTGTCTCCGGAGCGCCCGGGCAAGAGCCTTATTCAGCCCTTGCCGACGCGTGGCCCGCGCCGCGCTGGCTGATGGGGGAATGACCACCAGCGCGCATCTGCACCAGCCGCTGGGCCGGCAACGGTCAGCAAAATCCGTCTGGCCAATCGGGCCTCGGATCGCGGCCGCCAGATGATCCGGAAACCCCGAGCTTCGACCTTGCCGCCGAAGGCCGCTCAGCGGTCGGGCCGTACAACGTAAAAGGAAACGACGACCGGACCACGCCCGGTCCAGCGGACGCCTGGCCCGCGACTGATTCGGCCAAGGGCGAAGGAGCCCGCCAGCACCCGACAAGCAGAAGGGCGGCAGATTGCTCTGCCGCCCTTCTTTGAAATTTCGATCCGCCTTGGCGAGGATTACTTCAGGTTGGTCATCGCCGTCAGGTCGACCGAGAGCTTGGCGATGCCGGTCGCGCCGCACCAGTTCGAGCCGGTCCCGAAAGGATTGTTCGGGGTGACGGTCGTCGTTCCGAGACCCGCGTTGAAGGCACCGGTGAAGACGCTGCAATCACCCTTCGACAGGTTGGTGTCGGAGTAGCGCAGGTCCAGCGTGAACACCTTGTAGGTGAAGCCGATGCCGACGTTCCAGGTGTTGTAATCCGCGTAGTGGATGCCGTTCGGGAAAGCCGGCGTGCCGTAGAACGAGTCGGTGGTGCCGAACCACTGACGGCCAAACTCGCCCGACACGTACATGCCGACGCCGCTCGAACCGAACACGGTGCTCGGCGCGGTGTACTTGCCGGTGACCGAAGCGTAGTTGCCCCAGGCGCCGGAGTTCAGGAAGTTCGGAGAGTAGAACTCGGTGATGCCGAACGCCCAGCTATCGTTAACCGTGTAGGTGCCCTTGCCGTAGACCTCGAAGAAGCTCACGTCCTTCTTCATGGTGTTGCCGTTGGCCAGCGCATTGGCTGCGCACTCGGCTCCCTGGAACCGACCGGCGAAATCAAAGCCGGTGCCGCCGAACTGGCAGGTCCCGCCCGGATACAGATAGCCCCACACGCCGATGTCGAAGGCGAAGGCGCCGAAGGTCGGACGGATACCGCCGTAGACGTCGATCTCGGCCGCAGCGCGGTTCGCGAACGAGATGCTCTCACCGGCCACGCCGACGTAGAACTGCAGGTCCTTGTTGACGTTGTAGCGCGGCTCGAAATAGGCCGCGACCGACGGCTTGTGGTTCGACTGGGTGACACCGCGGAACACATAGTCGTTCATGATCGCGGAGCCGAACGCGACGTCCCAGGGCTCGAATGCCGGCGGCGGCGGCGCCTTCAGGGCCTTCACCGCCATATCAGCGGCCGAAGCCGACCCCGAAATCATTGCCAGCGCCGTTGCCAACAAAGCCAACTTCTTCATGACGATCCCCATCACCCTAGTTTCAAATATCGGCGCCTTGATCGGCCCCCCAGGGCTCAAACACGGCCAGTTGTCTCGTGAGGATCAATTTGTGACAAGGTGCCGCCGCAGGTGAAGCAAAAAAGCGAGGCATCTGCCGCCTTTTTGAGCGATTTGACCATTCTACGGCAGGTTGTCGGCGCCTGTTGCATTTGAACAACAAATCTACGTGTTGGAGAGGTATCTCGACGTGCACACGGAGCGGGGCGCAGAGCGTTTTCTCCCCGTCGCCGCAGCCGAATCTGAGCGCGAGAGGGAGCCGCTTCGCCAGGCGCAACACGGATTCGCCCGACCGTAAATCTGCGGGGAACATTCCTTTCACGACCAACGCGGTCGCCAACACAACGCCCAAACGAGAAGGCCCAAACGAGAAGGCCCAAACGAGAAGGCCCAAACGAGAAGGCCGCAACGTCATCGCTGCGGCCTCGTCAGGTCGATCAGTTCGGTGAGGTCGGATCGGGGCGTCAGCTCTCCGAGCCCGCCCCCTCCTCGCTCTCATGCCCAGCGGCGGGCGCGTCTGGCGTCGCCCAGCTGGTCTCGGCCGCAGACTCATGGACCTCGGGTGCCACGATCGGAGCCTTCTTCGGCGCTCGCTTCTTGGCGGCCTTCTTCGGCGCGGCCGGGACCTTGCCTGCTGACGCCTTCGCCGCCTTCTTCGCGGCTGCTTTCTTGGCAGGCGCCTTCGCAGCGGCCTTCTTCGCAGCTGCCTTCTTTACAGGTGCCTTGGCCGCCTTCTTCGCCGTCTTCTTCACCTTCTTGGCCGGGGCCTTCGCAGCCTTCTTGGCGGCCTTCTTCGCAGATTTCTTGGCCGCCTTCTTGGCGGATTTCTTGGTCGACTTCGTCGCCTTGGCCTGCGCCATCAGCTTCTGCTTTTTTTCCTTCTTGTCCTTCTTGCTCTTCTTGTCCTTCGCCATCGAAACCTCCTGTTGCCGCCGGGCGATCAACTCATCCGGCGAGATGGGACCGGCACTCCGCGCGGGCCCATCCGTTAAATCAATCCTGGTCGCGGACCGCCCGTCGCCCAGTCGAGAAGCTCAACGGTGTGGACGACGGGGACGGTCGTGCCGCTGGCAATCTGCATCATGCAGCCGATATTGCCTGCCGCGATTACATTCGGCCTGACGGTCGCGATGTTGGCGACCTTGCGATCACGCAGCTTCATCGCAATGTCAGGCTGGAGAATGTTGTAGGTCCCCGCCGAACCGCAACACAGATGACTCTCCGGTATATCTTTCACCACGAATCCGGACTTGGAAAGCAATTCTTTCGGAATGCTCGTGATTTTCTGCCCATGTTGCAGCGAGCATGCGGAGTGATAGGCGACGACGATGTCATCGTGCTGAGAAGTCGGCTGCAGATCGAAGCCCGCGAGATACTCGCTGACATCCTTCGCGAGCGCCGAGACGGTGGCGGCCGGTGCCGCATATTGCGGGTCTTCGCGCAGCATGTGGCCGTAGTCCTTGATCACGGTGCCGCAGCCGGACGTCGTGATCAGGATGGCATCGAGCCCTCCGCGCCGGGCCTCGGCGGTCCATGCATCGACGTTGGCGCGCGCCTTTGCCAGCGCATCAGCGTCCTGCCCCATGTGATGGGTCAGCGCACCGCAGCATTGCTCGTCCTTGACCAGCACGACCTCGATGCCGTGCCGCGTCAGGACGTTGATGGCGGCCTGGTTGATTCGCGGCGCCAGCACAGCTTGCGCGCAGCCCTGCAGCAGCGCCACACGCCCGCGACGCGCGCCCTGCGCCGGAAACACGCTGCCGCCGGACGGGCCCGGTGCCGGCAGCTTGCCGGGCGCGAGATCGAGCATGGCGCGCAGGCGCCGCAGCAGGCCCGGCGCAGGCCCGGCTGAAGCGGAGGTCGCAGGCAGCAACGCCTTCAATGGCCGGCCCAGCCGCGCCAAGGTCATGGCGAGGCGAAACTCGCGCGGCCGGGGCAGCACGTAGGCGAGCACGGCGCGCAACAGCCGGTCCGCCAGCGGGCGCTGGAACGTCTCCTCGATTCGCACCCGCGCCTGATCGACGAGGTGCATGTAGTGGACGCCCGAGGGACAGGTCGTCATGCAGGACAGGCAGGACAGGCAGCGATCGATGTGCTTGACGACGTCGGCGGTCGGCGCCTGGTCCTTCTCGAGCATCTGCTTGATCAGGTAGATCCGCCCACGCGGGCTGTCGAGCTCGTCCCCGAGCAGCACATAGGTCGGACAGGTCGCCGTGCAGAAGCCGCAATGGACGCAGGCGCGCAGGATCTTGTCCGCCACCGCGATATCGGGGTCGGCCAGCTGCGCCAGGGTGAATTCGGTCTTCATGACGCAACGCTCCGCCTGATACGGCCGCGGTTGAGAATGGTCTTCGGATCGAAGGACGCGCGAACCCGATCTTCCAGCGCCGCCACACCGGGGGACTGCGGCTGGAACACATCGACGGCGAGGCGCATCTCGTCCCACGCGCGCAGCAGCGTCGCGTGACCGCCGGCGGCCTCCACATGCTTGCGCACCAGGCCCACGGAGGCGTCCGGCTTCGGCGGAAGTGCCGCCCAGATCAACCCGCCGCCCCAATCGTAGATCACCTCGCCGCCGGTCTGGCGCGTCAGCGCCTGCCCGACGGCACCGCCGGACACCGGCGGACAGACGATCCGCCACACCGGCCAGGCGCCGAGCGGACCATTGGCGGCGAACGGCAGCACGTCCCGGACGGCGCTCCAGACCTTGGCGGAAGCGTCGTCCGCGATGACGTCGACGGCGCCGAACGTCGCGAGCTGCCTGGCGAGCGACGCCGCACGATGCGCGGCGGAGGCCGTGATGCCCTCGAGCCTGAGCACCGTGACCGCCTCGCGCGGCGCCCCGATCAGGCTCAGCCCCTCGACCTCGGGCCGCAGCGCCGAGGCCGGCAGATGCGCGGCGCCGGAGACGTCGAACGCCGAGCCCAGCGCCGCCGTCATGACCCGGTTGGCGGTGAGATCATCGAGCCCGCGCAGCACCAGGCTGCGCTCGGATTCCGGCCGCGGCATCACCTTCAGCGTCGCCTCGGTCATGACCGCGAGCGTGCCCCAGGAGCCCGCCAGCAGCTTGCAGAGATCGTAGCCGGTGACGTTCTTGACCACCTTGCCGCCGGTCTTGAAGCTCTCGCCGAAGCCGGAGACGGCATGCGCGCCGAGCAGGTGATCGCGCACCCCGCCGGCCCGGATGCGCCGGGGACCAGCCAGCCCGACCGCGATCATGCCGCCGAGCGTGCCGCGGCCCGGCGTGCCGAGCAGAGGCCCGGTGTCCATCGGCTCGAACGCGAATTGCTGGCTCTTGGAATCGATCAGCGACAGCAGGTCGGCGAGCGGCGCGCCGGCCTGCGCGGTGATGATGAGTTCGTTCGGCTCGTAGCCTATGACCGCGCTCAGCGCCGACAGGTCGAGCACGGCGTTGGTCGCCGTGACCTGGCCGATCCCACGCTTCGACCCGTGGCCGATGACATCGAGCGGCTGCTCGCTCGCGATCGCGGCGCGAACCACCTCCTCCACGTCGGCTGCGTTGCGTACTTTGAGGGCGTCCACCGCTGCTCGCCTTGCTTGTTGATGATGCCAGCCGGCCCAGCGCGAAGCGCGGCCACCGGCGTTGCAGCCTTTCTAAAGAGTTGGAGGCCGGACACAAGAGCAGCCACGACGGAACGTTCGCGAGCGATCCGCGTGGCGCCGCGCCGTCGTGCTCGGCGGCATCGAGGCCTCGCTGCGTTGCAGTTCTATCGCATATGACGCTGCCAGAGGCGGGCCAAGCTGTTTCAAAGTCGTCATGGCCGGGCCTGTCCCGGCCATCCACGTCGTCCGGCGCCTTTGGACCGACGTGGATGCCCGGGACAAGCCCGGGCATGACGGAGTAACTCATTGGCAGGCGTTCGTGCCGCGATTGCCGCATTTCGTCAAATGCGATCGCCCTGCCGCCGGAAACTCCGGCGAAGCATCCATCCTTCGTCCGCCATCGAAGGATCGGTCGCAGGAATCGAGCTATCGATGCCCTCTTAGGACGTCAACGAGAGGACCGATCGCAATGACCGGATATGCAATCGAGACGAAAACCGTGAACGAGGCCGTCAGCGGCGGCGGCCTGCTGGTGGTGGCACAATGGGAGGCGAGGGCCGGCGAGGCCGACCGCGTCGCCGAGATCCTGTCGCGCTTTCTGCCCGAGGCGCAGCGCGAGCCCGGCGCAAAACTGTTCCTGATCTCCCGCGCCAAGGACAACCCGGCGCAGTTCCTGTTCTACGAGCTGTTCCGCGACGAGGCCGCGTTCAAGGCCCACCAGGACAGCGAGCACTTCAAGACCTATATCGCCGGCCAGGCCCTGCCGCTGCTGGCCCGGCGCGAGCGGATGCAATACGGCTTGATCTAGACGACCGTCTTCGTGAAATCGGCCCCCGTGGATGGGTTGAGCTCTCGCCATCCCCAACGCCGTCATGCTCCGCCCCCGGGCCTCGCCGTCGGCGAGCCCGAGGGCAGGCTCCGGCGGAGCATCCAGTACTCCGCGGCCGAAAAGATCGGGCCGAGACGTCACGGCGTACTGGATCGTCCGCCTTCGCGGACGATGACAGCGAGGGCTTATCCATAGATCGGCTAATTACGGCGACACTGCACTTAACATGGCCGAGGTAATCAAGCGATGGCCGCTAGGACGCGAAGTGCTTGATGATATTCCTCAGGCAGACGTCCATATACCCGTTCCACTGGCTCTTGACGAAGAGCGTCAGAGGCAACCTGGTGAGGCGGTTCTTGGCGTGGAAGGTGTAGGTCCACCTGACCCTCGTCCCGCCCTCGGTCGCTTCAAACCAGAATTGGCCGGTCGCGCCGGTCATGAGGTGCTTCAGGGCGAAGCTCGGGTTGCTGACCCGATACGCGAAGTACGCGGCGCGGTCGTAGTGCGTCACACCTTCGTCCACCGTGCTGCCGTCCGCCAGATGCACGACCCGATGCGAACCAGGCTGATCCCAAGGTCCGGAGATGTCGGAGGTGAACGCGACCGCGGGGACGAGCCCATAGCCCGTGAGGATTTTCGGCAGCACGTCTTCCGCAGCCACGAAGTCGAACACGTCATCGATCCGTCCCGGCACGAAGGCTTCGTGTGTAACCGCCACCGTCAGATGATTTGCCAAGTGATTTTCCATGGCCTTGGACATGCTGATCTCCTTCATTGCCAGCCGGGGTGGCTGTTGAAGGCAATCTAACCGGTAGCCATTACCTCGATAATCCGTCATTATCGGTACGGGCTGTACGGAGAATTGGACATTGGCCGCCAACCTCACCGATCTCCACGCGTTTCTGGCGGTCGCGCACTCCAGAGGCTTTCGAGACGCCGCACGCACGCTCGGCGTGAGCCCCACGACGCTCAGCACGACCGTCCAACGGCTTGAAACCAGCCTCGGCATTCGTCTGCTGCATCGCACGACCCGCAGCGTCACCCCGACGGAGGCCGGCCACCGGCTGATCGAACGGCTGGCGCCAGCGCTCGGCGAAGTCGAGGCTGCACTCGCCGCCATCAACGGATTTCGAGATCGGCCCGCCGGGACACTCAGGCTCAACGTTCCCGTCAGCGCGGCGCGACTGGTGTTGCCCGCCATCCTCCCCGGCTTCCTGGCGCTCTACCCCGACATTCAAATGGAGGTCGTTGCCGAGGATGGCTTTGTGGACGTCCTGGCCGCAGGTTGCGACGCCGGCGTGCGCTACGATGACCGGCTGGAGCAGGACATGATTGCGGTTCCGATCGGGCCGCGTGTCCAGCGCCTGGCGATCGCCGCCGCGCCTGTTTACTTCAAGCATCTCGAACGACCGATGCACCCGCGCGATCTCCTCCGTCACCGATGCCTGCGTGGACGGTTCGGGAACGGCGCTCTGATGAGCCCGTGGGAATTCGAGCGTGACGGCGAGACGGTTCGAATCGAGCCACAGGGGCCGTTGATCGTCACCATCAGCGGCGCAATGGATCTGGCCGTTGACATGGCCATCGCCGGTGTCGGCATCATCGCCCTGTTCGAAGACTGGCTGCGTCCGCACTTCCTAAGCGGGGCCTTGGTCCCCGTCCTGCAGGACTGGTGGCCATCCTTCCCAGGGCCGCACCTTTACTACTCGGGACGCCGCCTTGTTCCCCCGCCCCTGCGGGCTTTCCTGGACTTCATCAAACTCGCCAACGAGAAAAGCACCGAGGGATCTGGCCAGTGAGCGCGCCCCGCACAGAACCGTGCGGGCCCAATTAAGGCATACCGCTCCGATCTCGGGAGCGGCGGTTCCGGGTTATCAGCTCATGACTTTGCTGTCATCGCTGCTGCGGAGCGCAGTTACGCCGGGGAGGGCGCGGCCGCGTTCAGGGCCTGGGCAATGTCGGCGATCAGGTCGCTGGGATGCTCGATGCCGATCGACAATCGGATCGTCGAATCCAGGATGCCGATCTTCTGCCTGACAGCAGCCGGCACGCCGGAATGGGTCATGCTGGCGGGCAGGCTTGCGAGCGACTCCGTGCCGCCCAGGCTGACGGCCAGCTTGAAGATCTGCAGCGCGTTGAGGAATTTGAAGGCGGCGGCCTGGCCGCCTGCGATGTCGAACGAGAAGGTCGAGCCGGCGCCGCTGCACTGGCGCCGGAAGACGCGGCCTGCGGCCGAGGCCTCGTCGAGATGGCCGAGGTAATGAACCTTGGCCGCCCTGGGGTGGTCGCGCAGATAGTCCGCGACGATGAGCGCGTTGGCATCGGCTTTCTCCATCCGGATGCTCAAGGTCTCGAGCGAGCGGCTCAGCATCCAGCAGGAGTGCGGGTCGAGCTGGGTGCCGATGGCGCCGCGCAACGCCTTCACGTTCGTCATGATGGACTTGGCGCCGAGCGCGGCGCCGGCGATCAGGTCGGAATGACCGCCGATATATTTGGTCAGCGAGTAGAGCGAGATGTCCGCGCCGTGCTCGATCGGCCGTTGAAACACCGGGCCGAGCAGCGTGTTGTCGCAGGCGACCAGCGGCGTATGTCCCTGCGCCCGGCCGATCGTGTCGGCGACACGGCGCACCATCGCGATGTCGACCAGGCCGTTGGTGGGATTGGCCGGGGTTTCGATGAAGATCATCGCGACCCGCCCCTTGCGCATCGCATCCTGCGCCGCCGCGTCGACCGCGGCTTCGTCGACGCCGTCGGCGAAGCCGACCGCGCCGATGGACAGGCCGGCCAGCGTCTTGCTGAACAGCGTCTCGGTGCCGCCATAGAGCGGCTGCGAGTGCAGGATCACATCGCCCGGGCGCACGACGGCGAGGATCGTGGTCGCGATCGCCGACATGCCGGACGAGAACAGCGCGCATTTGTCGGTGCGTTCGTAGATGGCGAGCCGGTCCTCGACGATCTCGCTGTTCGGGTGGTTGAACCGCGAATAGACCAGGCCCGCGCCGCCCTCAGGCGGCTCGCGGCGGCCCGAGACGAAATCGAAGAAATCCTGTCCGTCCTCCGCGCTCTTGAACACGAAGGTCGAGGTGAGGAACACCGGCGGCTTGACCGCGCCTTCCGACAGCTGCGGATCGTAGCCGTAGTTCAGCATCAGCGTTTCCGGATGCAGCGCATGGTTGCCGATATGGGTTTTTGACGGAAACGGCTTTGTCATGGTTCACCTGTGCGAATGATCGGACCGCAGCCGCGAACATCGCGCGGCCGCCACCATGTCGATAGTCTATCAGATGATGGGCGGTGCGCCTGCAGCGTCGTCAAAGTTCCGCGAGAACCAAGCGGACGCGTTTTCACCGTCATTCCGGGGCAATCGTCAATGCGAAGACGCTAAACGGCTGCGCGTTGGTGAATGAACGCGGAATAACCGTGACAGCATTGATATGGCCGAGAAATCGGACAATGCGGTAAGGCAACGGCCCAGTGGGCCATCATAATTAAGTGCACGGTCACCGTACTCCTCTCCCTGTCCTTACGGGGAGAGGGTTGGGGTGAGGGGCAGCGGCACGGGAAGTAAATATTCGTGTGAGATCATGCTGGATTGCAGTTTAAGATCGAAACGCTGCGCTATATTGGTATGGCATGATTCTTTTCCCGTCAGTCGGACAAATGTTCTGTCGGAGGTTTTGTCATGTTAGATGCTTACCTCAGGAAGGGAGCTAGGCTTCCTACCGAGCTTATTGAGGGCCGTAGAGTTATTGAAGATGTTATTACCTCTACTCTATTTGGTCCACTAAAGTTCATGGACGCTAATAGCGCTGGTCAGATACTTTCCTGGTTTTCTCGTAGGAAGCCTGAGAGTCACGCTAAGGTTCGGGACGTTCAGTTTTGGCCGCGCTTCCAAGTCGATGAGAGATCTGCGAATGAGTACACGATTGAGCCGGACCTAGTCATTGACGGATACGTCGACAACGAGGCGTTCCGATGGATCATTGAAGTAAAGTGGGATGCTATGTTGCATCTCCAGCAGGTCCAGGATCAAGTTAGGATTTGCTCTGAAGGTCAACGAGATTGGGTCCATATTTCACTAGTAAAGTCGGCCGATCTTGCCAGCTTCGAATGCGCCGATACCATCATCATCCAGTGGAATCAGGTGCTGAGCGCTCTTCAAGAAGTCATTCGATCTGGCGAGGCAAAAGGTTCCAGCTCGATCTGGTGCAAAGACGCTGTCGCGTTTCTTGAGAAGCTCGGAATTGGAGCGTTCGAAGGTTTTGATCAATTGGGCCTTGTTCCGGTAGCGGTGGAAGAAATCGATCTCCACGTAAGTCAAGCATTTTTCCTGAGTTCTCGGATCGAAGTGGAGCAAGTCGCTTTCTCATTGAATCACTAGGGGGTTTTGCAATGTCGAATATCTACAATTCATTCTTGAACGTCGTGAAGGTCACGAGCGAGCTTTCAACCCTTCAACAATCCGCCCGCGATCTTTTTCGGGCGCCAAATGGATTTGACGTTTCATCGTTTGCCTGGACGCCGCATGAGAAGCAGAGTGAGAACGAGTGGGTCTATGTTTGGGCGTCGATCGGTGCTACGGTTTACGCTGAGGGACCGAGGAAGAAGAACCCGATCGGCCGATTGCTTCTCTGTATGGATCTCTATCGAGAAACGGCACCGACTACCGCTAAAGCTGCGCTACCTCATGCGTCAGAAAGCCTTTTGACTTGTGTTTTCATTTCAGGGAAAAACGTCACTGACAAAACCTATGATCCGTTAGCTCTCCAGTTCGACACGAGCGGGTGGCCGATCTACGCGGATATGTTCGTTGCGCATGAAGGTGGACGGTTACTTCAGTACTTGGAACAGGACGATCGTGACAACCCTGATTGGACTAAACGCGAATGGCTGTTCGCTGTGCCGCTGTCCGCAATCTCGAACACGGCTCAATTTCGCAAGGAACTAGTCGAACCGTTCTGGAACCTGATCTCAAACAAGAGGGAAGATACCATCTTTCCGGAGAGCGGTGCAGCCTGTAGATTCCCTTTAAGTCGACCGGCCGCACCTCCCTCGTAGAGAACAGAAGTGCCCGGCATAAGTTCGGACGCCGGATACCGGGACCGCTTAGAACTTTTCGACGAGACATTTTTTACTTGGCCGAGAGCCCACTGCGAACGGTGGAGGCACGAAACGACTGTTTAGAGTCCATGGCGCTGCCGGAAATTACGGTGACGCTGCGCTTGACGGCCGCGTCGTGCCTCCTATTGGTACCACTCTCGCGGAACCAGTGCGTGAGGTCCGCGCCATTCCTCAATGAGCCGCACACCCGGGAGGCCGCCCCAAACGTCCTCACCTGCGTGATCAAGAATAACGATTTGCAAGCGACCCTTATGCACAACGGCTTGCTGTCCCAAAAGGGCGAAGACCTTGCGCACCGCTTGAATGTCCTCTTCATCGCGAAATTGAGGGTCGATGCCCCGATCGTCATCCCGGGTGGCCGCTCGCTTCGGAAAATAGACTTGGCTGGGTTGGTCATAGACAAGGAGATAAGGCACGCAATGATTGGTCTCGGATAGAAAAAACTCCTGCAGCGCAAGTGTCGTTGCAATGTGATAAGCAAGCCAGTTCGCGCCGCTCCCGATTTCCCAGAGAAAGTCGCTGCGTGTTCCGCGAACGACCTTTATCGTTAGATCGTCGATCGCAAGCTGCACGGGTGCGTCCTTCCACTCCGCATCGAGCTGAGGAATGAAGCGGTTGACCGCGCTTTCCACAAGCGTAGCCGCATTTCGCAGTTTTCGCTGGACGCCGGCCTCGGCGATGATCCCCTGTAGTTCGCCGGCGAGCGCCCGCAGCTTGGCGATTTCATCTCGCAAAGTGGAGGATTGATCTGCGCGATCGTACAACACGAGGGCTTGCTCCACCCGCCCAAGGAATCTTTCCGTCCGGTCGAAATGATCGGCCGCCGCCTGCGCGGCCTCGGAGCGGCGTTCCAGGTTTGCAATCTCCGCCCGGGTCTCGTTGAGAGCATTGAGAGCTTCTTCCGTTGCGACCCGTACGCGATGCGTTTCCTTGTCAAGCGTGTCCGACAAAGTCGGCTGCGCCCGGAGCTTAACCTCGATCTCCTCCAGATTGTCACAAAGCAAAAGCAATTCGTCTCTGCCACCACGCCCTACTGCTACGAGACTCTCGGACGGAACGGCGACCGTCAGATCCCTTAGCCATTTTGCAAGAGCGAGTCTGTCACGCTGGATATGGATGGATGCCCCAAACGCATCCGCGCTTTCTCGAAGCCGACGCAATTCGTTGAGTCGCTGCCGGTGCTCGGCGAGTGATGCCGCTTGTGCGGTCTCCTGCGTCCTGAGGTCGTCGAGCCTACCAAGAGTCGTATCAAGTCCTCGCAGCGAAGGCCGAGCATTCGATCCTTTCGATCTCGCAATAGCACGAAGGAGGTCGAGAATATCAGACCAGCCGGCGGGCAGCACGCTATCTGCCTCAATAACACCTAGTTCGATTGCTTGGCGCACCCATGCTTGCGCCTCGGCCTGCCAAGCCGCATTCGCGGCCACGAGAGCACGCAACTCACTTTCCTTCCGACGCAGGCTTCGATTTACCTGATCCAGTTCGAACCGCGCTTGCAGCACTTCGGCGGTTACGGCGTTTAGGACATAAGGAAAAATGGTCTTAAGCTTCTCGCGATGTTCATTTGTGTCGGCCTTGAAAAACAGTACGTCGGGATTGGCCACGATATTTTGAGGCTGAAAGTTGAAGGCGATTAAATCTCGAAAGCTGGGCCTCGACTTGAAGCCGTCTTCCGACGACGGATCGAAGCCTAGGTTGGTCAAGCCGGCGAGCCGATTAAGCGATGCCTTCACAGTGTCGAGGTTGTGGTTCTTTCCCTCGATGCGACGCGGTACATCAACGTTCGGCCCCTCAATGAAATACATATCGCCGGTGCTTTGCTGATCGCCGGGTGCTCGCCGGGCCAGAAGTTTCTGCCCCTCAATGGTATTTATCACTATGCCGAACCAAGTGCAGTTTTCGCGAATAACGCCAACCGGCACCGTGCATTTTTCGGAGCCGAGGCAATAATCGATGATGGGGATGACGGCGGACTTTCCGGTCTTTGAGGCGCCGCTGATTACGTTGACGGCGCCGAGCTCAAAATCAACGACCCGGGGTTCAACATCATGGCGCGGCCAAAGAATGAGTTTGCTCAATTGGAAATACATTAAAAATCAACCATCAGAGTTTTGGCTATTTGGTGCAGCGAAAATTGTGAGCACCAATAACCGAGCTTCTCAGGAGCGCGGGCGAGTGACGTGAGGCGGTCGGGCAATGTCGGGACGCGGAACCGTTCATCCGCCGTATTGGCCCGCACGGTCGCGTCCGTGGCGCTGATGGAGAGCAAACGATGGTCCGCGCCCATGGCGAGGGACTGCAAGCTCAGTCGACGCAATGAGAGTGTGCGGTTGTGTATCGCCATCAAATTTTCGCGCTCTTCGGCCAGCTTCGCGGCGAACAACGCCAGTCCGGATGCACGCTGTGTTGATGAAATTTTGCTGAGCGTGTGCCGATGCAATACCAGCGGCAAGACGAGGAAAAAGAGGTGAAAGGGAGCTTGGCGCCCATCGCTCGCTTGGTAGCTTACGCCGAAGCGCCAAAGGAGATATGCGCCAAGTGCTGGATTCTGAATAATCTCCAATTCGGAAAGCGACCTATTCATGATGGGTGTCGCCAAGCAAGGCCGCGTAGTCGGGATGCCATCCGAGCTTCAATAGGTTGGCGAGGTCATTAAACGATCCATGCACGAAGTGACTTGGGACGCTACGACCGTCGAGAGCCGCTTCCATCTTCGCGCACTGCCGATAAAGCAACCGACCGCGGACATTGGCCTCTTTTTCCCCGTGAAGATCAGCTACTTCACCTTTAATTGAGCCATGGCGAGCGATCAGGAACTCATCCCAATCCGAAAGGCTCTCTTCGAAAACGAGACCGGCTTCTGCCCAGGTCGTTTTATCAGCGGAGGTACGAAGATAATCGCTAACCGCTCTCACGACTTCTGAGTTCTCCACACCGATCAATTCCAGCTGCTGGATAAAAGCTGGGCGCGATTCTACGACTGCCTTCAGTTCTGCAGGTGGTGGCGCGGTCGTGAATGAGGTCAAAAGCGCGGGTGTATTGGTCTTCTGAACAAACAGACGGAAATCACTCTTGAACCGATCACCATCGAGAATCGGTGCTAGCTTGTCGCGTATTCTCCGGTCCGTTCGCTCCTTGGCTAGGCCGATGCCATACGCACAGATGTCGTCCCACAAAGCGGGGTTTACCGTGGCGGCGATAAGCTCGCGAATCTCCGCAACTGGATCGTCGGTATCCGAGATGAATCTAAAGTTGGAGATTATTGTCTGCTGGTGCTCCGGCGGAGCGTTCAGGAAGTTATTGAGATATGTATCGCACTCTCGCGGCTCTCTCAGCCGCGCTAACTTGCTTTTGATGTAGGCGAGGACAGCGGTAACTTCTTCGATGGTGGTTGCCGCATGCAATGCGGAAACAAATTCTCCCGTTCTCTGTGGAGTGACGTACAGCGTGAAGCGTGTCTTGTTCGCAATAAGTTCGCCTGCAGCAAGCGCCTCTGCCCAATTTGAAAAGGTCTTCCATAGCTCTATCGACCAGTCCGACACAGGATTTTTCCGAGTCGCGCTTTTCGTCTGCTCCACGTCCACCGAGCCGTTGGGATAATGCACGGCAACGTCGTCGAGGAGTTCTAGCGACACCTGGGCCCCGGTTTGACAACGCAAAAGATGCCTGCACATGCGTACGGGCTGCAGGCCAAATCCAAGATATGGACCTTGCGCAGAATGTTTGACCGGTTTTAGAGCAACATCCATAGCTACTGCACGGGAAGGCGCTAATCTGCGAACTCTATTCGTGTAGGAGAGTAGTAGCATAGGTTCTTGCAAAAGGAGCGGGAACCAATTTCCGCCCTATATCGACAGAAAAGGCGGAGCCCGCCGGACTCTGCATGTTGCAGTGCACTCTCGTGAGGCTGACGACGGTCGCGAGAAACTTGAGCGAGAGCGCGGTTACGGTAATGCTGTGGGGCTGATGCCGAAACAGAGACCATGCATTCCCTGGTCATCTGGGAGCGCGGCGATAGTAGTCAGCCAACTTGGATGCCAAAGCGTCGGCAAATCACCTTTTGCGTTTTTGCGCGATCTCACCTCAAAGAGCAGCCGACAGCGACAGAAATCGCCCAGCGCGGAAAAACTCATTTCGCAAGCGATTTCAACGCAGAGCGGCAGGCCTCCTCCGAACGACAGAATTTTCTTCTTTCGTTTTTACAGAAATCGTGCGATCCTGCCCCCATCCCGCCTCACCGAGAGGGGCGTACGCGCGGTCGTCACGATATGCGAGGTGGGGATGCGGTGGCCGTGTCGGGTCGCAGCGTGATCTGATCATGCCGACGAACGACTGCGACGCGGACGTGAAATCGTGTGGTCCTGGTCTCCCGGTGCTGAGACCAAGCCCTGCGATGCTCGGAAACGGGCATGCGGGCGACGGGGGCAATCAAGCCGGTCCCCGGGGAGATCACGTATAAGCGTTAAGACCGCCGCGCGGGGAATGCCGGTTGATCGGCTGAACCTGTGGTACCTGCCGCCTGCATTTTTTTCGCAGGCGGGCCATGGGTGAGGCCTTCACCCGGCATTCCCTGCGCCCTCTCGATGATTTTGAGGGCGGTGTCGATGGCATCACTCGGGCGCAACGCGTCGCGGGGATATTGGCGTGCGTTTGCGGATGGAGGCGGAGGTGATGAGGACGGCTCTCTCGCCGTCATTCCGGGGCGCGCATCGCGCGAGCCCGGAATCCATAGCCACAGGGGGATGTTGTTGGAACGAGATGGAGCGACGCGCGTGCCTCGCATATTGGCCTGTGGTTATGGATTCCGGGCTCGCCCTGGGGCGCCCCGGAATGACGCGGGGAAAGACGAGCGACGGAGCCGTAGGGTGGGCAAAGGCGCGGCGCTGCGCTCTCCTCACGCGCGATCGCAGTGGCGCCGTGCCCACCGTCTCGCCGCGCAACGCGCTGACAGGCGGTGGGCACGCGCCGCCGTTCGGCGTCGCTTTGCCCACCCTACGATTTGTCGTTGCGCGATCGGGCGGACGTCAAGTCGGGCGGACGACCGATGACACCGCCCTGCCCGCGCGCGCCCTTTTCAGAATCTCGGCAGGTCCGGAAACGCGAGCTTGCCGCCGTGGACATGCATGCGGCCGAGTTCGGCGCAGCGGTGCAGGGTCGGAAACACCTTGCCGGGGTTGAGCAGGCCGCGGGCGTCGAACGCGCACTTGACCCGCTGCTGCTGGTTGAGATCGATCTCGGTGAACATCTCCGGCATCAAATCGCGCTTCTCGATGCCGACGCCGTGCTCGCCGGTCAGGACTCCGCCGAGCTCGACGCAGCAGCGCAGGATGTCGGCGCCGAACGCCTCCGCGCGCTCCATCTCGCCCGGCTTGTTGGCGTCGTAGAGGATCAGCGGATGCAGATTGCCGTCGCCAGCGTGGAACACGTTGGCGCAGCCGAGCTGGTACTTCTCCGACAGCTCGCGGATGCGCGCCAGCGCCTTCGGCAGCGCGCCGCGCGGGATCGTGCCGTCCATGCAGAGATAGTCCGGCGAGATCCGGCCGACCGCCGGAAAGGCGGCCTTGCGTCCGGCCCAGAACAAATTGCGCTCGGCCTCGGAGGTCGAGATGCGACAGGTCGTCGAGCCGCAGCCATTGGCGATCGCCTCGACCCGGCCGATCAGCTCGTCGACCTCGACGCCGGGGCCGTCGAGCTCGATGATCAGCAGCGCCTCGACGTCGAGCGGATAGCCGGCATGCACGAAGGCCTCAGCCGCGTGGATCGCCGGCTTGTCCATCATCTCCATGCCGCCAGGAATGATGCCGGCACCGATGATGCGGGCGACGCATTCGCCGGCCGCCTCGACCTCGGCGAAACCGACCATCAGCGCGCGCGCCGTCTCGGGCTTCTGCAGGATGCGAACCGTGACTTCGGTGACGACGCCGAGCAGGCCTTCCGAGCCGGTGATCAATCCCATCAGATCGTAGCCGGCGTTCTCGGCGCATTTGCCGCCGATGCGCAAGACCTCGCCGGTCATCAGGACGATCTCGCAGCCGAGCACGTTGTTGGTGGTCATGCCGTATTTCAGGCAGTGCACGCCGCCGGAATTCTCCGCGACGTTGCCGCCGATCGAGCAGGCGATCTGCGACGACGGGTCCGGCGCATAGTAGAAGCCGGCATGCGCGACCGCCTGGCTGATGGCGAGATTGGTGACGCCGGGTTCGGTGACCACGACGCGGTTGTCGAAGTCGATGTCGCGGATGCGCTTGAACTTGCCGAGCCCGAGCAGCACGCCATCGGCCAGCGGCAGCGCGCCGCCGGACAGCGACGTTCCCGAGCCGCGGGGGACCACCTTGATGCCCTGCTCGTGGCAGTATTTCAGGACCTCGGAGACCTGCCTGGTGGTCTCCGGCAGCACCACCACCATCGGTGGCTGCCGGTAGGCCATCAAGCCGTCGGACTCGTAGGGCAGCATCTCTGCGGCGCTATCAATCACACCTTCGCCGGGCACGATCGCACGCAGTGCAGCAACGATTCCGTCGCGGCGCGCCAGCACGGCTTGATCAGCTTCCGGCATCATGATCGCCATCGCGTTCCTCCGGCCTCGATTTGTCTTGGCATATCAATCACAACCGAAACGGTTTGGATAGGCAGCGGATCAGCTGCCGCACTTTGCGGCAGGGCAACAAGCTCAGCCATTATGCTGATTTCCATCAGCGCATCCCCGCTTGTGCGTCGCTTGAGGCCATGCCACAACCTGCGCGCAAACCCGTCTCGTAACCCACAGAGCCTGATCCATGAAGAACCTGACTTTGAGCGCGCTCGTCATTCTCGCCTCGTCGTCGCTGGCGTCTGCCGCGCTGGCGCAGGATGCAGCCGCCGGCAAGACGTCCTTCAACAAGTGCCTGCCCTGCCATGCGATCGGCGAAGGGGCGAAGAACAAGGTGGGCCCGGAGCTCAACGGCCTCGACGGCCGCAAGTCGGGCACTGCTGCGGACTACAATTACTCGGACGCCAACAAGAACTCGGGCATCACCTGGAACGAGGCGGTCTTCAAGGAATACATCAAGGATCCGAAGGCCAAGATCCCCGGCACCAAGATGACCTTCGCCGGCATCAAGAACGAGACCGAGGTCAACAACCTCTGGGCGTATGTCTCGTCGTTCGACAAGGACGGCAAGCAGAAGCAGTAACGGCCGCCGGCCGACTGCGCCACTCGCGCGCGAACTGCAGAGCCCCGGCCGCCGCCGGGGCTTTTTCATGGCGAGGGCTCCGGCGCCTCGACCGGGGTGACCGCAGCCACCATGCGCTCGACCTCACTGACGACGAGCTCCGGTACGGCGTTCTGCACCATGTGCCCGAGGTCGGGCAGCACGATCAGGCGGGTCTGGGGCACGGCTTGCGCGAACGGGCGGGAATGGATGTCGGTGAAGACCGTCCGGTCGGCCTCCCCGGCCACGATCGTGACCGGGACCTTGATCTCCCCGTAGCGGGGCGCCTGCTCGGTCACCGCCTGCTTCAGCGTGACGAGGTCGCGCGCATTGGCCATGAATTCGCGCGGCCGCAGCAGCAGCGGCGTCGCGCTCTGCTCGACGAAATCATCCGGCATCTGCTGCGGCGCGAACACGCCGCGCGCCCCCGGCGTCACCAGGGCAAGCCCGAGCGGGAGGGTGATCGTATGGGCCAGCAAGGGACCGACGACCGGCACCGTCACCGCCGCATTGTATTGCCCGACCCCGCCCCGCCAGGGATAGGCGACCGGCGCCAGCATCACAAGGCCGGCCACCCGACCGGGAAAGTCCAGCGCCATGCGCAGGCCGAGCGCGCCGCTCCAGGAATGCACCACCAGGATCACCGGACCGACGCCGAGCCGGCTCAGCGCCTCGTCGAGCATGCGCGCCTGAACGGCAGGCGTGGAGTCCTCGGTGCGATCCCGCGAGCTCCATCCGTGGCCGGGCCGATCGACCAGCAGCACCCGATGGCGCTGCGCCAGCAGGTCGCCCAGCGGCCGGCGCATCGCCTCGAGGTTCGAGCTCGCCCCATGGACAAGCAGAAGCGGCGGTCCCGCGGCCTCGCGCGGCCCGATATCCACAAGATTGATGGTGGCGCCGTTGACGCCGATCGCCTGGCCCTGCGGCGGATAGCGCCTTTCGACCACCGCGACGCCGGCGCGCGTGGCCAGGGCAAGCACCCCGAGAGCACCGACGATAGTGATTGATATCATTGATATTTTTCTGCGTGCCACAGAGACAGATACGGAGCCGGCCGGATCCGGTTGCGAGGCGCGCATCGCAAATGCCATGGCCGTGGCACGAATCCTGTCATCACCGCGTCGTCGGCCATTTTATAACCATGGTCCGGACTTTTCCTCGCAATCGGGCACGGGCCATGAATTGCTTCCGGCCAGATCACATCCCGCTCTTCGAAGCAACGGTGATCCGCCCAGAGTGTTAGTTTTGTAGTTTGGCAGGGGGTATCCAATGAGTTTTCGTTCGAGCGAGGCAGCCATCGACGAGATCGTCGCGAGCTGCAATGGCGATCTCCGCGGCGCGCTGAAGGCGTTGCTGCTCGTCAACGAGCATCTCGAGGCTGAAATCGCGCAGCTCTATGCGGCTGCCGCGCAATACGGCCTGCCGGATCGCCGCAGCACCGCGTTCCACTGAGCGGTCGGCCCCTCCGTCGGGGGCACACCGATCATTCGTCGGTTTCGTCGGACGATTCGGCCTTGTTCGGGCACGCGTTGATCGTGGATCGCGCGAGCTTGGCGTCGGCGAGCGATTTGTAGGGGCCGTCGGCGAACCAGATGTCGCCGCCCATGATCGTGACGACCGGATTGCTGGTCACGATCTCGCAGCGATTGGTGGCGCGGTTGCCGACCACCCAGAACAGACCCTCGGCCCAAACGGCCGTTGCCGTCGTCATGAGCAGCGCTGCCGCCAGCATCGCACGCGTCATTGCGTCTCTCCGTCGACCTTTGTCGGCAGAGCAGCAGTTAAGGTCGCGCGCTCCGGCCAGCAAGGCCGGCGATCCGGACATGGTTAACGGGGTTGAGGGGCTAGATGTCGCGGCCCTCGACTTTCTCGGTCAGAGTCTTGACGAGCTCAGGCACCTTTTCCAGATGCGGATTGACCTCCAGCGCCTTGCGGAAGGCATCCAGCGCACGCTTCTCCTCACCCAGGTCCTGCATGATCATGCCGAGACCGGCGAGCGCGCCGAAGTGCCGCGGCTCCCGGGTCAGGACCTGTTGGATGTCGGCCAGCGAACGGCCGTAATCGTTCTGGAGGTAGTATATGGTTGCCCGGCGGTTCCAGGCCTCGACATAATCAGGCCGGAGCTTGATCACCGAATCGAGCAGCTTGAGCGCCACCTCGGCCTGCCGGGCGTCCATCGCCGCTTTGGACCGCGACATCAGGAGCGCAACGGTATCGCTCGGGGTCTGCAGCCAGATCGCCCAGATGCGCGCCTCGACGTGCTTGGCGCTGACGTCATCTGGCGCGGCCTTCAGGGCCCCGAACAGAAAATCGAGCCCCTTGGTCCTGTCGGCGCCGACTTTAGGCAGCTTGGAGGGCGCCTCGGGAAGCTTCGGCCTGACGGCCGTACGCGGCTCACCCTGCGCGGACGCAAGGTGCGGTATGGAGATGACGACGGCGGCGAGCAGAATCGCCCAGGAAGATCGCTTGGCCATGCGGCAAGTCTAGACGCAGTCAGGCCGTCCTGCAAAGCAGCACGCACGTCAAAGACCTGTGAGGGCGAGGCTGCGGCGATGCGCGGCCTCGATGAACAGCCTTGTATCAGCCCTGGCGAGCCTTGAAGCGGCGCTGGACCTTGTTGATCACGTAGACGCGGCCCTTGCGGCGGACCAGACGGTTGGCGCGATGGCGGCCACGCAGCGACTTCAGCGAGTTACGGACCTTCATGGGACATCCTGATACGTTGAAAGGCCGTGCTGGACAGGCCGGAAGTGGCAAATAGAAATGGAACTCCGCCAGCGACCAAGTCGCCCGGATCGGCCGGTTTCTAGCCACCGGCCCGCCCGATGTCAATGACGGCGGGCCCGGCTTCAACAAGACCGGTCGGCCGCGGCCCGCCGGCGAGGCAGGAACCCGTCTCCCCGCCCCAACTTGGCGATTGCCAAATTTGTTATATCGTATAATCAATTTTCCAAAGCCAAGAACCAACCGCCGGGAACGCCCATGCCCAAGCTCGCTCTGCCCAAGATCGACGACGTCGTCGCCATCGACATCCACACCCATGCCGAGGAGCCCTGCGGCATGCACGGGGACGACGGCTATGACGATTTCCAGGCGCAGATGGCGGAGTACTTCAAGTCGCCGCACAAGCATCCGCCGACCGTGCCGGAGACCGCGGCCTACTACCGCTCCAAGAACATTGCAGCCGTGATCTTCCCGGTCGATGCCGAGCGCGAGACCGGCTTCCGCCGCTACAAAAATGAAGAGATGCTGGAGATCGCTTCCGAGCATCTCGATGTGCTGATCCCGTTCGTCAGCATCGATCCGCACAAGGGCAAGCTCGGCGTGCGCGAAGCGCGCAGGCTGATGGAAGAGTATGGCGTCCGCGGCTTCAAATTCCACCCGACCATGCAGGGCTTCTACGCCAACGACCGCCTCGCCTATCCGCTCTATGAAGCGATCAACGACGGCGGCGCGATCGCGCTGTTCCACACCGGCCAGACCGGCGTCGGCTCGGGCATGCCCGGCGGCATGGGAATGCGGCTGAAATATTCCAACCCGATGTACATGGACGACGTCGCGGCGGATTTCCCCGACCTCAAGATCATCCTCGCCCATCCCTCCTTCCCCTGGCAGGAGGAGGCGCTGTCGGTCGCGACCCACAAGCCCAACGTCTACATCGACCTGTCGGGCTGGTCGCCGAAATATTTCCCGCCGATCCTGGTGCGCTACATCAACTCGATCCTGCAGGACAAGATGCTGTTCGGCTCGGACTGGCCGGTGATCACGCCGGATCGCTGGCTCGCCGATTTCGCCAAACTCGACATCCGCGAGGAGATCCGGCCGAAGGTCTTGAAAGCGAACGCGCGCAAGCTGCTCGGGATCTGACCTCGTTCGACGGCCGAGGCCTGTCTCGGCCGGGATCGTGCTATCATCCGCAGGCGCGATGGCGAGAAGCCATCGCGCCTGTTCGATTTTGCAAAGGTGAGCGCCGTGCCCTTCAAAGCCGTGGTCTTCGATGCCTATGGCACGCTGTATGACATCCAATCGGTGGCGGCAGTCACCGAGCAGGCCTTCCCCGGCCATGGCGACATCATCACGCAGATCTGGCGCATCAAGCAGCTCGAATACACCTGGCTGCGCTCCCTCATGCAGCGCTACGACGACTTTGCCGTCGTCACCCGTGACTCACTGGTCTACACGCTGCGCGTGCTCGGACTGCGAACGGACGCGGCCACGCTGGACCGCATCATCGCCAAATACCTCGATCTCGATCCCTACCCAGACGCACGGGCCGCGCTCGCCGCGATGAAGGATCATCGGCTTGCGATCCTCTCCAATGGCAGCCCCGCGATGCTCGACGGCCTGGTCAGGGCCAGCGGCTTCGATTCCCTCATCGAGGCGGTGATCAGCGTCGATGCGCACAAGATCTTCAAACCGAGCCGCCAAGCGTACGCGCTGATCGAGGAAACGCTTGGGCTTGCGCCTGATGATGTGTTGTTCGTCTCCTCCAATCCCTGGGACGTCTGCGGCGCCAAGGCGTTCGGATTGAACGTCGCCTGGATCGAGCGCGTCAGCCCGGAGGCCATGGCGGCGGCCTGCCTCGAGACCGACCTGGTGAGGCCGCTCACCATGTTCAAGGCGCTCCGCACCCAGATGGACGAGTTGGGTTTTGCGCCGGATTATCGTATTGCTGCGCTGTCCGAACTGCCCGAGATCGTCAGCACGCATGAGCCTTGAATCCGTCCGCGCCTTCTTCGCCGAAAAAGCCCCCGACATCGACGTCCTCGTCTCCAGCCAGAGCTCCGCGACCGTGGCGCTCGCAGCGCAAGCCTTTGGCGTGGAGCCGGCGCGCATCGCCAAGACGCTGTCTTTGCGGGTCGGCGACCGCGTCATCCTGATCGTCGCCGCTGGCAACGCCCGCATGGACAACAAGAAGGTCAAGGCGCTGTTCGGCGGCAAGCCGAAGATGCTCGGCCTCGACGAGGTCGCCGACATCACTGGACACGAGGTCGGCGGCGTCTGCCCATTCGGGCTGAAATCGCCGCTGCCCATCTATTGCGACGTCTCGCTGAAGGCGTTCGACATCGTCGTGCCGGCCGCAGGCTCGACCCACAGCGCGGTCAAGATCACGCCGGAGCGGATGGCCGAGCTGACCGCGGCCGAATGGGTCGACGTCTGCGAAGTCGCGAAGTAAGCCGCTACTCCACTCGGCCGATGCGCTTCACCGCGGCGATCAGTCTCGCGCTGTCCCGATCCATGAATTTGGCGAACTCCGGCGCGTCCTGATAGGCGACGACGCTGCCGACGGCTGAGAACGTCTTCACGACCTCCGGGCTTGCTGCCGCCTGCGCCATGGCCTCGCGCAATCGTGTCATGACCGGCGCCGGCAATGCGCGCTGCCCGAACAGCCCTGCCCAGATATACATTTCGACGTCCCTGTAGCCGAGCTCGATGAAGGTCGGCACGCCAGGGAAACTCGGAATGCGTTCCGCCCCCCAATTGGCGAGCACGCGCAGCCTGCCATCCTCGACCTGGGGCTTCAGCGTGCCGGGCGCACCAGCCATCGCTTGCACCGTGCCGCCGAGCAACGCCGTCAGCGCAGGGCCGGCACCGCGAAACGGGACATGAAGCAGCCTGATGCCGGCGCTCGATGCAAACATCTCCATGGCCACGTGGAGCGTCCCATAAGGTCCCGACGAGCCATACGGGATCTCACCGGGACGCCTGCGCGCGTCGTCGATGAAGTCCTTTAGCGTCCGCCACGGCGAGGACGCCGGTACGGCCAGCAAGGTCGGATCCGCCAGCACGCGCGCGATCGGCGCGAACTGCGACACTTCGTAGGCGACCGTGCGCTCGAACAGCCGATCGGCCTCCGGCAGCACGGCCAGTGACGACAGCGTCATCAGCAGCGTATAGCCGTCTGGCGCCGCGCGCGCCGCCTGCGCATTGCCGACTGAACCGCCGGCGCCTCCGGCGCGGTTGTCGACGATGACAGCTTTGCCAAGAATGCGCTCGAGCGCGGCCGCGATCGGCCGCGCCGCAAGATCAGCCTGGCCGCCGGCGGGAAACGGCACGATCATCGTGATGTTGCGGCTGGGGTAGACATCCTCCGCAGCAGCGAGAACCGGCAGCAAGCTCTGAATGAGCGGCAACGCGGCGGCGGTCCGCAGGAACCTACGGCGGTTCATCGGGAGTTCTCCCTGGCAAGTCTTCTTGTCGTGTACGTGCGATCCTAACGCGAACGATTGCACGCGGGCAAAGCGAGATTTCGCTGCGCGTGCTTCGCCAAGGAGATTGCACTGCAACGAGCCAATTAGATCGAGTTCGATCGTCCCCTCTTTCCCTTCGCGAGCTCTTTGACCAGAAACTCCGAGAGCACCTCGACCCGGGCGGGGCGTGGGCCGCCGGGCGGCATCACCAGATGCATCGCACCTTCGGGCTGGCTCCAACCTTTGAGGATCACCTCGACCTCGCCCGATGCGATCGCGTCGCCGACGATGAAGTCCGGCAGATCGGCGATGCCGAGACCCGCGATAACCGCCGGCAGGACAGCCTCGCCATTGTTGACGCGCAGCTGTCCTGCCGGCCGCACGCTGGCCTGCTCGCCGGCCGCGTTGGTGTAGTGCCAGACGCCCGCGGTCGACAGGTAGGCGTAGCCGAAGCATTTGTGCTCGGCGAGATGCATCGGATGGGTCGGCCGCCCGTGGCGCTCCAGATAGGACGGCGCTGCCACCGTGTAGCGCGGCATGGCGCAGAGCCGGCGCGCGACGAGCGACGAGTCCGGCAGCCGCGCGATGCGCAGCGCGAGATCGAAACCCTCGCCGATCAGATCGACGGTGGCGTCGCTCATGTGCAGGTCGATCGAGACCTCCGGATACTGCTCCAGGAAGGCCGGCAGCAGCGGCGCGATCTTCTTGACCCCGAACGTCATCGGCACCGCAAAGCGCACCAGCCCGCGCGGCGTCAGCGACTGCGCCAGCGCCTCGGTCTCCGCCGTCTCGCCGTCGGCGAGCAGTTGCGCGGCGCGCTCGGAGAGACGCTGGCCGGCATCGGTCAGCGCCAGGCGGCGCGAGGTGCGGTTGAACAGACGCGTGCCCAGGCGCTCCTCCAGCCGGCTCACCGCCTTGGAGACGGACGCCTTGGAGAGGCTCAGATCCTGCGCGGCGCCGGCGAAGGAGCGCAGCTCGACGACCTTGGCGAAGATCGCCATCGCCTCGAAATCAGGAAGTCGCGCCATCGTGATATCTCTTTTTGGAAACAATAGGTTTCAATAGTTTCTATTTATATACTCCGGTCGATCCCTTACTCCAAGGCCCAACGGCACGGCGGCTCACGACCGACCGTCGCAACCTCAGGAGCAGACCCATGATCGAGTTGAAGCCCTTCGCGGCGCTCGGCGGCGCCGACCACGGCTGGCTGAAGGCCAAGCACCATTTCTCCTTCGCCAGCTATTACGACCCGAGCAACATGAGCCATGGCGCGCTGCGGGTCTGGAACGACGATGAGATTGCGCCGAACTCCGGCTTTCCCGCCCATCCCCACCGCGACATGGAGATCATCACCTATGTCCGCGAGGGCGCGATCACCCATCAGGACAGTCTCGGCAACAAGGGCCGCACCGAGGCTGGCGACGTGCAGGTGATGAGCGCTGGCAGCGGCATCCGCCACTCCGAATACAATCTGGAGCCGACCACGACCCGGATCTTCCAGATCTGGATCGAGCCTGCCACCGAGGGCGGCCAGCCGACCTGGGGCGCAAAGCCGTTCCCCAAGTCTGACCGGTCCGGCAAGCTGGTCACCCTGGCCTCGGGCTTTGCCGACGACGAAGATGCGCTGCCGATCCGCGCCAAGGCCCGCGTGCTCGGCACCACGCTCAAGGCCGGCGAGACCGCCGAATACTCGGCCGACAAGACTCGGCACATCTACCTCGTGCCTGCGGCCGGCAGCGTCGAGGTCAACGGCATCCGCGTCAACGCCCGCGACGGCGCCGCCATCCGCGACGAGGCTACGCTCAGGATCACCGCGCTCGAAGATTCCGAGCTGGTGCTGGTCGACGCCGCCTAACCCCATCTCACGGTCTCGGCCGGCCATCCGGCCGGGACGTTCCTTCCTGTCAACCTCGCCCCCACGGAGACATCCATGACCAAGGTTCTCGTTCTCTACTACTCCGCCTACGGCCACATCGAAGCGATGGCGAATGCGGTCGCCGAGGGCGCCCGCGACACCGGCGCCGCCGTCGACATCAAGCGCGTGCCGGAGCTGGTGCCCGCCGATGTCGCCAAGGCCTCGTACTACAAGCTCGACCAAGCGGCGCCGATCGCCAAGATCGAGGAGCTCGCCGACTACGACGCGATCATCGTCGGCACCGGCACCCGGTTCGGCCGCATGGCCTCGCAGATGGCGAACTTCCTCGACCAGGCCGGCGGCCTGTGGGCCAAGGGCGCGCTGCACGGCAAGGTCGGCGGTGCCTTCACCTCGACCGCGACCCAGCATGGCGGACAGGAAGTGACGCTGTTTTCGATCATCACCAACCTCTTGCACTTCGGCATGACCATCGTCGGCCTCAACTACGGCTTCGCCGGCCAGATGAAGCTCGACGAGGTCACCGGCGGCTCGCCCTACGGCGCGACCACCATCACCGGCGGTGACGGCAGCCGGCAGCCGAGCGAGAACGAGTTGGCCGGGGCGCGCTATCAGGGCCGCGTCATCGCCGAAACCGCCAAGAAGCTGCATGGCTGATGCGACTGGGGCGGCACTTCCATAAACGAAGTGCCGCCCCATCTCGTCAATGCCGGAAAAGATTAAAGGAGCCTGCAATGCCCGCCATGCTCGAACTGGTGACGCTGGCCCGTCTGGCCCGCCATCCCCTGCAGATGATGGCGCGCCGCTGGTACTGCAAGAGCCTCTCACGCGCCAGTCGCGGCCAGCGCCGCTGCCCGGAATGCGCGGCCGCTAGAGCGGCTTGATCTGCACCTTCCTGAACTTCACCACGCCCGAGCCGTATTGCAGGGCGATCGGTCCCGCCGCGTGCTTGCTGTCATCGACGTCGGCGGTCTTCTCGCCGTTGAGAATAACGGTCAGCCGGGTGCCCTTGGCGGTGATCTCGTAGGTGTTCCACTTGCCGCCGGCCTTCGGCATCGGCTCGACCTTCGACACATCGACGATGGCGCCGGTGCCGTATTTCGGGTCGGGCCGCTTGTCGAAGATGTTGACCTCGTAGCAGATGTTGGAGTCGATCTTCTCGGCCTGGTCGCAGCGGATGAAGATGCCGCTGTTGGCGGCGTCGTCGACCCAGAACTCGGCCTTGATCTGGAAATCCTTGTAGCTGGTCTTGGTCACCAGATAGGACGGATCCTTGCCGTCGAGCTTGTCGGCTGACAGCGCGCCGTCCTTCATCTCCCAATTGGCCTTGCCGACCTCGCTGAAGTCGGCCTTGGTCGTGGCATCGACCAGGGTCACCCAGCCGTCATCGGCCATTGCCGGTCCTGCCAGAGGCACGGCGCCCAAGATGGCGGCCGCCGCGAGCAGACTGAGACGATAGATCATCGAAACTCCTCCCTGTTTTTTGTGTCGTTCGGCGCCACGATAGCAAAGCGCCGGACGATGCAAACGGTGTTTCGATGCTGCACCTGCTCTGTCGCTGCGCTCCTCCTTACACCGCGGTCGCACGCGCAAAATCGACATAGATCTCGCGCAGGCGCGCAGCCACAGGCCCCGGTCTGCCGTCGCCGACCGGCTTGCCGTCGATCGTCACCACCGGCTGCACGAACGAGCTCGCGCTGGTGATGAAGGCTTCCTTGGCGGCGAGCGCTTCCTCCACCGTGAACAGCCGCTCCTCGACCTTGAGCTGGCGCTCCTCGGCGAGCTTCACCACCGCCTTGCGGGTGCAGCCCGGCAGGATCGCGTTCGAGTTCGGCCGCGTCACGATGACGTCGTCCCTGGTCAGGATGAAGGCCGAAGATGAACCGCCTTCGGTGACGTGGCCATCCTCGACCATCCAGGCTTCGCCGGCGCCGGCCGCAGCGGCGGCCTGCTTGGCCAGCACCTGCGCCAGCAACGCCACGCTCTTGATGTCGCGCCGTTCCCAGCGGATGTCGGGCACGGTGATGACGCCGATGCCGGTCTTGGCCGAGGGCGCGTCGACGATGTTCTTGGCGGTCACGAACATCACCAGCGTCGGCTTGACGTCGCCCTTCGGAAACGGAAAGTCGCGGCTTTTGTCGGCGCCGCGCGTGACCTGCAGATAGACCATGCCCTGGTCGAGGCCGTTGCGCGCGACCAGCTCCTTCTGCAGCTCCTCGATGCGCGCCAGGCTCTCCGGCAGCGCCAGGCCGATCTCGCCGACCGAGCGCTCCAGCCGGGCAAGGTGCGGGGCACTGTCGACCAGCTTGCCGTCGAGCACCGCCGCCACCTCGTAGATGCCGTCGGCGAACAGGAAGCCGCGGTCGAGGATCGAGACCTTGGCCTCCGACAGGGGAACGAAGGCGCCATTGACGTAAGCGATCGGGTCCAAGGACGTGTCTCCTAGTAATTCACGTTCGAACTATGAGTTGTCGGGTATCGGGCCAAAAGAGCATCTGCCGATGAATTACTCGTCATGCCCGGGCTTGTCCCGGGCATCCACGTCGCTCCTCTGGGCCGGTCGACGTGGATGGCCGGGACAAGCCCGGCCATGACGACGCGGAGAGACGTGGACACGAACTCCATGCACTTATGCGGCGACAGAACCATGGCCCGCAAACGACAACTCCCTCAATGCGACAGGATCTTCGACAGGAACTGCTGCGCGCGCTCGCTGCGCGGGGTGCCGAAGAAATCCTCCTTCTTGGCATCCTCGACGATCTCGCCGCGGTCCATGAAGATGACGCGGTGGGCAACCTTCTTGGCGAAGCCCATCTCGTGGGTCACGACCATCATGGTCATGCCCTCGCGGGCGAGATCGACCATGACGTCGAGCACCTCGCTGATCATCTCCGGATCGAGCGCCGAGGTCGGCTCGTCGAACAGCATCGCAATCGGATCCATCGCGAGCGCCCGCGCGATCGCTACGCGCTGCTGCTGGCCTCCCGAGAGCTGCGCCGGAAACTTCTCCGCCTGCTCCTTGAGACCGACGCGCTCCAGCAGCTTCATGCCCCTGGCAACCGCTTCCTCATGGCCGCGCCCCAGCACCTTCTGCTGGGCGAGGCAGAGATTGTCGATGATCTTCAGATGCGGAAACAGCTCGAAGTGCTGGAACACCATGCCGACGCGCGAGCGCAGCTTCGGCAGGTTGGTCTTGGGATCATTGACCTTGAGGCCGTCGATGGTGATCGAGCCGTCCTGGAACGGCTCCAGCGCGTTGACGCATTTGATCAGGGTCGATTTGCCGGAGCCCGAGGGCCCGCAGACCACCACCACCTCGCCCTTGGCGACGGAGGTGGAGCAGTCCTTCAGCACCTGGAAGCTCGGGCTGTACCATTTGTTGACGTGGCTGATTTCGATCATGGGAGCCGACTACCTGATGATGGCGATGCGCGACTGCAGGCGGCGGACGCAGTAGGACGCGATACAGGAGATGGTGAAGTAGATCAGGGCCGCGAACAGATACATCTCGACCAGGCGGCCGTCGCGCTGGGCGACCTTGGAGGCAGCACCGAGGAAGTCCGGGATCGAGAGCACGTAGACCAGCGAAGTGTCCTGGAACAGCACGATGGTCTGGGTCAGCAGCACCGGCAGCATGTTGCGGAAGGCCTGCGGCAGCACGACGTAGCGCATCGTCTGCGCATAGGTCAGGCCGAGCGCCGAGGCCGCGGCCGGCTGCCCGCGCGAGATCGACTGGATGCCGGCACGCATGATCTCGGAGAAATAGGCCGCCTCGAACAGGATGAAGGTGATCAGCGAGGACGCGAACGCACCGACCTTGATCGGGCGGGACGATCCGGTGATCCACTGCCCGATATATGGCACCAGGAAGTAGAACCAGAAGATCACCAGCACCAGCGGCAGCGAGCGCATGAAGTCGACATAGAGCCCGGCGATCCAGCCCATCACGCGATAGCCGGACAGGCGCATCAGCGCGATCATGGTGCCGAACACGAGGCCGCCCGCCGCCGCCAGCGCGGTCAGCGTCAGCGTGAAGGTCATGCCGTCGATGAAGAGGTACGCTAGCGAGCGGCGGATGACGTCGAAATCGAAATTGGCCAGCATCTCATTTGCCCGTGATGTAGCCGGGGATCGCCACGGCACGCTCGAGCAGCCGCATGCCGATCACGACGACGATGTTGATGACGAGATACATCAGCGTGGCGGCGCTGAAGGCCTCGAACACCTGGAACGAGAATTCCTGCATGGCGCGCGCAGCGCCCGTCAGCTCGATCAGGCCGATCGTGATCGCGACCGCGCTGTTCTTGACCGTGTTGAGAAATTCGGACGTCAGCGGCGGCAGGATGATGCGGAAGGCCATCGGCAGCAGTACGTAACGGTAGGCCTGGAGCGTGGTGAGGCCGAGCGCGGTCGCGGCCAGCTTCTGACCGCGCGGCAGCGAGCCGATGCCGGCCGCCAGCTGCACGGCGACGCGCGCCGACATGAACAGGCCGATGCCGACCGCGGCGGTGAAGAACGGCGCATTCGGCATCTGCTTCAGCCACAGACCGGCGGTCCGCGGCAGCAGCTCCGGCAGCACGAAGAACCACAGGAACAGCTGCACCAACAGCGGCATGTTGCGGAAGAATTCGACATAGGCGAAGCCGATCCAGCCGGCCGCCTTCGAAGGCAGCGTGCGCAGGATGCCGACGATCGTGCCGCAGATCAGCGCGATCACCCAGGCGGTCAGCGACGTCACGATCGTGACCTTCAGCCCCGCCAGCAGCATGTCGAAATAGGTACCGGCCCCGGTCGGGTTCGGCTCCAGGAAGATGTGCCAATTCCAGGTGTAGTTCACGGGGACATCCAGACAGAGTTAGCTTGGCGCTGAGCCGATGCAATCAGCTGATAGGATCGAGGTCGTTAGATCAAGCTCATTCCGTCCAGCTGATGCAATCCACGGGCCAGTGTGGCTACGCCACCTCAAAATTGGATCCGAGCTATCCCCCCGGACGGTGCGCTCCCTCTCCCCGTTCTTACGGGGAGAGGGTCGGGGTGAGGGGCAGACGCACGGGGAGTGCCCGTGGAGAGACCTGTACCCCCTCACCCGGATTGCATCTTGCGATGCAATCCGACCTCTCAGCGCGAGCGAAGCTCGTCGCGCCCCCGCAAACGGGGAGAGGTGAGCACCGAGTCTGCCGCACGAACTGTGCACACTCTCAACTTACGGCTTGTACGAATCCGGATCCGGCGAATCCGACGGCTTGGCGAACTCGGCCTTCAGCTCCGCCGACAGCGGGGTGTTCAAGTTCAGACCCTTCGGCGGGATCTTCTGCATGAACCACTTGTCGTACAGCTTGGCGCCCTCGCCGCTGGTGTAGATCTTGGCGGTCGCGGCATCGACGACCTTCTTGAACTGCGGATCGTCCTTGCGCAGCATGATGCCGTAGGGCTCGGGCTTCGAGAACGCATCCTTGGAGACGACGTAGGCGGCCGGATCCTTCGAGCCGGCGACGAGGCTTGCCAGAAGAATGTCGTCCATCACGAAGGCGACGGCGCGATCGGTCTCGACCATCAGGAAGGCCTCGGCATGATCCTTGGCCGGGATGATGTTGATGCCGAGATTGCGCGCGGCATTGGCTTCCGTGAGCTGCTTGATGTTGGTGGTGCCGGCGGTCGACACGACCGTCTTGCCCTTCAGATCATCAATCGCGTTGATGTTGCTCGCCTTCTTCGAGACGTAGCGGCTCGCGGTCAGGAAGTGGGTGTTGGTGAAGGAGATCTGCTTCTGGCGGTCGGCATTGTTGGTGGTCGAGCCGCATTCGAGATCGATGGTGCCGTTGGCGAGCAGCGGAATGCGGGTCGACGACGTCACGGGATTGAGCTTGACCTCGAGCTTGTCGAGCTTGAGCTCCTTCTTCACGGCATCGACGATGCCCATGCAGATGTCGATGGCGAAGCCGATCGGCTTCTGATTGTCGTCGAGGTAGGAGAACGGAATCGAGGAGTCGCGCACGCCGAGCGTGATGGCGCCGGTCTCCTTGATGTTCTTCAACGTCCCGGTCAATTCCTCAGCCTGCACCTGGCCGGCGCAGAGCGCGGCGGCGAAGGCAAGACCCATTAGGCGAAGCTGCTTCATAACTGATCTCCTCAATCCGGCCGATAGCCGGATGCTTGCATAAACCAGAGCGAATTCAAACTGATCCTGCCCGCCGCCGGACGATCTCCAGCCGCGCGGGCGCGGGCACCATAGACCGCCTGACGGCGGGAAGTACTCGGACGCTTGCGACAAATTGCCTGTCCCGCGCCCCTTTCGACAAGACATTCGGGCCGACGCGGCAGCGCAGAACGTCGTGATGGTAAACTGCGAAGGCCGGGGCGGGCTCCGCGACCAGACGAAAGTCTCAATCGGACGGTTCCCGCACGGCAACGCAATCGCATACAGGCGGGCCTCATGGTTCGAGACGCGCCGCGCGCGACGACCTCGCGATCCATTTGCCTCATCGGCGCGTCGCTCCTCACCATGAGGGTCTTGGATCTCGCCATGAACTCAGTCCTCGTCCTGAGGAGCTCGCCAAAGGCGGGCGTCTCGAAGGACGGCCACGGACGCGATTAGGCGCAATAGGGGAGAGGTGAGCACCAAGCCCGCGGGTGAATGTGTGCTCATGCTCCCTTCCCAGCTCACAACGGCTTCTGCAATTCGCCGAGATCCCAGAACAGGCCGGCCATCAGACCGAGCGCCTCTTCTGTGACATCCAGAAGAATGTGCTCGTCGGGCGCATGCTGCGAGCAGCCGGGATAGGAATGCGGCACCCACATCGTCGGCATCTTCAACACGTCAGCAAAGACGTCATTGGGCAGCGAGCCGCCGAAGTTCGGCAGCACGGCAGGCGCTTTGCCGGTGCTCATCCGGATCGAGTCGGCGGCCCATTTGATCCACGGGCTGTCGAGATCGGCGCGCGAGGCCATGAAGCTCTGCGCCGAGCTGACCTCGACCATCGGAAAACCATGCGCGGCGAGATGATTTGTCACGTCGGCGACGATGCTGTCGACCTTGGTGCCGACCACGAAGCGCAGCTGCAGCACGGCGCGGGCGCGGCCCGGAATCGCATTCGCCGGCTTGTCGATGTTGCCTGAGGAGATTGCGAGCACCTCGAGCGTGTTCCAGGCAAAGAGCCGCTCCGCCGGCGTCAGCCCCTCCTCGCCCCAATTGTCCGACAGCGCCGGCTCGTCGGCGGTCGGCTCGACCTTTACATCCGCCAGGATGGCGCGGATCGCATTGGTGAGGCGCGGCGGCTTCAAGGAGTCGAGCTTGATGCGACCATGGCCGTCGACCAGCGTGGCGACGGCATTGGCGAGAATGGTGGCGGGATTGGCCAGCACGCCGCCCCAATTGCCGGAATGATTGCCGCCGTCACGCAGATTGACGTCGAGGTGCAGCCGCACGCCGCCGCGGCAGCCGAGAAAGATGGTCGGGCGCGCGGTCGACAGCCGCGGGCCGTCCGAGCCGATGAAGACGTCGGCCTTCAAGGCCTCACGATGCAGATCGGCCACCTTGGCGAGATCGGGCGAGCCGATCTCTTCGCCCATCTCGATGATGAACTTGGCATTGAAGCCGAGCGTGCCGCCGCGCGCCTCGCGCACGGCGCGCAGCGCCGCCATGTTGATGCTGTGCTGGCCCTTGTTGTCGGCGGTGCCGCGGCCATAGGCGCGGTTGCCGACCGGCGTCACGGCCCAGGGATCGCGCCCGTCGCGCCATTCCCCGGCCATGCCGTCGACGGTGTCGCCATGGCCATAGCTCAGCACGGTCGGAGCGCTGTCGCTCTCGTGATAGGTGGCGATCAGGAACGGCGAGCGGCTGCTCGGCGAGGGCACGATCTCGGAGGTGAAGCCCAGTTCGGCAAAGGACGGCGTCAGCTCGTTCGTCAGGTATGCGGCGAGCTCGTCCTTGCGCTCCGGATTGAGGCTCTCGGTGCGATAGGCGACCCGCCGGCCGAGCTCGGCCAGAAAGTCACCGCTCGTCAGGGCCTGACGGGCACGGGCGATTGCATCAATCCTGGTCATGGCGCTTTTCCAGTCACAACGAAGGCGGCGTCATATCGGGATCGGGCGGCGAGCGGAAGGGGCTCGCTTTGAATTCAATGCTGATATCAAGCAGGTCTCGAATTTCGGAACTCGACGAATGCGCGGCGCTGAGAGGAGCGCGACCGCGGTGCGGCTTGCTCGGTGCACCTCGCCCCGCTTGCGGGGAGAGGTCGGATGGCGTCGCCAGATGCCATCCGGGTGAGAGGGTACAGGTATCTCCGCGAACACCACCCGTGCGTCTGCCCCTCACCCCAACCCTCTCCCCGTGAAGAACGGGGAGAGGGGGCGCACCGTCCAGCGGGCGCCAACGCGAGTCCACCATTGTCACGGCTGGCTTGCTCTGAGCACCCTGCAGCTTAGCTGCTGTCATCGAATTATACGTTCTCGTTCTCGCGGTGCGATCGAGCACCCGAGCTTTTGGCAGTGAACACCCTCGTCAAGACGGAGGGCGCGGGGAATGCCGGGTGAAGGCCTCACCCATGGCCCGCCTGCAACAAAGAAAGCAGGCGGCAGTCACCACAGGTTCAGCCGAACATCCGGCATTCCCCGCGCGACGGTTTTCACGTTTATAGCGCGCTCTCCCCGGTGTCCGGCTTGATAGCCACCGTCGTCAGCGGGATCATCACCCGCCAACTTAGCGCCAGCATCGGGGCGCCAGGACCACACGCCTTCACGTCCGCAACGCACCGTTCGTCGGCGTAGCAAGCTACGCTGCGGCACGTCAGCGGCCATCGCTCCCCGCCCCGCGTGTCGTGACGATCGCGCGCAACGCCCCTCCGTGTCGAGGCGGGATTTCGGGAATAAAGCATATATTCTGATATTCGTAAAGTGCTTTCTTGGGGCGCTGCTCATGAGGTCGTCATTCGGGCTCATCCAAGTGCAGGATGGCGAAGCCGTCCTGCACTTGGATGAGCCCGGAATCCATAACCACAGGCGGTCGTGAGGAGAGACGGGGGTCATGTCCAGCTCGCATCACCACATCCGCCTGTGAATATGGATTCCGGGCTCACGCGGGTCGCAGACAGCTTCGCTGTCGGCGACCCGCGTGTCCCGGAATGACGACGGTGCGGAGGAGACAGCGCTGCCTTCAATTCACTGCGTTGCTGACCATGACCTCGATCAGCTTGGCGCCGGGGCGACGGAACGCGTCCGAGAGCGTCGGCTTCAGCTCACCGGGATCGCTGATGCGCAAGGCCTCGCAGCCGAGCGAGCGCGCCAGCCCTGCAAAATCCACCGGCGGATCGGCGAAATCCATGCCGATGTAGTTGTCGTCGCCATGGAACGACAGCAGCCGCTGCTTGATGATGCGATAGCCGCCATTGTTGACGATCACGACCGAGAGCGGCAGCTTGTGATGCGCGGCGGTCCATAGCGCCTGGATCGAGTACATGGCGCTACCGTCACCGGAGTAGCACACGACGGGACGATCGGGATTGGCGAGGCTGACGCCGACCGAGGCCGGCAGGCCCCAGCCGATGCCGCCGGAGGCGAGGCCGTGATAATTGTAGCGGTCGCGATAGGGCCACAGCGCCGTCATGTAGCGCGCCGAGGTCAGCCCTTCGTCGACCAGGATGCCGTGCTCCGGCATGGCGTCGGCGACCTGAAGCGCGAGATAATCCGGATCGATCGGCATCCGCTCCCGCGCGGCTTCGATCTGAGCGCTGAGCGTGCGGCGCCGTGCACTCCAGTTCTTCGACGACAATCCCGCGATCCGCTCCTGCGCCCGCGCCTGCAGGGCGGCGCCGCCGAGATCGCGCAGCAGGGGCGTCAGCTGCTGCAAGGTCTCACGGACGTCGGCCTTGAGTGCGATCTCGGCGCCGAAGTTCTTCCCAAGCTCCCAATCGAGCAAGCCGATCTGCACGATCGGCAGGCCGTCCGGCAGCGGCTCGGTCTCGCTGTGCACGGACATCCGCAAGGGATCGGCGCCGAGCACGATCATCAGATCATGCGGCGCCAGCAGCTCGCGCACCTGCTTCTGCGCCCGCGACAGCGCGCCGATGTAGCAGGGATGCTCGGACAGGAAGTGTGCGCCATAGGGCGCCGACTGCTGATGCACCGGCGCGCCGATCGCCGCAGCGAACTCAGCCGCTTCTCGCAACGCATCGCTCTTGACGATCTCGTCGCCGGTGATGATGATCGGCCGCTGCGCTTTTAGGATGCGCTGCGCCAGCGCCTGCAAGGCCTCGGTGGACGGACGCACGCGTGGGTCAACCCGTGTCGAGCGACCGAGCTCGATCCCGGCCTCGGCATTGAGGATGTCGCCGGGCAGCGAAATGAAGACCGGCCCGGTCGGCGGCGTGGTCGCGACCTTGGCGGCACGGCGCACGATGCGCGGCAGGTCCTCCAGCCTCGTCACCTCGACCGCCCATTTCACCAGCGGCTCCGCCATGCGCACCAGCGGACCATAGAGCAGCGGCTCCATCAGGCCGTGGCCCTGCTCCTGCTGGCCGGCGGTCAGGATCATCGGCGTGCCGGTGAACTGCGCGTTGTAGAGCGCGCCCATGGCATTGCCTAACCCCGGCGCGACATGCACGTTGCAGGCGACGAGATGGCCCGAGGCGCGGCTGAAGCCGTCGGCGATCGCCACCACCAGGCTCTCCTGCATCGCCATCACGTAGGTGAGATCAGGGTGATCCTTCAGCGCATGCATGATCGGCAGCTCGGTGGTGCCGGGATTGCCGAACAGGTGCGTGATGCCCTCATCCTTGAGCAGCGCCAGGAAGGCCGAGCGTCCGGTGGTGCGGTTCTTCATGGTGGGTTTCCCTCCGAGCAACGGGTCTTATTTGTTTTACAAACTCTCACCGCGTCATTGCGAGCGCAGCGACGTGTCCGCCGAAGCCCAACGGGCGAAGGCGGAAGCAATCCAGAGTGTGTCCGCAGCGGCAGTCTGGATTGCTTCGTCGCCTACGGCTCCTCGCAATGACAGCGGAGAGACTTTTTCCGATCATGTTTTGAACGGCGCGCCCATGGGAGTGATGTACGGACATCCGCGTCAGAACATTCCTTCGCGCGAGCCGCGCTTCCTACGCTGCGCGCGTTGCCAGACCACGCCGGGAAATCCCTTCAGCGGCATCAGCGGCGCGCCCATATAGGCCCAGTCGGGCGCCTCCTCGATGGCGACGTGATAGAGCGGCTCGCGGCCGGTTCGTGCTGCAAATAGCGCGCGCGGGATGTTCACCATGTGCGGCGAGCGAGCGCGCTGATAGAACACAGGCGAGCCGCAGGTGCTGCAGAAACTGCGCGTGGCTTTCGCGCTATCGTCCTCGTAGCGGGTGATCGCATCCGCACCCGAGGTGATGCGAAGGCGCTTGCGCCAGCTTCCGACATAGGTGGCGTAGGCCGCGCCATGGGCGCGGCGGCTGGGCGCCGAATGATCATGCCACGCCCAGCGCGCCGGGACGTCGATCTCGAAGGCGACGCGGCCGCACAGGCATTGGCCGGAGGCGATGCCGGCGGGAGGTGAGGATTTGGGCATGGCAAGCATCCATCCACGGCGTCAATCCGGGTTCAATCGTCAACACGCAGCCGCTTCGCGCCTGCGCATGGACGATTGCCCCGGAATGACAATGAAAACGCGACTGCTCAGCTCTTGTGACGCAGTCGAGCTAAGCGGGCGCCATCTCGTCATAGACCGGATAATCGATATAGCCCTTGGCGTCGCCGCCATAGAAGGTCGGGCGGTGATACGGCGTCAACGGCCAGCCGTGCTGCAGCCGGCGCGGCAAGTCCGGATTGGAGATGAAGTAGCGGCCGAACGCGATGGCGTCGGCATGGCCGGCCTTGATCGCCGCCTCCGCCGGCTCGCCGGTGAAGCCGCCGGCGCCGATGAGCACGCCCTTCCAGATCGGCCGGAACAGCTGCAGCGCCGACGGCACGTTCTGCCAGTTGACGTCGGCGCGACCGGCGCCGGAGGAGCGCGGCTCGATCAGATGCAGATAGGCGATGCCGAGATTGTTCAATGCCTGGATTGCGTGAGTATAGAGCGGCATCGGCTCGGGCTCGCCGGAGCCGTTGGCGATGCCGTAGGGCGACAGCCGGACGCCGACCTTGTCGGCGCCGCACGCATCGATCACAGCCTGCGTCACCTCGAGCAGGAAGCGGCTGCGGTTCTCGATTCCGCCGCCATAGCGGTCGGTGCGCTGGTTGGTGCGCGTCTGCAGGAACTGCTCGATCAGATAGCCGTTGGCGCCGTGCACCTCGACACCGTCGAAGCCAGCGGCGAGCGCGTTGCGCGCGGCTTGGCCGTAGGCCGCGACGATGCCGGGGATCTCGTCGGTGTCGAGCGCACGCGGTGTCTCGTAAGGCACGACCTTGCCATCCGATGTCATCGCCTTGAGATCATCGCCGATCGCGATCGCCGACGGCGCCACCGGAAGCAACCCGCCCGGCTGGAACGAGGAATGCGAGACGCGCCCGACATGCCAGAGCTGCAGGAAGATCAGTCCGCCCCTGGCATGAACGGCGTCGACGACAGGTTTCCAGCCGGCGATCTGCGCCTCGCTGTAGATGCCGGGCACGTTCGGACTGCCGGTGCCGGTCGGCAGCACCGGCGTCGCCTCGGCGATGATCAGCCCGCCCGGCGTCGTACGCTGGGCATAATAGTCGACGTTCAACGGCCGCGGTGCGAGCGTCGCCTTGTCGGCGCGCATCCGGGTCAGCGGCGCCATCACGACGCGATGCTTCAGGTGATAGGGACCAACGTTAAGCGGTGAAAACAGCGCAGGCAGCATTTCTCCCCCGATTTCCATCATGCGGTTTGTGGATTGCGGTCATCTTGTTCGCAAAAGGTGATAGTGGCAATGTCCGCCTCACCTCCGCGCGAGCAGACCATCCATGCCGAAACCGAGCGCCCTTCCTTCCCTCAGCCTGCGCATCGATCTCGATGGCGGCAGCCGGATCGGGCCGGGCAAGATCGCGCTGCTGGAGAACATCGACAGGCACGGCTCGATCTCGGCCGCCGGCCGCGCCATGGAGATGTCCTACAAGCGGGCCTGGGACCTCGTCGACGAGATCAACCGGGTGTGCCGCCAGCCCGCGGTGGCGCGGCAGACCGGCGGCAAGAATGGCGGCGGCGCGGCGCTGACGCCGTTCGGCGAGCAGTTGGTCGAACGTTACCGCCGTATCGAGCGCGACGCTGCGAACGCGGTGAAGAAGGATCTCGCGGCGTTGCGCAACGACATCGAGAAGCCGAAGAAGGCCCGCGGCAGCAAGGCCGCGTCGTAGCCAGGTCCATCCGGGATCACGCCGACCTGCAACCAGCCGAACGCGTCGCGCGTTGCAGCCGCAAAGCTCTGTCTGGAAGACCTGTGACGCCGGCGGCCGATGATCTTGCGGCCGCGCCGAAACGTCATAGACCAATCGTCCATCGCCCTACCGGAGAAACGCCGTGTCCCACCCTGCCCTCGCCCCCGACCACACCGCCGTCGTCACCGGAGGCGCCTCCGGCATCGGCCTTGCGGCCGCAATGCGCTTTGCCGATCTCGGCATGAACGTCTGCATCGCCGATGCCGACGAGACGCGGCTGCGCGAGGCGCGCGCGCGGCTCATCGCCGTGGCCAAGGGCGGCGAGGCCAGGATCATGACCGTCAAGGTGGATGTGAGCCGGCGCAACGACGTGATCGATCTGGAACAGGCGGTGCGGACCCGCTTCGGCGCGGTCGACGTGCTGATGAACAATGCCGGCATCCAGCCGGGCAGCAAGATGCTCGGCCCGCAGGAGAACTGGCAGCGCATTCTCGGCGTCAATCTGTGGGGTATCATCCACGGGTCGCAAGTGTTCGCGCCCGACATGATCGCGCAAGGCCGTCCGGCGCTGATCATCAACACCGGCTCCAAGCAGGGCATCACCACGCCGCCCGGCGATCCCGCCTACAACGTGTCGAAGGCCGGCGTGAAGGCGTTCACCGAGGCGCTGCAGCACGAGCTGCGCAACACGGCTGATTGCAAGGCGACGGCGCATCTGTTCATCCCGGGCTTCGTGTTCACGCCGCTGACCGCCAATGGCCGGGTCGAGAAGCCCGCGGGCGCGTGGACGCCGGAGCAGACCGTCGACTTCATGCTGGAGCGCGTCGCGGCCGGCGACTTCTACGTGCTGTGTCCCGACAACGACGTACCGCGCGCGCTCGACGAGCGGCGCATCCTGTGGGCCGCCGGCGATCTCGTCGAGAACCGTCCGCCACTGTCGCGCTGGCATGCCGACCATGCTGATGCGTTCGCCGCCTTCGCAAAGAAATCGCCATGATCCTGCCGCGTCCGGGCAGCGGCGTGTCGTAGCCGACGCGTCGCGCCGCGGGTTCCCCGACGCGTCGGATCGTCGCAAGACGCTCCGCGCGTGCGACCTCTCCGTCGCGCGCGATCGAATCGGTGCAATGGAAGCGTTATCGTTCGCGCATTTGCCACCGTCGCGGCATCCGCGGAGCCGCCTCGCGGCAGTCGTCGCGCGACCGTCAAGCTCCGCGATGTCGCAGCGAGCGCGCTGCGCGGGCCGGCACGCCGCACGACAATCTGACGCAGACGCATTTCACAAACACTGCGCGAAGCAGCCACGAAGACATCGGCAGATGGCGGCATCACACGCCCCCGATCAGCCGCGACCTCCCAAGCGTCGGCCGATTCGCGTTGCGGCGTAGCCCAGGGGAGTACGTCGGACATGACGCGCCATCATCGTCACCATCACGACAGCCACCACCATCACGATCACCACAATCACCACAACCATCATTGCCAGCCGGCGCCACCGGCCCCGACACCGCCGCCGCCGACCCCGCCTCCTCCCACGCCCACGCCGCCCGCGCTCGGCTTCGCCGATCTCGGCGTCGTGTTCAACGACGCCACGCGCTTCCTCGAGGGCGGACTGTGGCGCAACGCCGTCGAGGAAGGCGGGCAAGGGCTCGGCAGCGTCTTCAACTACACCGGTGATCTCACCGTGGTGCAGGACGGCCTCAAGGCGGCCATCGCCGCCGGCCAGTTCAGCGGCCAGACGCTCGCCAACGTCAACACCATCCTCGCCGACATCACGGTCGCGCTCGACGCCGCAAACGCCTCGGTGACCGGCGGCGGCGGGTTCGGCAGCATCGCCGCGGCCGAGGCGGCGTTGCGCACCGCCCATCTCGACATCCTCAATGTCGTCAACAGGGACGCGAACCTCGCTGGCCAGGCCACCAATGCCGACGGCGTCACCGGCTTCCTGCAGGCGCCGGCACTGCTGCCCGAGGGGACGACGGCAGCGACCGCCGCGAAGGGCACGCTGGCCGAGCTTGGGCTGATCTTCAACGATGCCGCCAACCGGCTGCTCGGCGGCGTCAACGGCAGCAATGCCGACATCATCCAGGACGACGTCGACGCGCTGATCGCGGGCCTCAACGCACTCGTCGCCGCCAATCCGCTGCAGTTCGGCGGCCTCACCGGCGTGCATGCGCTCGCCATCATCGACCAGCTCGCGCTCGTCAACACCCACATCAACGGCGCCGCCAGCAATGTCGACATCGGCCGCGCGCTGAACGATGACTTCCTCGACATCATCGACATCGTCGCCGGCGACACCAACCTCGCCAACATGGCGCAGCAGAACGGCCTCAACGGCTGGACCGGCTTCGGCGACTTCCTCAATCCGACCCCGGCGTATCAGGACAACCAGGCGCAGACCGATTTCTGGGCCATGTTCATCGCGCAGTCGAACGCACTCGGCCAGGCCGCGATCGCCGCGGTGAAGGCCGGCGATGCAGCGGCGATGGCGCAGGTCACCGCCGACCTGATGACGTTCAAGAAGGACGTCACCGATTTCGACGCGGCGCAAGGCGGCATCTTCCAGGCCCGCTTCGACAACGAGCTGCTCGGCGACCGGAGCACGCTCGGCGCCGAGATCGCCAAGATCCTCGAAGGCTTTCAGACCGGCAACAAGGCGCTGGTCGCCGCAGCCGCCGACCAGATGCACCAGAACGCAGCCGATGTCGGCGGCAACAACATCCCGGTCAACGGCGGCGCCTACAATGTCGACGGCACCACGACGGCGCAGGTGCTGGCGACCACGGGCGGCGCCAGCAACGCCGATGCCGCGGCGATGCTGGCGGCGATCGCCGCGGCGCCGGCCTCGAACGTGATCATGCTGCCGAGCGCCGCGCCGGCGTCACATGCCAGCACTGGCGCTGCGACAGCCGTCATGGACGGACCGATGATGGACATGGCGCACCATCACATGTGGGCGTGATCCTTTGGAGCCTCCGGCGCCTGCACCAGCAGGCGCCGCACCAACGCCAGCGCAGTCTCGGTGGCCGGGTCCGCCGCGATGACCGAGACCGCGAGCACGATGAGATCGACCGGCTGGTGCGACAGCACGATCACATGCGTGGCGTGGCGCGCCGCCATCAGCGCCACCATGCGCTCCACGGCGGGATCGGTCGCCGCCCACCCCCACGGTGCATCGGCGCGGCGCAGCACGCGCCGTGCGGCGAGAAAGTCGCGCAGCAGCGGTGGATCATAGGCGGCGAGCTCGGGCTCGCGATAGCGGCGGGCACTCTCGAAGATCGGCTGCCGCGCAAGCTCGCTGATCAACGCGTCGCGCGTCGTGGCGTTCGAGGCGCCGATCGAGTCCAGCACGCCCGGCTCGCGCGCGTCCAGCACCGCGCGCAGGCCATCGGTCATCAGTCCGATGGTGAGCACGCCGGCCATTGCGACTGCGCAATAGCGCATCAATTGCGCCGCATCGACGTCCGGCGACAAGGCGGCCACGGCGGCGCCGAGCAGCGCCGAGCCGGCGAGGCGCAGCAAGGTGAGCCACAGGCCCCGGCGCTGCGTCTCCGCACTGGCGCCGGCGATCAGGATCGCGGTGACCGCGAGCAGCGCGCCCAATGCGCCGAGCCGCACCGGCATGTCCGGCGCCAGCACGCGGAAATCGGTGATGATGAAGGGAATGACGATGATGGCGCCGAAGGCGATGCGGTCGATGGCGCGGTTCTCCCAGGCCAGCAGCCCCGCGCGATCGCGGCCGATCAGCAGCAGCGCGCAGACGGCAAAGCCTGCGAGCTGAAACGCCGACAGCACGACTGTATGGAGATTTTCGAACGCGACCGGGCCGAAGGCACCGGCGATGGCGAGCACGACGCCGCCGACCAGCGCGGCGGCCTTCAGCCGGCGCTGCGCATGCCGGCGCAGCAGGCCTTCGGTGACGACCAGCGCAGCGAGCGGAACGAGCGACGCCGGAACCAGCGAGATGCGATCGAGCGTGGTATCACCGGTCCACCAGGCGACGCCGCGCAGCAGGAACAGCGTCGCGACCAGTCCGAGCATGACCACGAGCCGCGCCGTCAGCGGTCCCCGCGGGTCGCGCCGATACAGCATCGCCGCGGCGACCGCGAGGCCGATCGCACCGCACAGGTTGACGATGGAATCGGCGGTGATGCCCGGCGTCATGGCAAGCGCTCGCCGGACGGCAGGCGCGAGCGCAGCGTACCGAAGGTACGCCTGTCGTCGAACCAGTGAACGAGCGGCAGCACCAGCCGCTGCAGCGCCAGCACGGCCGAGGTCGCCAGCAGCGCCGGCAGCGAGCCCGAGGGAAGCTCGCGCAGGACGTAGCGGCGGGCAGCCGCGAGATCGATGCGGCCGAGCTGCAGCAGATCGTCGCCCCTGGCGTAGTCGAGCTCGCGCGCGCAGAAGCCGTTGTAGATCTCGTCGCGATGCCTGGGCGCGTCGTCGAAGGTCTTCTTCAGCGCGTCCGAGCCGCCGGTATAGGCATTGGTGATGACGAAACGCTCCTCGTCGAAGCCGGCCTCGCCGCCGACGCCGAACACGGCGCGATGCGCCCGCACGATGCCGCGCGCGAGCTCGAGATGGGCGAAGCTCCGCCGCGCCTGCGGCAGTGGCGAGGGAAACACGTCGGAGAAGGTCTCGCAGACCATGCCGGCCACCGCCGGCACCTGCGTGACGTTGGAGATCCATTTCGGCCGCAGGCCGTCGCGAATGAACAGCAGCAGCGTCGTCAGGCCGTAGAGCACGCCGGACAGGCCCTTGCCGCGCGCGTCGGGATCGACCATCACCAGCCCGAGATGGATCACCTGCTGTGTCTCGCCGTCGCGTTCGACCTGCATCACCGCGAGCGCATTGAAGGCGATCGGCCGGCCGCTCGCCTCGTCCGACACCAGCGTCACGATGGCGCGGGCCAGCGCCTCGCGCTCTCCGGAGAAGATGCCGTAGGTGAGATCGCCAGCTGGCAGTGTCTTTCCCGCGACGGCGCGCAGATCGGTGACCAGCGCGTCCAGCGCCGCATCGTCCAGCGTCGTGCCCGGACTTTCGACGATGCGCGTGCGAAAGTCCGCATGGGTGCGCAGCGACAGGTCCATCGCCTCCTGCCCCAGCGCGGTGAGCCAGAAGCCGAGGTTGTTGAGCACCCGTCTGGCCGCGGCGACGATATTCATTCCTTTGACCCATTCGCCATGACCAGCGACCATGCCTTGTCCTGCACGACTTAACCTGACGCCGTTAATTCATGATCAT